>SLQX01000282.1 GCA_007131245.1 Bacteroidales bacterium
TACCCCAACCCCAAAACATTTAAAAAGGTTGATGATGCTTTGGCATGGATAACCCAAAACCCCCTTGAGGGTTATACTATAATGGTAAAAGGTTCCAGGGGTATTGAACTTGAAAAGCTTGACACCATACTTTAAAATCGCGTGAAAATCAGCTATTACAACCAACAACATTTTTGAATTAAAACCGGAAAAAGCATTATTTTTGCATCCTAATCAATGATAAATAATCCCTATTTACATTAATTTAGTAGCAGGGTATTCTGGATTAAAACACAACACAAAACACCATGAAAAACGATCACTTCTTACTAACCGGCATCATCTTTTTGTTTTTCTTAATCATTCCTGAATCTGGCCTCAAAGCACAGCAGCTTGATTCGGAGCAACATACTACAGAAGATGTCAAGCGATTGATGGAGGAAGGCATTAAGCGAATGGAGGACAACGAGATGCGTGAAGCCATACAGCTCTTTGATCAGGGAAGAGAAATTTTTCACAAAATTGTTGTGGCCATGGATGAGAGAAACCAAAATTATATAACCTCCAATCAGCTTACAAGAGAGGCTGAAAGGCTCATTCAGCAAAATGATATGAGCACAGCCCTGGAAAAACTTAACGAAGCCATCCGCCTGAATGATGAAAACATTGAAGCCTACAAATACAGAGGTTCCATAAGGCTTATTAAAGAGCAGCAAAAAGAAAGTGAACGTGACAGAAATTACATTGGCCTAATACATGATTACACCAATGCCATCAGGATAACTGACAGAAAAATCAGGAATACTCCACGACATAGCCAGGAAAGAAAAGAGCTCGAAAAAGAAAAAGCCAAGCTTCTCATTAACAGAGCCTATGTTAAAATGATGGAAAATCGTAGCGCAGCTTTCCATTCTGCCATTGAGGACTATTCTGATGCTATCAGAAACGATGACCAAAACTGGGATGGTTACCTGGGCAGAGCGGTTGCCTACAATAAAACCCGTGAATACAGGAGGGAAGTTAATGACTACCTGAGGGCCGTTGCTCTGATGCAGGAATACAACCATCGCATGAGCGATGAAGAGTGGGGAAACCTTTACCTTACCATTGCAAGGGCCTATGTAAATCTGCGTGATAGCCGCAATGCATTTGAATTTGCCACCAAGGCCTACAACCTTGGCAATCAGGAAGCAGAAAGAATCATGAACCGCCATAGTCCTTAACAGATAACAGATAACAGATAACTGCAAACTATTTTACCAGGTACAATCTGAAGGCAGATACGCTTTTGTCTTTCATCAGGTTGTATTTTATTAATCATTTATTTAATAAGGAATCAAGCATGAAAATTGAAGATACGATTCTACGAAGAGCAAAAAACTGGCTCAGCGAGAAGTTTGATGAAGCTACACGCAACGAGGTTGCTAATATGATAGAGAACAACCCTAAAGAATTGACCGAATCATTTTACCGCAATCTTGAATTTGGCACAGGAGGATTAAGAGGTATTATGGGTACTGGTACCAACAGAATGAACAAGTATACAGTGGGGATGGCTACGCAGGGTTTGGCCAATTATATCAAAAATAAATTTGACCAGAAGCCCCTCAAGGCTGCCATTGCTTTTGACAGCCGGAACAATAGTAAGTTTTTTGCACAGATAACAGCCGAAATACTATCAGCCAACGGCTTTCAGGTTTATCTTTATGAAAACCTAAGACCTGTCCCCATGCTATCTTTTGCCATCAGGCATTATGGATGTCAAACAGGTATTGCTATTACGGCATCACACAATCCGAAAGAATACAACGGCTATAAAGTTTACTGGAACGATGGAGGACAGCTTGTCCCACCCCATGACACCAACGTAATTAATGAAGTAAACAAAATTGATGATGTATCAAAAATCAATTTTGACAAAAAGCCCGAACAAATTAAACTTCTGGGAAAAGAAACCGACGATTTATATATTGAACAATTAAAAACACTTAGCCTTTCTCCCGGGATCATAAAAAAACACAAGAATCTTCCCATTGTATTTACTCCCATACACGGTTCGACGGTAGATATAGGGCCCAGGGCATTGCATGCTTTTGGATTTAACAACATCTTTTCCGTCCCTGAGCAAGATGTTACCAGTGGTGATTTCCCTACTGTCCACTCCCCCAACCCTGAAGAACCAGCGGCATTGGAGATGGCCCTGGCTAAAGCGAAAAAAGTAGATGCCCAACTGGTTATGGCAACCGACCCCGATGGGGATCGAGTAGGTATAGCTATCAAAAACCCTGAAAACCAGTTTGAATTGCTTAATGGCAACCAGGCTGCCACCCTTATCATTTACTATTTGCTATCGCAGTGGAAACAACAGGGAAAGCTCCAGGGCAGGGAGTATATTGTAAAAACAATTGTTACAACCGAGTTACTCAAAGATATTGCAAAAGACTACCAAACTGATTGCTATGACGTTCTAACCGGCTTTAAATACATAGCCGAGGTAATCCGAAAGCTTGAAGGTCAAAAGAAGTTTATTGGTGGTGGTGAAGAAAGCTATGGCTATCTCATCGGCGACCTGGTAAGAGACAAGGATGCAATAATTTCTTGCTGCATCATTGCTGAAGCCATGGTATGGGCCAAAGAAAGAGGGAAAACACTCTACCAGCTTCTCATCGACATTTATCTGCAATATGGTTTTTATAAGGAGAAACTTCTTTCTGTGACCAAAAAAGGGAAAGAGGGAATGGAAGAAATTAGCAAACTAATGGAAAACTTCCGTTCAAACCCGCCTCAAACCATTGATGGCTCTCCGGTTATTCGCATTAAAGACTACCTCACAGGGGCTGAAAAAGATCTGGTAAACAACCAGGAAAAAGATATCAACCTACCAAAGTCCAATGTTATACAGCTTTATCTTGAGGACGGTAGTAAGATAACCATGCGCCCCAGTGGGACAGAGCCTAAAATCAAATTCTATTTTGGCGTGAAGAGCACACTGAACCATCGAGAAGATTTTGCCAGGATAGAAAAACAACTCAACATGAAACTTGAAAGCCTGACTGAAAATATTCGCCAGGAATATTTAAGCTAACATTCAACCAGATATTAATTACAAACCCCGGTTGCTACGGAAGCTTCCGGGGTTATTTTATTCAACTTTACTTCTTTAACGAATTGCGCTTCTTTCCTCCTTAAGCTTCTCAAGTTTTTCCTGGTTACCTGGCTCTTCCCAATATTCCTTGTAAGCTTCAATAAAGCCAGGATATTCTTGGAATAATCGCACCAGCCTTTTCTCAACCGGGGTGAACAAAAATGCCATAAATACCAATGCCAATACCGAAGAGCGTAAAATATACTGGCGATAATACCTTTTATCCTTTTTATAAAATGCAAAAAACAATACACTTAATGCAAGCATCGATAAATTAAGAATCAGGGCAAGTAGCATCATCCCCTGCATCCCCTGGTAAAAATTTACGGCAAACATTAAGGCTATAAGACTGAACGAATACAGTAAGCCTGCAACGATACTACTGACAACCCTCATTGCTGACACCTTGCGAATTTCCTTTTTTTTTAGAAGATCTTTAAACCCCAAACGATTAAAAAGGAAAAATCCAAACCATAAATAGAAAATGGCCAACAAGGTTAGTAAAACCCTTAAAAACACATGCACTTCCATGCCTACAAACACCCTGTAAATCAACAGAAATGTTATTACCAACAAACTTGTTGCTTCAATCTTTTTCATAAATTTTCCGGGGAGTAAAATTAGATTTTGGTATTATATTTTGCAAAATTGCACCATTTGAAGCAAACAGGCAAACATTTAACCTAATTTGATCTTGAAATTTTGCCGAATTAATCAAGGTAATTGGTTTTACCAACAATATTCACCTCAGGCTCCAGGTTTATGCCATAGTTCTCAAATACCGATTTTTGAATATTATATGCCAGATCCATAATCTCGGAACCTTTGGCATTGCCATAATTAACCAATACAAGGGCCTGTTTTTTATGCACCCCCGCATCCCCCTGACGGTATCCTTTCCACCCCAGTTGATCAATGAGCCAGGCCGCTGATGTTTTCACCATAGTAGATTGGGTTTGATAGCCAGGTATGTCGGGATATCTTTCAGCCAATTGCTGAAACTGCTGTTGGGGAAGTACAGGATTTTTAAAAAAACTACCGGCATTACCCAGCACCTGGGGATCAGGGAGCTTGCTTCTCCTGATACGGTTAATAGCGGTCATTACATCTTTTATCCCAACCTGAGAAGTCTTCAATTCCTGAAGTTCTTTTTGTACTGGTCCATAGCTTGTTTTCAAGTCATGGTCTTTCCTGGTAAGTTTGAAAACAACTGACAAAATGATAAACTTCCCCTTCCCTTCTTTTTTAAAATAGCTTTCGCGATAACCAAAACGGCAATCTTCACCATAAAAGGTTTTGATTTGTCCACTTGCTATATCCAGGGCTTCCAGGCTGTGAAAAGTGTCCTTAAGTTCAACGCCATAGGCACCAATGTTTTGCATGGGTCCAGTACCTACATTACCAGGAATAAGCGTGAGGTTTTCAAGACCACCCCATCCATGCTCAACACAATACTCGACAAACTTTTCCCAGTTTTCGCCTGCCATGGCTTTAAGGTAAACATGAGACTGGTTTTGTCGCTCTATGGATATCCCTTTGAGATCATTTTTGATTACCAACCCAGGATAATCATCCAAAAACAAAAGATTGCTCCCTCCACCCAGAATTAAAAAAGGCTGTTGATCGAATGAAACCATTTCAATTAACAAAGGGATTTGTTCTATTTGTGAAAACCGGACATACTGAGCTGCTTTAACCGGCAACCCGAATGTATTGAGCGTTTTTAAAGATACATCTTGCTTAACCTCAAGGGGAAATTGTGTCATAAAATGTAAAAAATTAGAAGGGCTGCTGCTCTCCATGGGCAATACGAACAGTGATTTTGCAAAGTTAATGGAAATCTTGTCAGGTGAAAATCCTCAGGTTAACTTCTTAACTGATTATTCTCTTAGGTTGCTTGCGGCATTTACAAATGAATTACAGGTAGATGATACTTAGCTGTTATCTGTTACAAGCAAACTTCTGGTTTACGGTAATTTACTTTCAAAAACATGCCTTGATCCCGGATTTTTTATGACAAAAGTATTCACACCATCCCAATAGCAGGCGGTGCTAATACACAACAAGCCAATAAATACTAGCAGAAAGAAGAAGAAAAGCAGCCTTAACGGGTGAGAATAACCGACTTTTCTTCCACAATTTTCCTGAGGTTAATCAATGCATAACGCATCCTTCCCAGTGCTGTGTTAATGCTTACGTTAGTCTGTTCAGCAATTTCCTTGAAGCTCATATCCCCGTAATGACGCATTTTAAGAACCTGCTTTTGCTCATCGGGCAAATACTCTATCAAAGTCTTAACATCTTTATGAATTTGCTCTATAACCATCTTGTCCTCAATGGTATAATCGAAAATCCTCAAAGTTTCAAAAATATCATAATCTTCGCTATTATCGATTGTGGGCATCCGCTTGGATTTTCGGAAGTGATCGATAATCAGATTATGGGCAATGCGCATTACCCAGGGAAGAAACTTACCTTCTTCGTTATAAGCCCCAGCTTTTAATGTATTGATAACCTTAATAAAGGTATCCTGAAAAATATCCTCAGCAAGATGCTTATCCTTAATAATAAGCATAATGTAAGAGAAGATTTTACTCTCATGTTTTTTGATAAGTCTTTCCAGGGAAGAGTGATCACCTGCAATATATTGGCGAACTAACTCTTGATCGCTAATAACACGGTCATTCATAATAATGGCCTCCTTATTATTTATGTATTAATCAAGAGTAAAGTTTTTTCTATAATTCGCCTCCTATTTTTAGTGAATGACTTGGATATTTAAGAAAGTTTTCAACAAATATAAATCTTTTTTTTAAGCCGACAGCATAACCCGTTATTTTTTTGAAAATAATTACCTAAAAACCTAGACAAGTAACGCCAAATACAACACGGAAACACAAATTTGACAAACAAAGCACTCAAATATGCCTAAATTTATTATCAACAATAGTTATCTTTACCAAAAACCATTCCACATTAAAATTCTTGACGCCTTTTCTCTAGTAGCCCCAAACTTTAATCCTAAAAAAATCGCAGTTATGTATCCAATGGCCTGATTAAATGTCCATTATTTAGCATTCTGTTAAACCTTACAAGGAAAACCCTCTTACCCAACCACTAGGTTTACCCTGAATTTTACAACCAAACTATGATAAAACCTTTTGAAAACTCAAAAACCAACAAACCTTTAATTAACTTAATAAAAACGTTGTGATGCAAAAAAAGTCGACGGGATGTGGTAATTTTGCAAAATTTGTTTTGCGAAAATTAAGCCATGATATCATCCAAAGAAATAGAACAGTTCGATCCTAAAGAGTACATCGTTATCAAAGGGGCCCGGATGCACAACCTCCAATCTGTTAACGTGGTTTTTGAGAGGGAAAAGCTGGTTGTTATAACCGGGCTATCGGGCTCAGGAAAATCTTCCCTTGCCTTTGACACCCTTTACTCCGAAGGCCAACGGCGCTATGTGGAAAGTCTCAGCTCATACGCCAGGCAGTTCCTGGGTCGTATGAACAAACCCGAAGTTGATTACATCAAAGGAATTTCACCAGCCATAGCCATTGAACAAAAAGTTAATACCCGCAATCCCCGCTCAACAGTTGGTACTACAACAGAAGTGTATGACTACCTGAAATTACTTTTTGCCCGTATTGGCAAAACTTTTTCTCCTTTATCAGGCAACCTGGTAAAACGGCACACGATTTCTGATGTGGTAGATTTTGTATTGCAATTACCTGAAGGGACAAAGGCCATGTTTTTCGCCCCGCTGAATGCCAGTGAAAGCAGGAGTTTTGGCCAGCAACTGGGCATTTTAATGCAACAGGGCTTTACGCGCATTTTACTCAATGACCAAATTGTTCGCATCGAAAAAATTCTCCCGGATATTGCCAAAAAGAAAATTATCTCAGAGCCTGCCATTGTTATTGACCGGTTTTCAGTGGATAAAACCGACCCTGACCTGAAGGCAAGAATTGCGGATTCAGCACAAACGGCTTTTTATGAAGGGAAAGGCGAATGTATTCTGCAGTACGAATTGAACAACCAACCGAAGAGAACCAGCTTTTCCAACCGTTTTGAGCTGGATGGAATTACTTTTGAAAAACCAACGGCCAACCTTTTTGCTTTCAACAATCCTTATGGTGCCTGCAAAAAATGTGAAGGTTTTGGCAGCATCATAGGTATTGATGAAGATTTGGTGATACCCAACAAAAGCCTTTCGGTATACGAAGATGCCATTGTATGCTGGAAAGGAGAGAAAATGAGCGAATGGAAAAACCAGTTGGTAAACAATGCTTATAAGTTTGATTATCCCATCCATAAGCCCATATACCAGCTCACCAGTGCTCAAAAACAACTCCTTTGGCAAGGTAACAAATATTTTGGAGGGCTAAACCAGTTCTTCAGGATGATTGAAGAAAACACCTACAAAATTCAATACAGGGTAATGCTTTCGCGCTACAGGGGCAAAACGGCTTGTCCTGAATGCAAAGGCACCCGCTTGCGCAAAGACGCCAATTATGTCAAAGTCAGTGACCATAGCATCACCGACCTGGTATTGATGCCGCTGAATGAACTATTTGAATTTTTTAGAAACCTTAAGCTGGACGAACATGATCAACAAGTCGCCAGGCGATTGCTGATGGAAATCAATAACCGCCTGGAGTATCTCAATGACGTTGGTTTAGGATACCTAACCCTAAACAGGTTATCCTCCACCCTCTCGGGAGGTGAGTCTCAGCGAATCAACCTTGCCACATCGTTGGGCAGTAGCCTGGTGGGGTCGCTATATATTTTGGACGAGCCCAGCATCGGCCTTCATCAACGTGACAACAACCGTTTGATCAAAGTGCTGATCCGTTTGCGTGACCTGGGCAATACCGTAATTGTGGTTGAGCACGATGAAGACATTATGCGTGCCGCAGACCAGGTAATAGATATTGGCCCGCTTGCAGGAAGACTGGGGGGAAAAGTTGTTTTTCAGGGCAATTTCACTAATCTACTTAAACAAAAAGACAGTTATACGGCAGGATACCTCAACGGAAGCAGGGTAATTGAAGTTCCTTCCCAACGCAGAAAGTGGAAAGAGTTTATTGAACTGCAAGGAGTGCGGCAACATAACCTCAAAGGTTTTAGTGTAAAAATCCCCCTCCATATTATGACTGTCGTAACAGGGGTGAGTGGCTCAGGAAAAACAACCCTTATCAAGACAATCCTCTACCCTGCCTTAAAAAAGATGTATGGTGGATATGGAGAAAAAACGGGGAAATTTGACAAAATAGAGGGAGATTTCGGAGCACTGCAGGATGTTGAGTTTGTTGATCAAAACCCCATAGGACGCTCTTCACGGTCCAACCCTGTAACGTACATAAAGGCCTATGATGAAATCAGGAACCTCTATTCTCAGATACCACTGGCTAAAGCCAGAGGATATAGCCCGGGATTTTTTAGTTTCAATATTGATGGAGGACGCTGCCCCGAATGTGAGGGTGAAGGAAAAGTAAAAATTGAAATGCAGTTTATGGCAGACATAAGCCTGGTTTGTGAAAGCTGCAATGGCACCCGTTTCAAAGAAGAGATCCTGGACATCAAATACCAGGACAAATCCATTAACCAAATTCTGGACCTTACAGTAAATGAAGCCATAGAGTTTTTCTCAAAAACCAATGAAAAGACAAGTCAGGGGAAAAAAATTGCAGGCAAGCTTAAGCCTTTGCAGGATGTAGGCTTGGGATACATCAAGCTGGGACAGTCATCAAGCACTTTGTCAGGAGGAGAGGCCCAGCGTATCAAACTGGCATCCTTCCTTAGCAAAGGGACCAGCCAGCAAAAAACACTTTTCATTTTTGACGAACCAACCACGGGCCTGCATTTTCATGACATCAAGATTTTATTAAAAGCAATGGATGCTCTGCTGGAAAACGGTCATAGCATCATTATTATCGAACACAATCCTGAAATTATCAAATCGGCTGACTGGGTCATTGACCTGGGTCCTGAGGGTGGAGAAAAGGGAGGGAACCTTGTTTTTGAAGGCACCCCGGAGGATTTGAGAAACTGCAGTGATTCCTACACCGGCAAATTCATTAAAGAAAAGATAAACCATTCAAAGTAGAAGCTGCTGTATCATCCACCCGTTTTTTCATTATACGGCAAATCGAGTAGGAGGAAAATAAAGTAGTTTGCCTCCGGCTTCCTTCAGATTCCACCTCGCGATGGACACCCTTGCCTTTGGCTAATAGTTGGCGACTACAA
>SLQX01000183.1 GCA_007131245.1 Bacteroidales bacterium
CATGGCAAACAAATAAGGGCTTTGGCAAAAACGATTGCCAAAGCCCCGGTAAAAAAAGATGTATAGTACCGTTCTAATTCACATAGCAATTATAACTTAATTCAATCAATTACCCTGAATACCTCAATGGTACTTAAATGAGTCCAATTCCTGTTTCCATAAGTTTCCAGTATCCTAATCCGGTAGTACTGTGAAGAATAATTCTGGTCAAACACCAGGGTCTGCTTTTCATCTACCGGTTCCACAGGCAGGCCCGGCTGAGATGTCCACACAGTCGTCCACTCCTGTCCGTCATCACTTATCTGGATGTCAAATTTGTTAGGCCGGTCTGTAATCCCTGAAGGCTGACGGAAAGTGTAATTCATCCCTCCGAGTTCTGTAAGTTCATCAAAATTAATCTGAATATGGTGGGGAAGTGGCTCAACCCCACCGGACCATGCTGAGTGCCAATAAGTTCCGGTGTCACCATCTACCAGGCTTTCTTTTGGTCCCTCTACAGTTTCCTGGGTAAAAGTTTCAATCATATCCACAGTAAGGGGAACCATTTCTGCCATGGCGGGATCAAAGTCCCTCATGAAATGCAAATAAATGATCTCCCTCGAGGGATCTACAGGAAACTCTCCCCGGCTTACCAGCCTGATCGGAAGCAGGTAGGGTTCAAAATACTCCAGCCCGTCTGCAGAAATTGCAAGGTCAACAACGGTTGACTGGCTGCCGGCCGGCAACGTAAAAGAAGCAGGTAAGTGCTCAATTTGCGTTTCGGGTAATTCGTGAAAATCAGTTCCGTGTTCATCATTGTAGCTTTCTACCAGTGAATAGTCCACTTCATAACCAAGCTCAATGTCCCATTCATTTTCAAATTCCACATACACCTGCAGTGCTTTATTGTAAGTCTCCGTTCCCATGGCGGATCCCTGCTCCAGTCCATACGTTTGCTGGAGAATCACAGGTTCCCGCACAGTCACTTTGAGCAGCACCACATCATTATCTGAATTGGTATTGACCAATGTCGATTCATTCACAAGAAATGGAATGACAAAAGGATCATTAAATCCGATTTCTTCAGCGATCCTGTCGGCATGGATAATGACCTGGCAAATCCCCTTTTCCTCCCCCCCGGGGATGTGCACCGGGTTGTCATAAGAATAATAATCTGATGGCAGCAAGACGTAATCGGATCCGGATTCTTCATTATATTCATCAAGCGCTGCTTCACTGACTGACAAGTTCACTTGAATCTCCTGGCTCCGGTTTACCCCACTTCGATATAAATACAGGCTATAGGAATAGTCTTCCATGTTGGGTGCTTTGTATATTTCCTGCTCAAGGGTTTGTCGCGCAAACAACACCACCGATTCAGGGGCATCCTGAAGCAGCTGGTCATCAACATCACACCCGTTAAAGGGAATAAATATGAGCAACCCGATGATCAATCTTATATATTTTTTCATGTTTTCTTTGTTTTAAGTCCGCAAATGGATAATTACCAATATGGGTTTTGCACCAGGGATCGGTTCCGCTCAATTTCTGACTGGGGGATTGGAAACAGGTAATGCTGTGGACCAAACACCCGGTCTTCATGCTTGTACCTTTGCCAGAAATCTGAGCCGGGAGCATCTGTCGTGGCAAAAATATTCAACCCGTAAAAGGGCGTTCCGTTGGTTTCTTCGCCGATCAGCCATCTGCGTGTATCAAAGAAACGGTGGGTCTCAAATGCAAGTTCAACCCTTCTTTCACGGCGAATCAGTTCCCGCATCATTTCCTGATTTCCTGCAGCTTCAGGATATAACTCCTGAATATCAGGCAAACCGGCACGGCTTCTGATCCTGTTAAGGTAAACCAAAATATCCTGGTGATTTGGATCATACTCATTCAATGCTTCCACATAATTCAGGTAAATTTCCGCATACCTGAAAAGGATCCATGAACGCGTTACTGTCGGGGTTGTATAATCATTGTCGGGATGACTCAGCTTCCTGATAGATACCCCGGATTTGGGGTAGTCATGTGCGGCCGTGGCAGGGCCATCTCTTCCCTCCCAGTAATATTGCACCGCGTAGTCTGCATCCTGAAAAATCCAGTCAGCCCCGCTCCATAGCAACGACACATAAAATCTGGGTTCCCTGTCAACAAACATATTGTAAGTTTCACGGGTTTGCCCCTCTATCGGATGGGTGAAAGTCGAAAACCCTTCTTCCGTGTAACCCGACTCCGGATCAACTACAGGAGAGGACTGATCACCGTTATAACCGGTAATCGGGTACCTTCCGTTATTCATGGCATAAGCATCAATCTGAGCCTGACTTGCAGACTTTCCTCCATACCCCTGACGTCCCCTTGGCCTGGCATGCATATCCCACCACCATCCGGCCTCTGAGCGACCGTGGATGATCTCTTCATTCCAGGACTCTGTAAATACACTCCCGTAAGAAGTATATGGATCACCTCGCTCAACCAATGAGTATTCGTTCAGGTCTATTACTTCCCTGGCCGCCATGGCTGCCTGCCGCCATTTGTCTTCAGAATAATTTTGGGAAAACAGCGGGTTTCCATCCTCATTCATCACATTAGAGTACATCGGATTCCCATTATACAGCGGACTGGCTGCATAAAGCAGCAGCCGGGAACGATATGCCAGGGCAGCTCCTCTGGTTGGTTTACCATACCACTGTGATGCCCATTCAAGGGGGAGATCCCTGGACGCAGCTTCAAATTCATTTGTCACCCATTCCACATTCTCCTCGAAAGAATTCCGGGCCAGATTTATGTCTCCATCCAATGGGTAGGGTTCTTCTCCAAGAATAATAACCGGCCCGTACTGTCGTATCAGCTGAAAATAATAGTAAGCCCTCAGAAAACGGGCTTCAGCCTCGAATCGGGTAATTTCTGCGGGGCTCAGTTCAGGACATTCTCCGACCCGCTGGATAAAGTAGCTGGCATTACGGATCCCCAGGTAATAATGGCTCCAGTTCTGGAAAGGGGCACTGCCCGGATCCCAGTTCCCGGAATTAATGTTATGGTATCCGCGACGGTAAATAAAATCCGCCTCGTCGCTTGCCGGAACCCACGGAGTCTGGTCATGATTATGCTCCTGGGGAGTATAACTGTACACATGGTTCAGAAAACTCTGCACCGAATTCCTGGTCTCAAACACCATGTCCATGGTAAGACGGTCATCCACCTCCACATCAAGTGTATCGCAGGCACTCACTGCACCCAGGACCAGGAAAAACAATATATAATATTTGATTTGTTTTTTCATTTTGCTTGCTATTTTAGAAGTTCATGCTTATACCCAGGTTAAATACCGCCGACATGGGGTATACATTGCCGTTATTGGTGCCAAGTTCAGGATCCCAAAGCTTGAACCCGGAAAAGGTGAGCAAATTCATCCCGCTTGCAAAAAAACGAATGTCATTGGCCCGTATTCTTTGCGAAACGGTAAGAGGCAGTGTGTATCCAATCTCCAGGTTCCGCAGACGGATGTAGCTCATGTCTTGCTGCCACCAGGTAGATGGACGGAAATTATTCTCATTTGGGCCGTCTGATAAACGGGGAAACATCACATCCTGAGAGGGATTCTCTTCAGTCCACCGTGAGTGGTATACCTCTTCATATACATTGGAACGCCCCAGATTGGCAGAGTTAAAGGGGAAAACCGGAACGCCGCCGATCATCCGGGTCACATTGTCCACACCCTGGAACATAAAGGAAAAGTCAATGTTCTTGTAAAACAAGCTGGCGCCAAACCCATACACGATCTCAGGCATGGTTGAAAAGCCGATAGGCACTTCGTCATTGGAGTCAATTACACCGTCACCATTCACATCAAGATATTTGATATCACCGGGGCGCAGGTTTCCAAGGCCGAACTGGGTCGGACTCTGATCAATCTCTTCCTGAGACTCAAACAGACCGATGGCAATGTATCCAAATTGCTGCCCGAGCTTCTGGCCATGGCGGTTGCGATAGGGCCAGAGGTAATCCGGCTGGTCATTTTCAAGAATCTTATTTCTGGCGTAGGAGAAATTTCCCCTGACCGAAACAGAAAGCTCACCAAAACGGCGCATATATTCAAGGGAGCTGTCAAAGCCCTTGTTTTCCATTACACCCAGGTTTACCCAGGGCGGATTGTCAAGGCCAAGAAACCCGGGCAATGAGCCCCGCTGAAGGAATATTTTTTCCCGTTTTTCGTAAAACACATCCGCCTGGATCTGCAGGTCATGAAAGAGGTGAAACTCCACCCCCAGATTGGTCATACGGGCTTCTTCCCAGCTTGCCCCTTCTGTACCGATTTCCCCGAATGTATAACCACCATGCCCGGTATGACTCGGTCCGAAATTGTAGCCGGCGGCACCTTCGTTCACGGTTGAAAGATAAACGAAACGGCGTCCTCCCCCAATCTGATCATTCCCCACATAGCCATGGGAGGCCCTTAGCTTCAACCAGGTAATTGTTTCCTGCAGTCCGGAAAAGAACTCCTCGTTTGAGGGTATCCATCCAATGGCCACAGAGGGGAAAAACCCGAAACGGTTACCCTCGGCAAAATTCTCAGAACCGTTGAATCCGAAGTTTGCCTCCACATGATAAGTATTGTCATAAGAATAAGTCACCCTTCCGGCAATACCCTGATGTTTATAGGGCAGTGATGTTTCAAAGTTTCCAGCGGTGGTATTTACAAAACTGCTTTGATTATAGAGCAAAAGCCCGCCAAAGTGGTGTACACCAAACTGCCTGTCGTAATCAAGGGCGGTTTCAAAATATATTTTCCTGTTAGCGCTTGTAGAAGATGAGTAAGACAAGAATTCCTGGCCCTCACGTGTGCGGTTAAAATCGATCAGGCCGTCATCTCCGCGTCCGACTGCAAGGAAAGTTTCCACTTCTTTAGACCGGGTCATGGTACTGGTGTTGTATTTGTCAAAAGAGAACATGGTCCGTCCGGTAAGGCCTTCAGTAACTGCATCAAGCTCCTGCCGGAGACTGATGATGGACTGCACTGTATTTTGCCAGTTATCTGAATAACCGGAATTTACCAGCAGGTTATACGGATTTTCACCTGTTCCCCATGAAGGACCGGATGCGCGACCGTCAGAATATTCCGCAGGAAACACATTGGGCGATGTCGCAAAAGCATAACCCCAGATATTTCCCGAAGTAGCCCCCGGAGCGTTTCTGGCAGTAAGAATATCGCCAATTCCAAGTGACAGCTCAGTAGTCTCCGTCAGGGAAATATCAATATTTGAGCGAAAATTATATCGTTGCAGATTAATGTTGGAATTGTACTGGGCAAGATCACTCTCAGCATACATGCCGTCTTCGTTGTAAAACGAACCGGACATAAAATACCTTACTCGTTCGGACCCCCCTCTCACATTGAGGTTGTACCTTGAAAACCCTGCACTACCCGAATACATCTCATCCAGCCAGTCCACATTGGGGTAAAGATCCGGATCTGCATTTGTGCGGTAATTTTCAATTACTTCCTGTGAATAAAACTGACTGCCCCTTGCTTCATTGTACAGTTCAGCAAATTGCACGGCGTCAACAAACTGGGGCATCTGGGTAGGCTGGTTAAACCCCGTTTCGGTTCTGAAACTTACCTGAGGGCGATCCTCCACCCCTCTTTTTGTAGTTATCAGCACAACACCGTTTGCTCCCCGTACTCCGTAAACAGCTGTAGCTGTGGCATCCTTCAGTATGGAAATGGACTCCACTTCTTCAATATCTACAGCATTAATATCCCTTTCAATGCCATCCACAAGAATAAGCGGATCACGGTTGGCCCCAAAAGTACCGAGACCCCTGATCCAGAATGACGCATGATCAAAGCCGGGCTCGCCTGTAGATTGGATGGAGACCACGCCGGCCATTCTCCCGGCCAGTGCATTACTGATAGAACGGGATGGGGTTTGCAATTCCTGGACATCAATGGAGGAAATGGCTCCCACCACACTTTCTCTCCTTTGCCATCCGTAACCGACTACCTGAAACTCCTCCAGATCAATTGCGGTGTATTCTAGGGTAACATCAATTACAGAACGGCCCTGGATTTCCACCTCCCTGGTTTGCATACCCACAAAAGAGAAAATCAGCACATCCCTGCCTTCGGGAACCACAATTTCGTAAGCCCCGTTTTCATCGGTTGTCACACCCAGGGTGGTATTTTTTACTACCACACTCACTCCCGGCAGTGTTTGTCCGTCCGAATCACTGACCACACCTCTGACCACTGATTCAGAAATACTCATGGCAGAAAGCTGCCAGAAGCTAAGCAGAAGAAACACAAATGTCAATGTCATCCCTTTCAGCAGGAATGCATGACATTTGCCTCTGCGAACAGAAGAAGATCGTTGTTTTTTCATAAAGTTAAGTTGTCTTTGGTTTTAGAATAAGATCCAATCAAAAAATGGAGGGGCTTTTAGCCATATATATGCGTCAGAGAATAGATTTTTAAAGGGTTACAAAGAAATTCTGTGGCGAGTGCCATTGGCACCCATCGCAAAAACTTCCACCTCCTCCGGCAATGAGGGAACTGTAAAGGAATACTCCGTGGATACATACAGCAGGTCATCATCAGAATACACCTCAAATACCACCACATTCTCCCAGCCTTCCATTGTGAAATTATTGCCTTCACGTCTTCCGGTACCCGTTTTGACACGGTCGCCACTCCGGTACAGATCAACTGTAGAATCAGTGATGTATTGCAGCATACCCGAAGGGTTTCCATAGGGCCTTTCTGCAATATAGTCCTTCAATTCACTGACCTGCTCTTCTGTGATGGTCATTCTTCTGGTTCCGTAGTCACTGATATCCTGGTCAATGGGAGACAAAAAGCCCCACGCCTCAAAAAACCCCGTCAGGTCTTCTCCCGCCACATCACATACAACTTTCACAAACTCAAGCTGACACATTCCATCATCGGCCGGATCCGGGTTAAGGCGAACCTGCTCATGCACATCTTTATAGAATTCATCCCTTCCATGTACCTTCGAATAATAAAGCTGCAGCTGCCAGAATGGTATTAGCTTTACAAACACATCCCCATGGGCATTGTGGGGAATACCTTCAGCAATAATCTCGTTAAAGCCTTTTTCGTACCTGCTTGCATAACCGTCAATATTTTCCGTCTGCAGCCGGGAAGGATTCCCAAAAGTGGTTTGCACATGTTGGGAATATATGTTTACAGTCACCTCTGTCATCCCTACCCACATTAGCCCCGGGCGTGTCTGGTGAATATGTCCGGTCTCATGGGCCGGCCCCCAAATGGCATCAGAGCGCAGGCTTTCATGATTGGCGATCCTTTCCAAAGTTCCCGGAGCATATTCTGTAGCGTTTCCGGTTGCGTGCATATAAACACCATCCCTTGTATTGGCACGGTAGTATAAGCGTCCCCGTGGCACTCTGTCATATTTGTATAGCCCCATCAGCTCCTGCTGTAATGTTACAATGCTGTCGTACACTTCAACCAGCCTGACGGCATCCGTCACATATTGACGCAACTCATCGGTGGTAAAAGTGATGTGAGCTTTCTCTCCCTTTAAGTCAAAAAATCCATAAGATGCTTCTGTGATCATCGAAACCCAATCTTCATTGGTATGCCGGCTGATATCAAAATATCCGTTCAGACTGCCTGAAGCAATATTCACCCTGGCCTGGTGATCATTGTCAGAATGATAGATCAGATAAACCAACCCGTTGGCCGGTGAAGTAATTCTGTTTGCTCCAGGATTCAGTACAAAATCCTGCCCCCCGTATCCTTCATAATGATTCACTACCCGCAGGTACATATCCGCTTCCACCTCATCAACAAATACAACCAATTGTTCTCCCCATTTCACGTGAATCCCTGTCATGTTATCATAAGAACCCATCCGACCCGTCTTATTAAGATCACTGATAACAGAAGGTTCAGGATAAGTGTCGTAAACCCCAACCCTTTCCTCCTCATAATCTCCATCATATATTGCCACCGCCATATTGCGGATAAATAAATTATCAATGGCCTCCAGATCAGCCCGCGAAACACCGTCACGGAGTTCAGAAAAACTATGATCCGTAAAAACATCCTCAAAGTCAGCAGCCTGACTGTTCATCTGAAAAAATTCAAATTGTGAGGCAGATACAAAACCATTGGTTCCTTCAGTCACCACCATTTTTACAGCCACGGGGTCCTGAAATCCCTCGGGAAAAATAATCCTCTTGGTCGCAGATGAATTGGCAAACGCAAAACTGGTAAGCTTTTCATAATCCTCTCCCTGAGATTTTGTCAAGATCTCTCCTGAAAGGATATGACCATTGGTGCCGCCATCCTTACGGGGATGATAAAGCATATAATCAATGTATTCAATATCGTCGTCAAAATAGAATTCAATCACAACTGGCTCTTCCGGGAACCGGCTTCGGTCCCACAAGCTGTGGTAAATACTGGTGTAGTTCCCGTCCAGTGCATTTTCAACGCCTTCTCCCGGTTGATTCTCACTGGCAGTTGCAGAATCCACAGGAATCAGGATATCCTTTTCTATGCCGGAAGCATCCCCTGGTTTATACCCATTTCCATCGGGGCCGCCCGGCTCCACAACGGTTGGGGGCTCAGGATCGGGCTCTTCTAAATCTTTTGAACAGGCAGGGGAAAGTAAAATACTTAGGGAACATAATAATATGGTAACACACAACATTTTTGAACACATAATATGACACATATAATTTTGTATATTTGATTAACAAATATAAATATCTTTTTGATTTTTTTAAGTTTTTATTAAGTTTTTTTTGATTTTCGTCATTTAGGATGATTAAAATACGTTTGTTATTAATTTTTTATCAAAAGAATCAAGTACTATTGATGCTTTAAACTTTAACATCGCTTCATTACACGAACCATATATCCGATAAACCCTTGTTTAACTGTCAGCGCGCCGAAAAGCAATTTTTTTACCAGATAGATCCATTACACCAGGGCTTGAAATGGCAGGCGGGAGGAGGCCAGATATGACCGGGGAGATTAATGAAGCAGGGTGTTTTGCCGGCCGTGTCTATAAATATCATCGCTGGCAACGACTTCGCGAAGCAACACTGGCCAATGAGTAAATATCACGCGGAAAGGCCACAAAATCCACGTTTTCTTCTCGGTCAAACAAATCCCCGATAAATTCCGGGCGATTGTCCACTTCATTGAATGTAAGGAAAGAAACTTAAACCCCGGAGCACCTGCTTAAACTCAGGGAACATTCCCTTCAGCAATTGAAATTAAAGGTAACAACAGGATCAAACAGCAGTAAGCAAACGGAACTTTTAATTTAATTAAATAAA
>SLQX01000060.1 GCA_007131245.1 Bacteroidales bacterium
AATTACTAATTTACAAGGACTTATTAATTACTTATGGACTGGCAAAATCTTTTAGCTCCAGCTCGCTTCGGACAGAAAGAGCAGCAAAACAAAAACCTTGATGATATTCGTAGTGAGTTTCAACGGGATTATGATCGCATCATTTTTTCATCTCCATTTCGCAGATTACAGAATAAGACCCAGGTGTTTCCCCTGCCCGGGAGTGTTTTTGTTCATAACAGGCTTACCCATAGCCTGGAGGTAGCAAGTGTTGGCAGATCGCTGGGAAATATCGTTTATTCAAAAATCAGCCATCTGCTTGACGAAAAAGACACAGGGGTGGTAAGGGAAATAGATACCGTTATTGCTACTGCCTGTCTTGTCCACGACTTAGGAAATCCACCCTTTGGTCATAGCGGAGAAAAATCCATATCTCATTTCTTTTCTCACGGAAAGGGAAAAGAGGTGAAAGCCCAGGTGTCTGAAAAACAGTATGCTGATTTAACAAGTTTTGAAGGCAACGCAAATTTACTACGCTTGTTGACTCATCAGTTTCAGGGCAGAAGAAAAGGAGGCTATGTGCTTACTTATGCTTCATTGGGTACCATGATCAAGTATCCTTATGACTCTACTTCCCCTGCCACAAAGGGTAAGTTTGGCTTTTTTCAAACGGAAAAGGACACCTTTGATGATATTATGCAGCGTTTGCAAATCCCTGTTATTGATAAGGAAAATGTAAAATATGCAAGACATCCGCTGGTTTATCTCGTTGAGGCTGCAGATGATATTTGCTACCAGGTTATGGACCTTGAAGACGCTCATAAACTTAATATCCAAAGCAAAGAACAGGTGCAAAAGCTCTTTATGGCTTTTTTTCATGCTGAAAAAGACAAAGCTCTGATTAAAAAAATTAATTTCACTTTAAAAGAGGTTACAGACTCCAATGAGCAAATCGCTTTTTTACGGGCAATGGTTATCGGCAAGCTGGTTAATGCCGCAGCAAGTGTTTTTGAAGAAAACTACCAACAAATTATGCAGGGTACTTTTTCTGCAAAAATCCTTGATCTTATTGAGCCCACCCTGCTTGAGGCCATGAAAACCTGTAAGCGTACCTCCATTATGGAAGTTTACAAACATCCATCGGTTGTGAAAATAGAAATATCTGGATATAATGTTATTGGTGCCTTGTTGGATGAGTTTTATCAGGCCATTTTTTACCCCGACTCAGATTATTCCCAAAAAATTCTCTCGCTTATGCCTAAACAGTATGATAGTCAAAGCGATGATCTTTACCTGAAAGCCCGTTCGCTGGTGGATTTTATTTCTGGTATGACAGATGTATACGCTGTTGACTTGTTTAAGCAAATAAAAGGGTATGAACTTTAGCTATGCAATGTGTCTATGGAAATTAAAGAGCTACTGGAAATAAGCTATAAAAAGTATAATCACCCTTCTTTCATTGCTCTCGATCCCATCAGTATCCCCCACGGTTTTGAACTAAAAGAGGATATTGAAATCTCAGGCTTTCTGGCTGCAACTATTGCATGGGGGCAACGCACTACCATTGTGAAAAACGCTTCCGAAATCATGAAGTTAATGAGCCACCAACCTTATCGTTTTGTGATCGAGTGTACAGAAAAAGACCTGAAGGTATTTGAAGGTTTTGTGCATCGCACCTTTAACACGGTAGACCTGTGTACTTTTATATTTGCCCTGAAAAACATTTATCAGCAATATGGAGGTATGGAGAAGGTGTTTGCGGAAGGGTTTACTAAAGGAGGCATGAACTACGCCATTGCCCATTTTCGTGATGTATTTTTCAGGATGCCGCACCAAAAACGAACCCGTAAACACGTGAGTGACCCACTCAGTGGCTCCTCCGCCAAAAGAATCAACATGTTCTTGCGGTGGATGGTAAGAAAGGACGATATGGGGGTGGATTTGGGTATTTGGCAGTCATTCAGGGCGAACCAGCTTATTTGTCCATTGGATACACACTCCGGCAGGGTGGCCAGGAAGCTGGGTTTGCTCTCCCGTAAGCAAAACGACTGGAAAGCTGCCGAAGAACTTACCCAAAACCTTCGGATACTTGACAAATCTGATCCTGTGAAGTATGATTTTGCCTTGTTTGGCCTGGGGGTGTTCGAAAAGTTTTAAAAAGTAAATGGCCGTTGGTTTCCTTACCCCACTGGTGGCTAAAGAAACCAACGGTTTGATGATTGCCGGATTTACGCCGGGTTGACTATTCTGTTGATTTGGTTTAACTCATCATGTGAAAAGTTTGTGTTGTTGAGCGCCTGCAGGTTATTCTCCAACTGTCCTACACTGCTGGCTCCAATGAGGACTGAGGTGACACGCTGATCTTTTAGCAGCCATGCTATGGACATTTGTGCAAGACTCTGTCCGCGTTGTTGGGCAATATCGTTTAGGCTTCGGATTTTTTCTAATTTCTCATCCGTAATCTGGTCCTTTTGCAGAAATCCTGTTGATTTTGCTGCCCTGGAGTCCTCCGGAATGCCCTGCAAGTATTTGTCGGTGAGCAAGCCCTGTGCTAATGGAGAGAAGGCGATACACCCAACACCAAGCTCGTTCAGTGTGTCCAAAAGGCCATCTTCAACCCACCGATCCAATATGGAATATCTTGGCTGGTGAATCAGGCAGGGTGTGCCCAGGCTACGTAAAATTTCTGCTGCCCTCCTAGTTTGCTCTGCCGGATAACTTGAAATTCCTGCATAAAGTGCTTTGCCTTGTTTCACTGCGTGGTCGAGTGCCATCATGGTTTCCTCAAGGGGAGTATCGGGATCAAGACGATGTGAATAGAATATGTCCACATAATCCAGCTTCATACGCTTTAGGCTTTGATCCAGGCTACTCAAGAGGTACTTTCTTGACCCTCCGTCTCCATAGGGGCCTGGCCACATATAATAACCTGCTTTTGAGGAAATAATGATTTCGTCACGGTAAGAGGCCAAATCTGTTGATAGGATTCGTCCAAAGTTTTCTTCTGCACTTCCGGCGGGAGGACCGTAATTATTGGCGAGGTCAAAGTGCGTTATGCCTTCGTCAAAAGCGCGGTAGATGATTTTCCGTCCATTTTCAAATATATCAACTCCTCCAAAGTTGTGCCACAGACCAAGGGAGATAGCGGGCAAAAGAAGGCCGCTTCGGCCTGTTCGGTTGTAGTGCATGTTGTCGTATCGTTGGGGGGATGCAAGATATTTCATAGCTTTCAGTTATTGGGTTTATACTTGCAAATGTACATTTAACCCTGCGTTTTTCATAATCAATCAGAAGGCAAAGCTTTATAATGGGTTTTTATTTAAGATTTCTTTAAACAGAAAACTCAATTCTTATAGGGTTGGTTTTTAATTAGTAGTGGCTTTAGAAATAAGGTAACCAAAAGGAGAGCTTATTTCCAATCATTTCTTATAATCAAAATTTTCTATCTTTGCCACCCAAGGAAAACAAACTTTTACACTCCCTTAAGACTTGATAATGAAGTATCTGTTGATTTACTTTCTACTCCTGGCCGGGGTAAATGGCATATCTGCGCAGCATCAAACCCGTGAATTACAGGCTGTAAGAACTCATCAGCCCCCTGATATTGATGGTATTGAATCAGAAAGCTCCTGGAGAAAAGCCCCTGCAGCAGATGGCTTTTACCAGTATGAACCACATAATGACAGGCCCGCTTCTTTTGATACACGCGTAAAAGTGCTTTACGATGATAATGCTTTATACATTTTTGCAAGACTGTACGACCCTGAGCCCGATCTTATTCTGACAGAAATCGGGCCACGGAACTCCGGCAACAATATCAACGCAGAGCAATTCTGGATAGATATTAACCCTTTTGATGATGGTGTTAATGGTTTCCGTTTTATGGTATCCTCATCTGGCGTACAAACAGATATAAATATTTCGGGTACAGATGGTATGAGCGGTGATGTAAACTGGGATGCTGTATGGGAGAGTGCGGTGAATATTGATGACAGGGGGTGGACTGTTGAGGTACGGATTCCCTATTCGGCATTGCGCTTTCCCAGAAACAGCGTACAGGAATGGGGTATAAACTTCTGGAGAGAAATCAGGCGCAAAAGGGAACAATCCAGTTGGAACTTTGTAAATCGCCGTGTGGGTGATGTCCTGGCTTATATGGGCTTACTGAGAGGAATCGAAGGAATTACACCACCCCTGAGACTATCCTTCTTCCCGTATGTTTCAACTTACCTGGAGAACAGTGACACTGAGGGTGAATGGACTCGTTCATCTGTAGCCGGCATGGATCTTAAGTATGGAATCAGTAATAGCTTTACCCTGGACATGACTTTAATCCCTGACTTTGGCCAGGTGCAGTCCGATGCCAGGGTGCTCAACCTGAGCCCTTATGAAGTAAAATACGATGAGAACAGGCAGTTTTTTACCGAAGGTACTGAGTTGTTTGGCAAAGCAGATGTGTTTTACTCAAGACGGATTGGTGATACTCCTAAGGCGTATGGTAAGGTGACACAAGAATTGAACCCGGGGGAAGTAATAGAAGAGAATCCCCTGGAGACACGCATGATAAATGCCACCAAGGTTTCCGGGCGTACCTCATCAGGATTGGGTCTGGGGATATTTAATGCCATGACCGCTGAAAGCAGAGCTGTTATTAGAGATACACTGACCGGAGGTACAAGGGAACTTACCACACAGCCTTTTACCAACTACAGTGTGCTGGTGGCAGACCAAAGCTTGCGGAACAACTCTTTTGCAAGTCTTATCAATACCAATGTTTCGGGTGCGGCTGATGGTTACATGGCCAATGTTACTGCTACAGAGTTCCGGTTTATGGATGCCTCCAATAACTTCAGAATTAATGGTAATATGGCCGTAAGTCAACAGTATGAATCGGGAAACGACAACGTCTCTGGTTATACGTATGATATTACAGCAGGTAAAGTCAGTGGTACCTGGCAGTACGCTTATAACCGGCTTGTATATAGTGATACCTATGATCCCAACGATTTGGGCTACCTGGCTCACAATAACCTGGTAATGAACAAAGTGAGTTTTTCTCACAATATTTTTGACCCTTTCTGGAGGCTGTGGAATCTCAGAAATGAATTGTCCATCAATTATAACCAACTGCATACCCCTTCAACATTCTCCGGATTCAATATTGGATACAGCCTCAGGGCGCTTTTCGATACCCGTTTCTTTATTTTGTGGAGGGCCAATTACCGTCCGGTGGGCCACCGCGATTACTTCGAGCCCAGGGTGCCGGGTAAATTTTATGAAACTGATGCAGCTTATGATTTGTTTCTGATGTATTCTACCGATTATCGCAAACGGGTGTACCTGGACGGAAATTTTAGGTATGACCGGATCATGTCATCTGAAAATCAATATGAATATGGGTTTGAGTTGAAACCCACTTTCCGCGTAAGCGACAGATTAAATATGACTTATGGTTTCAATTACAACGGGCAGGAGAATGACATTGGGTATGTAAGACATACCTCCCGGGATAATGTGTTTTTTGGCAAACGCAACACGGATACCTATATAAATACGCTGAGCGGAAGTTATATGTTTAGCAATGCACTGTCGCTTCAGCTCGACTTTCGCCATTACTGGTCACTTGTGGAATACCTCGGGGATTATTATTTGCTGAAAGATGATGGAAGTTTACTGGATGTGACCACAGACTTGCAGGTAAATGATATCAACTTTAACGCTTTTACTGTCGATATGCTCCTGACATGGCATTTTGCCCCGGGCAGCCAGGTGTCGCTGGCCTGGAAAAATGTGATTGACAGCCACAAAACCCATCTCAGGAGAAGCTATTTTGACAACTTGCGCAATACGCTTGAGGAACCCCAGGTCAACAGCTTATCCTTAAAACTGCTTTACTACCTGGATTATGCAATGCTGCAGGGGCTGTTCTGAAATAAAAAAAGCCGGCGCTCAAGGAGTACCGGCTTTTTTTGACAAATGTTTTTTTAAAACTTAAACGATTTTTGATACAAGATCAACAACGCGGTTAGAATAACCATATTCATTGTCGTACCACGAAAGTACCTTAACAAATTTGCCGTCCATAACCTGTGTCATTCCGGCATCAAAAACAGAAGAGTTTGGATTTCCTATAACGTCGGTAGAGACGATAGGATCTTCGCAGTATTCAAGGATTCCTTTCATATGGCTTTCGGCAGCTTCTTTCATGGCTGCGTTGAGCTCTTCCTTGGTAGTTTCTTTTTCCAGTTCTGCAGTTAAATCTACAACAGAGCCGTCAGGCGTGGGAACGCGCATTGCAAAACCATCCAGTTTTCCTTTCAGTTCAGGAATTACCAGCCCTACAGCTTTGGCAGCACCGGTGGTAGTGGGGATAATCGACATGGCAGCAGCGCGTGCACGGCGAAGGTCTGCGTGAGGAGCATCCAGGATTATCTGGTCGTTGGTGTAGGAGTGAATAGTGTTCATCAACCCACGCTTGATACCAAATTTATCATTCAAAACTTTGGCAAATGGTGCCAGACAGTTGGTTGTACATGATGCATTGGAATAAATTTCATGCTCAGGCTTAATGTCCTGGTCATTTACTCCTAATACAACGGTTGCATCTACATCATCAGCGCTTTTTGAAGGTACGCAAAGTACTACCTTTTTTGCGCCGGCTTTAAGGTGAAGGCTGATTTTTTCGCGGGTACGGAATACTCCGGTAGATTCAACAACAACTTCAACTCCATGCTCTTTCCAGGGCAGATTGCCGGGATCCTTTTCGGAAAAAACTTTGATTTTTTTACCGTTTACCAGCAGGTCTTCTCCGCTTACTTCAACAGTTCCCGGAAACTTACCATGTACTGAATCATATTTCAAAAGGTGTGCTAATGTTTTGCTATCAGTGAGGTCATTTACTGCTACCACCTCAATATCGCTTTTATTCAACGAAGCGCGTAGTGTTAATCTTCCTATTCTTCCAAAGCCATTAATGGCAACTTTAGTTTGTCCCATGATTATTTATTTTTTTTAAGGTTGAAAAATCAACTGCAAAGATAAGCATTTTTCTGCTTTTCATGGAAGGATACACTCTTTAGGCTTAATTCCTGAAAAAGATTAGCTGGGGGGAGCTTAATTATCGGCAAAATTGATTTGTGTTGATTTCAGGAAAGCTGTTTTCATGGGGAAAAGGATTTTTTAACAAAACTCCTGCTTTCATGAATCATACTTTCGGGGATAGCTGTTTTGATCTTTGACTGAGCATCAGGCCTGAAATAACGATGATGATGCCAAGAATTTTGCTTAAGTCAATTTGCTCCTGGATTAGAAAAAAGGAAAACACGGCTGTAAATACGGGTATTAAATTGCCGAAAACCGATGTTTTAGCAATGCCAATGTTTCTGATAGCATAGGTGAAAAAGATAAATGCCATGCTTGAAGCAAAAACGGATAATTTTAAAAGAGCAAAAATCAACTCCCAGGTAGGTTGAACGGATACGAATGACTTAAAATCGAAAACAAGAAACAAGGGTAAAAAGAAAAGGGCTCCCAGGAGGTTTTGTACCTGAATAATTCGAGTAGATGAATATTTCAGTGTGAGTTTTTTTAAAACAACAATGTTGACAAGCGCAGAAAACACAGCGAAAAACAATAGCAGGATACCAAGAGGAGATGCACTGAAACGAAATTCAAAATCCAGGACCATTACACTAACTCCCATGAAAGAAACAATAAACCCAACAATGTTCAGTGCCGTGAGCTTTTCTCTGAAAGCAAAGTATCCAAGCAGCGGGGTGAACACCGGGATTGTGGCTATGATTACTGCTGCAATGGTGGGTGATACCAGGCTAAGGCCAAAACTTTCGCCCAGGAAGTAGCAAAAAGGAGAAAAGAATGAAAGAATAACAAAAGAGAGATAGTCTTCCTTGTGAATTTTCTCGTTGTTAGCGGTTATTCGCAAATAAGCAAAAAGAAATATGGAAGAGAGGCTCAAGCGCATAAACATTGTTGTGATAGGGTTGTAGTATTCGAAAACAACCTTCATCCAAACATAAGATATACCCCAGAACGCAATGGCTAAAAGGGTAAGAAGGTAAACCAGTGAATGTTTTCTTTCCATGTAATCTGGGGGATAAAATTTGCGCAAACCTACAAAAAAAAACACATCATATTCCCCTTTGAGAAGATAGTTATATTGCCGTTTTGGTTTATCATAAATATTCTGATGTATATTCTTGTAATGAAGTCTTGGAAGTTATGGCCTGTTTTGTCTCAAATATTATTCACGGATATCATGTGGAGAAAACCATTTAAGGGTTCGCTGCAGTCTTTGAAACTCATGTTTGTTATAGGGTGCAGGGTTTCAGGGATGTGAGATTTGCCGGGTTGTTACAATATTTTAGCCGGACAAAGCTGAATAATAACGATGTTATTTCATTTTTTTTTGCAATTTTGCGCTAAAGAAAGAGAGCTATGATAAACCACAGTGAAAAATACTTTGAAAAGTTTCGCAAAAATATAGTAGGTATCGACCAAACTTTTGTTTCTCCTTATGGTATTCAAAAACTTATATATGCTGACTGGATTGCCAGTGGCCGCATGTATGGACCTATTGAGGATACCATGAAAGAAAAGTTTGGGCCTTTTGTTGGTAATACCCACACCGAAGCCAGCGAAACAGGAACCTTGATGACCAATGCGTACCATTTTGCACACAAAAAAATCAAGGAACATGTAAATGCTGGCCCACGCGATGTTATTATTACTGCCGGCAGTGGTATGACAACTGTGATTAATAAATTTCAAAGAATTCTAGGATTAAGAATTTGTGGAAAACTATCCGTTGGAAACTGTCTTACGAAAAATGAAAGACCCGTGGTGTTTATCTCACACATGGAGCACCACTCCAATCATACATCCTGGTTCGAGACCACAGCCGATGTGGTGGTAATAAACCCCGGTAAAGATATGCTGGTAGATTTGGAGCACTTAAGGGAAGAGCTGGAAAAACATAAAGACCGTAAGTTGAAAATCGGGTCTTTTACAGCATGTTCTAATGTTACTGGCATAAGAACTCCTGTGCATAAGATGGCCAGGTTAATGCATGAGTACGAAGGGATTTGTTTTGTGGATTATGCCGCTTCGGCACCTTACGATGATATAAATATGCACCCGGGTGATCCTATGGAAAAACTTGATGCGGTAATGTTTTCACCCCACAAATTCCTTGGTGGGCCTGGCACACCTGGTGTGTTAATTTTTGATTCTTTCGTTTACAATTCTGATGTGCCTGACAACCCTGGTGGAGGAACTGTTGACTGGACCAACCCCTGGGGCGAATACAAATATATTGATGACATAGAGTTGCGTGAAGATGGGGGAACACCCGGATTTCTCCAGGCCATAAAAGCCGCTCTGGCTATTAACCTGAAAGACCAAATGGGTGTGGAGAATATCCATAGGAGAGAAAACCAACTTCTTGATATGGCTTTCAGTGAACTATACAAAATCCCGGGGCTCCGAATTCTCGCTGATAATACCCATGACAGGCTTGGAGTTATTTCATTCTACATTGAAGATTTGCACTATAACCTGGCTGTTAAGATACTCAATGACAGGTATGGTATCCAGGTGAGGGGGGGGTGTGCCTGTGCTGGTACTTACGGTCACTTTCTGCTGAATGTAGACTATGCGCATTCTCAAAGTATTACACAAAAAATCAACACTGGAGACCTTTCTGGCAAGCCGGGTTGGGTTAGATTGTCTTTACATCCCACCATGACTAATGAGGAGCTGTATGCCATCATCACTGCCTTAAAAGATATTCAGAAGAATCATCCCCATTGGACCAAAGACTATGTATATAACCAGAAAACAAATGAGTATAAACATTATAAGGCACCCAGGGATTACTCGGATTTTGTAAAGGATTGGTTTAAGCTGGATGCTCCCCCATTATAATAGGCGTGAAGCAAAAAGGTTGGATTTGGGAATAGTCTGTGGTTGGCAATCTAGTTGTTGAACAACCTTTGCAATCTTCCAACCTGGGTGTTCCACCACATTTGTGAAAACTCCATGTCCGAGTCTTCTGTGTAATCACTTACTACCAGTGCAGCTTCACCAGAAACGGGCTCGTGATTAATTCGCAGCTCCATGAGCTTGCCTTCATGGTTATCGTCAGTCCATTGAAACCGAACATATTCATCCTCCTTGCACTCCACGAGCTTTGCGGATTGTTCACTTCCTTCCCACTCAAAGTAAAACATATCTTCCTTCACATTTACTTTATCGGCAAACCATCTGGCTAAGCCTTCCGCAGTGCTTATGAGGGTAAACAATAACCTGGGAGAAACCTGCAACGGAAATTCAAGTGTAAATTTGTGTAAAGGGGTCATATCGGATTTTTTCTTTCAGTTGGCTGCAATATACGAAAAAATAGGACATTGTTTAGTTTTACATCAAAGATTTTTAAACTAGTTGCCAACAAATTACAGCGATTTATAAAAGGCTGCTTTATTTGCTGTATCTTTGTGTTTAAGCTTTACACAAAATGTTAAAACTTTGTTTTTTAGGGCTTAACCTATTGTTTGTTAATAATTTGTAATAATCCAAAGCTGTTAAAACATATGGGTATAATTTTTGTGTTGAGTATAAAGATGGGTTTTTAGAGGTCAACCTACTTTTAGAGAATTTCTTCGCTGTACGCAGTAGAAAAATGTTTTTTATGCGGTGTAAGGGGGCAATGAAAAAATGAAGTGACCTTTCGTATAATCGCTTTTATGCAAAATTAGGATATTATGACTTTAAAGAGACTAAATCCGGGTTTTTTGAGGGTGCAGGTTCTATTGCTGATAATGCTTTTGGTTCATGTTCCCGATTCCTTCTCACAGTACTTTGGGCGGAATAAACCCAGTTATCGTAGCTTTGACTTCCAGGTTTATGAATCTCCCAACTTTACTTTGTATCACTACTTTGAGAACGACTCCATAGTTCATGCATTATCCAACAGGTTTGAGAGATGGTATACCCGTCATCAAAAGTTATTTAAGGATACTTTTGAAAAACCCAGCCCTATCATTGTTTACCAAAACCATCCAGAATTTCAACAAACCACTGCGGTGAGTAGTAACATTGGCTTAGGAACACAGGGGGTTACTGAAGCCCTTAAAAACAGGGTGGTTATTCCTGTTTTGGAGACCAATGCACAAACGGATCATGTGATTGGTCACGAGCTGGTCCACGTATTCCATTTTAGAGCCCTTTTTATTGATGACTCATTGTCAATGAATTCTTTACGCAACCTGCCCCTGTGGCTGGTGGAGGGGATGGCTGAATATTTTTCCATTGGGAGCGTAGATGCCCACACCTCTATGATTATCCGTGATGCAGTAAAGCAGGACGACTTCCCCTCTTTACGTGATATGACCCGGGATTATTCATACAATCCCTACAGGTACGGTCATGCCTTTGTGAGTTTTGTTGGGCGAACCTGGGGTGATGACCTCATTGCTCCCTTGTTTAGGGAGACGGCCAAATTTGGGTATGAGCGAGCTATAGAGCGGGTTATTGGTCTTAACGCAAATACGGTTTCCAATTTATGGAAAAGTGCTACCTATTCACATTTTGAGCCCTTTCTTGAAGACACCCTGAAACAGCAAACAACAGGTGAGTTGCTGGTAGATAACGATAATGGAGGAGACATAAACATCTCTCCTTCCCTGAGCCCTGATGGACGGCATGTTGCTTTTTTCTCTGAAAGAGATTTGTTTTCCCTGGACCTTTTCCTTGCTGATGCCAAAACAGGTGAAATAATTCGTAAACTTTCCAGCGCTACCCGAAGTGGAGATATAGATGCATTTAACTTTTTTGAATCTGTGGGCACATGGTCACCTGATGGAAGTGAGTTTATGCATGTGGCAGTTAAGCAGGGGCAGAACCAGTTGGTAGTTGTTAATGTAGATCGTCCCCGGCAATCAAGGAACATCAAAGTTGGAGAAGTGCGCTCACTCAACAATCCTACCTGGTCACCCGATGGAAGGTATGTCGTATTTTCCGGACTGGTAGATGGTATTGGTAATTTGTATATGCTTGATATGGACACCAAAGAGGTGGAGCAGTTAACTCACGACAGGTATTCCTATATTCATCCTTCGTGGTCACCCGATGGCCGTTACCTTACTTTTTCCAGTGATTTGCATCCCGGACAGGAGTACTCTGATACGCTCAGTTATAATTTCAATCTGGGTGTGATGGATATGGAAAGTCCAAACAGGGATATAAAAATTATTGACGTATTTTCAGGTGCAGAGAATCTTAACCCTGTTTTTGACCATAACCAGCAAGGTCTTTACTTTTTGTCAAACAGGGATGGATTCCGGAACCTTTACCATTATCACCTGGAAGAGGAGAAAGTGTTTCAGCTGACAAATTACTATACAGGTATAAGCGGAATAACCCACCTGTCACCGGCTATCTCTGTTTCCCGCAATACCGGGGAGGTAACTTACAGCCACTTTAACGATGGAAAGTATTTTGTTTATAAAGCAGACAGTGATGCCTTTGAATACGTTGAAATTGCAGCTGATGATGTGGATATGACTGCTGCAACACTTCCACCCCTTAAAAGGTCTACTACCCCAGTGGTTGATAACTTTCTCAGGCATGAAAACCGGGAGCCCGTTTTCCCTGCAGATTCCTTCCAGGTAAAAGAGTATAAACCAGAATTTGGACTCACTTTCATAGGTAGTAGTGGTGTTGGGGTTGCTTCAAGTCGTTTTGGAACAGGCATGCAAGGGGGTGTAGCCATGATGTTTAGTGATATCATAGGTGATAATCAGCTTTTTACGGTGTTGTCGGTGAATGGTGAAATCTATGACTTTGGTGGACAGGTTGGGTATGTCAACCAGAAAAACCGCATCAACTGGGGTGCCACAGCTTCTCATATTCCTTACCCTTTTGCTTACTTAAACGTTGAAACCACACAGGCTAACGATGATGGACCAGTATTGACGGATTTGCAGTTTGTTATACAAAGAACTTTTGAGGATCAGTTTGGAATGTTTGCCTTTTATCCCATTTCCACCACACGCCGCATCGAGGTGTCGGGAAGTATGGCGTGGTATTACTTCCGGCGAGACATCTTTCATACCTATTATGATGAGATGGGGTTTTACCGGGGACAGGACCGAAGTAAAGGAGAATCTCCTGATGGTTTTAACCTCCAAAGGTTAAGCCTGGGTTATATTGGTGACAATTCTTTCTTTGGAATGGCTTCACCCATGGCAGGACATCGTTACCGGTTTAGCGTGGAAAAACTGTTTGGGGAAATAGACATGTATAATACCATAGCCGACTATCGAAGGTATTTTTTCCGTCAGCCAATTAGTGTTGCTGTTCGGGCCATGCATCATGGGCGCTATGGGAAAGATGCACAAAACAATCTTTTCTATCCTCTTTATCTTGGTTATCCAAACTTTATGAGAGGGTATGATTACAATTCTCTCTACAGTATACGAGATGAAATTTTTGATGATGAGGGAGATTTTTCTTTTGATCATTTGCAGGGTACTCGTTTGATTGTGGGTGGGCTGGAGGTTAAAGTGCCTTTTTCCGGACCCGAACGACTGGCATTGATTTCCAGCGGGTTTTTCTTCACCGAGCTTGCCTGGTTTCTGGATGCGGGTATAGCCTGGAGAGAAGGTGACTCCCTTACTCTGGAAAGTGATAAGATGACGGCAGATTACCGTTACCCTGTATTCAGTACGGGACCTTCCTTGCGTATCAATCTTTTTGGTGCTCTTGTGCTGGAACCCTACTATGCTATCCCATTTACTTTGAATGACAGATGGCCCGGTGTGTGGGGGCTGAACTTCTGGCCGGGTTGGTAATATCGTTGGATATTTAAGCATCTGAAATATCTTTATTGAAAAATTTGTGACCCTTAAAAAAACAGGCCGACTCCCGGAAAGCAGTCGACCTGTTTTTAGTAAGTGTCAATGGATGCAGTTTTTAGTTAATTCCGTGCATCCACTTTCTCAGGAGAGGGGTCATTAGGAATACAACAATACCTACACCCAGGGATATCAGGAACAAATAATAAAATACATTAGAGTAAATGTGAATGGTTTTGCTTGGGCCTACAAATGGATTGAGCATACTTCCTGTATGGGCAAATCCATTGGCAGGTTCTTGTACAATTTCTATTCCCATATCCTGCCCATGGGCAATGGAAAAGTTGTGAAGGACATTAAAAGTGTTGAACGAAGTGCGCAATGCAGTAGATCTTTGTACCGCAAACTCAACAGAAGACCTCAATGGTTCAGGCGTAAATACATCTTTGTCGGATACGGTAATAATCAGGGCAACCTGGTCTGTTGTTTCAGGTCGGCGGGTATCTTGCATGGTATACAAAATAGTATCTCTTAGTTCTATGACTGGGTTGTCTGCTTGAGATGGGGCTTCTGTTGTTTCATCTATTGTATACCCTGATAGTTCTTCCATTGATAAAGATTCGTAAATAAGTGTGTCACCAATTTTTTCAAAGGATCCATATTTTGCTTCCGGTTCAATATGGATTTCTGTCAGTCGTCCGGTAGGATCCAGGTACGGGATTCTCAGGTCAACAGAAATTTGTTCACCGGGTTTTACAGCCCTGCGTACATAAAAGGTTTGGGGTGTGGGTGCTGTCTTTTCCGGGCTATCAGCCATTACATCCACAATGATGGACATGGGCTGGGAATAAATTGTGTCTGTTATACCATTGTCCGCTTCCACGAAGTAGGTTCTTATGGCAAATTCGTCTTTGCCAGAAAAGGTGGTTTCGGGCTCATAGGTTATGCCTGTTTCCATATACTGTGCAGTGGAAGTGAGGCTTGCAATGATTCCGCCCACATGTTGAGCCATGGCAAATGACAAAAACCAGGCACCCATTACCATGGAAACAATTCTGGTTGGTGAGAGTTTGGTAACCATGGAAAGCCCTACTGGTGAGATACATAACTCACCCGTGGTATGCAGTAAGTATCCAAACAGTAAAAATACAAGAGCGACCATTCCTGTGGGGCCAGCCATTTGTGCTCCCAAAACAAAAACACCAAATCCCAGCCCCAACTGAATAATTCCCAGGGCAAACTTGATGGTTGTATTGGGTTCTTTGTTTCTTTTACCCAGGGCCACCCACAATGACGCAAATATGGGGGCAAAGATGATTATAAACAGAGGATTCACCGACTGGAAAACGGAGGTGGGAACTTCGAATCCCAAGACTTCCCGGTTTACGTTGTTATCTGTAAATAGGGTGATAGAGCTACCTGCCTGTTCGAAAAATGCCCAAAAAGTAATGGAGAAAAATGCCAGTATAAGGATGACCCATACACGTTCTCTTTCAATTTTTTCAAATGAGAAAGACATAGCAAGTATGCCTAAAAATACAACAACAGCAAAAGGGGTGAGAATGTATGTCATCAGGTGATAGTTCCATACCAACAGCCCAATAAGGGGCGTAAGAATAAAAGTTCCAAGGTATATAAGCCGCTCCCGGTTTATCCCCGGAATAAGCATTTTGTATAATTTTTCCGGGTTTGGCGGAGCACCGTTTGTTGCCTCAAATCTGTGCTGCCCTTTTATAAAGACAATAAGGCCCAATACCATGCCAACTCCGGCAAGTCCGAATCCGTAATGCCATCCCAGGAGTTCGCCCAGTAAACCGCATGCAAGGGGTGCAAGGAATGCCCCCAGGTTTATACCCATGTAAAATATCGTGAATCCACCATCGCGGCGAGGGTCTTCGGGTTTGTACAGTCCGCCTACCATGGATGAAATGTTGGGTTTAAAAAAGCCATTACCAATAATAAGAAAGGCAAGTGCTCCATAAAAAAACACCGATGATTCAATGGCCATTAAAAAGTGTCCAATGGCCATAAGTACTGCCCCTAATATTATGGCTTTTCGGTACCCCAGTAGCTGATCGGCAATAACCCCGCCTATAAAAGGGGTTGCATATACAAGGGCTCCATAAGCTGCATAGATGCCATAAGCCTGGCTGTCACCATATAAAATCTGGCGGGTCATATATAATATTAACAGAGCCCGCATCCCATAGTAGCTGAACCTTTCCCACATTTCTGTGAAAAACAGGGTGTATAATCCACCTGGATGACCTTTTTTCATAAGTACAGTGTTTTGTTTATTTGTTAAAATGATTAGGTGATGTCAGTAAATTAAATAGTTCGAAGTATTAATGTATGTGAAAATCTTAATGCAGCAAAGATATACAATCCCTTTAATTTTTCTTTGTTCCCAAAGTCAGTAAGGGTTTTAACAGGTTTTTTATCTTCAAACCGGTAAGAATATCGTTCAAAGAATGTTAAAACCGGAGTCTCATTTGTGCTTTAATTTCCGTCCGGGTAGTCCCCTCAATTAAATCAAGGCCACTCCCGATTTCGTTGCGGTTGGTAAAAATGGTTCGGGCCAGACGGGCCTGCAAATCAATATGCCGGTTTAGCCGGTATCGAGCTACTATATAGGCCCGGTGCCCTTTGTCGTTGTAAAACGGGAAGGAGAATGCATAGAGCACATCGTTTTCATAAGCGTAAATCCGAGAGTCAAACCCGTCGGTGCTAAAAATGGCATATCTTGCTGTTACAGCCCAAGGACTTGAAAGGCTTCGGAAAATCACGTCCTGGTATATCAAATAACCCTGCTCTTTTTTGCTTCCATGACGGAAATCTGTCCATTCTACGCGGTTGCGCAAGGTAAATGATGTTGATACCGGGTAGCTTATGTGAAAACGAATGTTTTGTCTTTTTACATCCTCCACGTAGCGTATGACCGGATTATCAGGGGTGTTCAGGGGCTTATTTTTTATCCTGTAACGGGCATACATTTCCAGGTTACGTTCAGGCTTAAAGTTTACCTGCAACAGGTAATCATAACCACGAGAGGGTGTATAGGTGCGAAACTTCATCCAGGGAAAGGAAAAGTGATCGGCATAGGCATTTACCGACCACTGTTGTGATAGGTGCGCTGTTAAGCCTAAGTATATCCCATCCTCATTGACTACCCTGGTGTTTTCTGAGAAAGCAGCACTAAGCAAAGACTGGTAGTCAGGGGTATATTTTCTGTGAACAACGCTCATGGATAACCCCTGGTCCAGGCTCATCATGGCTCCGTTGAGTATTGCCAAACCACCGCTTGCGCTCATGGCCGTTTCCCCGAAGATGTTGAAATTACGGTAAATATAGCTGTAATCAAACCCAATCACGTAATTGGTGTTTTGGCTGAGATCAAATTGGTTGTAAAAGGAGAGGTTTCTCTCGAATTTTGCACCTAACTCCATGTAATAACCTGTTATGCCTGCATGGAAATTGGACCCTCTATAGGTAATGTTCGATCCCCAGTAAATTTCCTGAAGCGAATTTCTGTTTTTCAACTCACTGGGCCGGCGGTGTAAGCCTGATTGTTGCAGGCTGCTGAACGACAGGGGTTCACCTGTTGCCGTATCCACTTCAAGAATATTGGCGTCACGATATTTGTTTGAGTAAAAGCCGGTAACCTCAAACCTTCCAAGTTTGATTGTGGTGCCCACCCCACGCATAAAGTTGTTTTCATCCACAGATGTGTACTGTCGCAGTCCCATGCCATTTTTCTTTACATTGACTGATTCACTGCTTTTCCCAAAAGCAAGTCCAGACCACAAAGCAACTCCCTGGCCAAACTGAACTTGATAGTCTCCCAGGCTCAGTGATTTAATTCTGCCCATATCGTTTAAGTAAAGATGTGCAGAATAAAAGTCGAACCCCTGTGGTTGACTTCCGCGAAAAAACTCTTCGCCAGGATCTTTCTCCGCAGTAAATCCCGCACTGATGTTTGTGTAGTAAGTGTAACGATATCGCGTATAGAGCCTGTAAGGGCTTCCCAGGTACCTGGCATTGGGGTTGGCTTCCAGTTCCTCCTTTTCGATGTGTGAATACCCTTTTTGCTCTTCAAGTAATTGTTGAAAACGCAGAAAGTATTGGCTATTTCCTCTTTCCAGGATGTCTCTCAAGTTTATTTGTCTTCTTTCAACAGCTTCATCTACCACCACATAAGGTTGAATTTGTTCAATGGTTTCAAGGTCAAAACCGTCAATGGTTTGCAGTTCCATCATGCTTATAAGACTGCCAAAGCGCTTACGGTGCTGTAGTAAATTGTTTATCTGGAATTCATTGAGGAAAAACAGCATCCTAAGTTCTCTGGCACTGGCATTATTCAGGTTCAGGGGCCTTTGTCTGAGTAGCTCAAGCTCTTCAATCAACCCGGAGGCGTCTATTTCTTCTTCGCTTTCTTCAACAAGGGTTTCTATACGTTGGTGAAACTGCTCTTCATCGATGGTTTCCTTTTCAGCGGGTGGTTTCTCATTACCTGTTTTTGTAGTTTGTTGTGCATGAGAGAGCGAGGCAACCAAAAGCGGCAAAATAACCAACGGTTTAAGTTTGATATGAGTTAGACAATCAGCCATAGACAACAGGAGTTTACCGGAATTTATACATCAGGCTAAGTTGGGGGGAATAGCCCAATATGTGATGAAATGACATTGCCATGTCGATAGTAAGGTTGCCCATCTTCATTCCAAACCCGAAGGCATTGGTGGTAGGCTGGGTTCCAATCCCCCCGCGTAAAAAAAGAGATTCTGTTATCTGGTATTCAACTCCTGCACGGAAAGCAGGGTTATGATTGATGCTTTTTTCAGTTTCAGCCACCAGGATTACTCTGTCTGAAAATTCATAGGAGAAACCAGTTCGAAAGATAGTGGGGATGCGCTCATCAGCAAAATCTCCAATTGGGGTCCGGGTGGGGTTGAAAATGTGTGCTCCGATATGCAAGCCGGGCAATATTTCAAAAATAAAGCCCAGTTCAAAGGTGAAACTGGCAGTGTTGCCATAGTCATCAGCAATGTAGGTGTTGTGGTAGTTTAGCTGAAGACCTGATGAAAAACGTTCTCCAAAGGAGCGCGCATAAGAAAGGCTTACTTTGGTTTCGTTGTAAAGATCAAACCCAAAATGGGTAAAGTTAAAGCCCAGCACTCCATATGTAGAAGGGTAGGCAAGAGCTCCGGCCCCAAAATTGAGTTCCCTTGCCAAAAATCGGTTTTCAAAATATACTCCGGCTGACATGGTTTCCAGCCGGGCCAGGCCCGCTTGATTATGGCTTATGGCCCAAAACCCGTAAAGTGGAACTGCCGCATTTCCCATCCCGGAAGCCCGGCCACCAAAGGGGTAATTGTCATTGGCCGCTGTTAATGAGCTCACTGCTGTAACAAAAATCACCAAAAAAGTAAGTGCATGTTTCATTTCTCATGACTTGTTATATCGTGCTGTAGTGTGGTTGTGATAAAACGGGGAGGAGCAAAAAGGTTCTTCATTATTCAATACCTATGGCTTATATGGACGTATCTACAAGTTACAAAAAAATCTTTAAAACGCATAGCTGTTTTCTGTTGCGAAATAATTTTTTCGGGACCATGGAGAAATGTGAGTAAAAGGAAATAATACTTTTGGTGCTAAGAGAATCAGCGAATCGGATGAAGCGGCCCCGTTGGGTTTTGAAATTTATTTTACCTTTGCCTCCATTGGGAAAAACATTGACGACTATGAAAAATTATTTTGCCTCCCTTGACTATAAAATTGGCATACTTGGTGGGGGCCAGTTAGGGAAAATGTTGCTGGATGTTACCCGCCGATATGATTTATACACCAAAGTGCTTGATCCGTCGGCAGATGCTCCCTGCGCCATGGGATGCAAAGAGTTTGTGCAGGGTAACTTCAATGATTATGAAACCGTAATGGCTTTTGGAGCCGATTGCGAAGTGATTACCATTGAAATAGAAAGCGTCAATACAGAAGCTTTGAAAGATTTACAGGCACAAGGGAAAAAGGTTTTTCCCCAGCCTGAAAAAGTGGAGCTTATTCAGAATAAAGTAGTTCAAAAGAAATTTTATACCGACAATCACTTACCTACAGCTCCCTGGTTTGGGTTTAAAACCCGGGCTGAAATGCTGAAAAAACTGGAAAAGAATACGTTTCAGTTGCCCTATGTTTGGAAGGCTGCAACAGGCGGCTATGATGGCCGGGGTGTTATCATAGTCAGAAATCCATCGGATTTAAACAATATACCTGATGTGCCGGGACTGATAGAGGAGTTAGCTGCTGTTGAACATGAAATAGCGCTGGTTGTCGGACGTAATGAGTCCGGAAAAGTTTCGGCTTTCCCTCCCGTGGAAATGTCTTTTCATCCAGTGGCCAACCTGGTTGAATATGTTTTTTGTCCGGCAAATCTTTCCCATGCAATTCTTCAGCAAGCTTCGGATATTGCTCTTTCACTGGTAGATAAGTTAGGTGTTGTGGGCGTGTTGGCTGTGGAGCTGTTTGTTAACAAAAACGGAGAGATCTGGATCAATGAATGTGCTCCCCGCGTTCACAACAGCGGACATATTACCATAGAGGCTTGTGTTACCAGCCAGTTTGAACAACACCTTCGGGCCATACTCGGACTTCCTCCGGGAAGTGCAAGGCTAATTCGTCCTTCGGTTATGGTTAACCTGACAGGAGAGGAGGGGCATGATGGCCCTGTAATGTATGAAGGGGCGGAGGAAATATTGGCTATGGAGGGTGCATATATGCACCTGTACGGGAAAACCCAAACCCGGCCTTTTCGTAAAATGGGCCATGTTACCATTACTGCTGATACCTTGCAGCAGGCTAAAAACAAAGCATTGAAAGTAAAAGATGGTATAAAAGTAAAATCCATACAACCATGAGCAAAAAAGTAGCTATTGTAATGGGAAGCTCTTCTGACCTGAAAGTTATGCAAGAAGCCCTGGAAGTATTGAAAGAATTATCTGTGGATTTTGATGTGGATATAGTTTCGGCTCACCGCACCCCTGGAAAGATGTTCGACTTTGCAAAGCATGCCCATGAAAAAGGGGTCCAGGTAATTATTGCCGGAGCTGGCGGAGCGGCACACCTGCCCGGAATGATAGCATCCCTTACACCTTTGCCGGTTATTGGTGTTCCTGTAAAATCATCCAACAGTATAGATGGATGGGATTCCGTATTGTCTATTTTGCAGATGCCTGCTGGTGTGCCTGTTGCTACGGTTGCCCTCAATGGTGCGCGCAATGCCGGGATTCTGGCTGCACAAATTTTAGGAGCCCAGGACCAGGAAATACGCGAAAAAGTAATTGCATTCAAAAAGAGCCTGGAAGGTAAAGTAAAGAGAATGAGTGATGAAACTAAGGCTAAGTTTGGAGGTGAGGCTTAGTTATGCTAAAGTTTTGTTTTTACATAAAGTATAAATTTGCCATGCAGGTGATGACATTCTGGCTGAACCTCTTTAGCGGAAACTGTTAGATGGTCAATAATCTGTATATCCAAATAAATTATTGTATTCACAAAAAAAGTAAGCAATTCAAATTCAAAACCCTATGAACGATACCCAAAAACAATTACAAGAATCGTCTCGTATTGCCCTACGCGATTGTATGGGGCTGAAAAAGGATGAAACACTGCTTGTTATAACTGATGAAATCAAAAGAGAGATTGGAGTGGCTTTGCATGAAGAAGGCAAAAGTTTATGTAAAGAATCCATTTTTGTAGAGATTAAGTCGCGGGAAATCAATGGACAGGAGCCTCCTGCAGTTGTGGCAGAACTGATGAAAAAGGTAGATGTTGTGATCTGCCCTACTGCAAAATCGATGACCCATACCGATGCAAGGAGAAATGCAGTGAAAGAAGATGTGCGGGTAGGGACAATGCCAGGCATTACTATTGATGCTATGGCTCGCTGCCTCAGTGCCGATTATGATAAAATCATAGGGTTAACGTATCACCTTGCCAAAAAACTGGAGGGGGTAACCAACATTCGCGTTACTACCCAAAAAGGGACCGATATTACCATGCCTGTAAAAGATCGAAAAATCATCCCAAGTACCGGCGTACTCAGAGAAAAAGGAGAAAGTGGTAACTTGCCATCGGGAGAGGTGTTCCTTGCTCCATGGGAGGATGGCTCCAATGGAAAGGTAATTATCGATGGCTCCATGGCTGGGATAGGCGTGATTGAAGAACCTATTGAAGTGGAGGTAGTCAATGGATATGCCGAAAAAATCAGGGGTGGCAAGCAGGCAGAAAAACTTATCGGACTTTTTGAAAAATCGGGGCGTGATGCCAGAGCTGTTGCTGAGTTTGGAATAGGAACTAACTATAAGGCTAAGCTTACGGGGATGATACTGGAAGATGAAAAGGTTTTTGGAACCATACATGTGGCCTTTGGTAATAACCTAACGATGGGCGGAAGAATTTCTGTTAACAGCCATCTGGATGGCCTGGTCAATGAACCCAATGTTTATTTCGATGATGAACTTATCATGGAAAAGGGAAAAATGGTGGGGTATGAAGTTTAGCATGCACGTCTTGAAGTGTATATAGCTGATGATTTTGGAGAAGTAGTGGTTGGTCTTTAATGGTGTAAAACAAGGGTTTGCATAAGGATTGATGCTGGATTTTCAGATTTTTCTTTTATCAACCTTTGAGTAACCATTATAATCCTTATGAGTAGTTGAATATGGAGTTCAACGGACCTTTACAAAAGAACGAATTTTATGATGGAAACCCCTAAACGTAGATTGTCGAAAAAAGCCCGTTTTCAATATGTGCTGGACCATTTTCTCAAACACCAGCCCCTTGCAGAGACTGAGCTTATATATACCAATCCTTACGAGTTGCTGGTAGCAGTTATACTTTCGGCCCAGTGTACCGATAAGCGTGTCAATATGATTACTCCTCCTTTTTTTGAGCGATTTCCAACCGCCGAAAGTCTTGCAGAAGCAGAGGTGGAGGAGATATTTCAGTATATTAAAAGCTGTTCTTACCCCAATAATAAATCCAAAAGCTTGCTGGGGATGGCCCAAAAGTTAACGGCTGATTTTGGCGGTATTGTTCCCGAAGATGTGGATAAACTTCAGAAACTGCCGGGTGTGGGACGTAAAACAGCTAATGTAATCGCTTCCGTTGTGTATAAAAAGCCTGCCCTGGCTGTGGATACACATGTATTCAGGGTAGCGGCCAGAATAGGCCTTACTACCAATGCAAAAACACCCCTGGAAACCGAGAAACAGCTGCTGAGGTATATTCCTGAGGATTTGGTAGCTATTGCACATCACTGGTTAATATTGCATGGCAGGTATGTATGCCTTGCACGCAAACCAAAATGCGACAAATGCCCGTTGACAGAGGTTTGTAAATTTTACCAAAAGAGGATGCAGGAAAAATAGGTGTTGAATATTAGATGTAACCCTGGTAATTGAATCCTTTTGCGAACATTTCTCTTTTAAAGATGTTAGGCTCACGGAAAACTTAAAACAAAAGGATTATGACAACATTGAAACCCGGGGACAAAGCTCCCGATTTTAAAGGAAAAGACCAGGATGGTAATGACATTACTCTTAAGGCTTTTACTGGAAACAAACTGGTTATTTATTTTTATCCCAAAGACAGTACTCCCGGCTGCACTTCACAGGCATGTAATTTAAGGGACAACTATGATTTGCTGCTTGATAAGGGTTATAAAGTATTAGGGGTGAGCGCCGATAGTGAAAAATCGCACAAAAAATTCATTGAAAAGAACAATCTCCCATTCCCCCTCATTGCAGATACCGACAAAGAGATTATTCAGGCATTCGGTGTTTGGGGCCCTAAAAAGTTCATGGGTAAAACCAAAGATGGTATTCATCGCACTACTTTTGTCATTGATGAAAATGGTGTGGTTGAAGATGTTATAGGAAAGGTGAAAACCAAAGAACATACTGCTCAAATTATCGATGTATAGCAGTTATTCAAATTGCTGTAACTTATGAAAATCCGGAAGTGTGCCCATGCATATTTCCGGTTTTTATTTCCAGAAAAGCTAAAGTTTTGTGATTGTGTTGTTTGGTAATCCGATTTATCACGGTATGTACCCCTAAAAGCAGAATGCACTATCCGTTTATTCTTAATCAGTCGTTTAGTATTCTGATGGCGATGGTTCCTGAATTTGATTATCCCTTTCCGTAGTTTTAGGGATAATCGGCTAAGTGGGTTGTGGAATTCATGAGTGTTTAAAAGGTTTTGGCAATCCGATCGTCATATTATGGATGCCTTCTTTGTGTCTTCAATCATCCTTTGCCAGAATAAGCCTTAGACTCCGGTTTTCTTGTCCCATAACTCAATATGCTCCCTGGAGCTATATCGGACAGATTCTCTTACGGCAATCTCCACTACGGTTTCTCTTATCCTGTGTAACCCTTCACGGGTTCCTCCAAGAGGCATCAATATGATTTGCTCTCTTCTTATCAATCCCGGTTGTAAGAAAGATACATTTATTTCATCCCAATCCTCATCCTGCACTACAACAAACTTAAACCATGCGTTGTCCAGTTTTGAAAGGTGTCTGATGATATCAGGCTGGTAGCGAAGGGAGTCGGGGTTGCCGCTGTGTTTGAGCTTGGGACTGTTGTTCCATATATCAACTAGCCGGGAAAAATCCTCCGTGGGCATAAGGGTACATTCGTTCTCAACTTCTACAACAGGTTTAAAACTATATTTTTTGATGAAATCCTGCAGAAATTGAGTTATCCCTTTTTGCTGTTTAAGAGGACTTCCTCCTGTTAGGATTAGGTGTTGTCCTGATTTGAGTTTCTCCACCAGGTCTGTTTTATCTATCATTTCAAACAGCTCTTCCATAGTATATGGGTTTCCCGTTCTCCATACCTCTTTTGTGTCGCACCACCAGCAGTTTTGGGTGCAGTGCTGCACCCTGAGAAACGCGGCAGGTTGTCCCAGATTAATACCTTCCCCCTGAATGGTATCGTAAAAAAATTCGGAAATTTCGAGATAGGGAACGTCTGTGGGAATGGGTTTTTGAAACTTTGGATGAGATCCGATGATGGTTTTTATAAATTTCATAAAATGAGGATATTAAATTGTTTGGTAATGGTTTGCTGGACATTGCAAGATCTTACAACGATAACCGTCTATGCGCTTCATAACGCTTTTTCATGTAAAATTGTTGGAATTAAGATTTTTAAAACAGGAGTCAACCGACTACAGGCAAATGCCACACTGCCAACCCCGGATAAATTTTCCTCAAAGACCGTGTTTAGACAAAAACTAATCTTTATTCCAATTTTATATGGTAATTTTGCATGGGTTGGGATTTTTTACTAAATTTAATTATGTGTGATTTTTGATACCATTCAAATAATTTCGTAGAGCTTATGAGTAAAGAGAAAGACAAAGAAAAAAATGTAAATGCTGAAAAGCAAAAAGCTCTTCAGCTTACCCTTGACAAGATTGAAAAATCATACGGTAAAGGTACCGTAATGAAGCTTGGCGATTCACCAGCTGTTGCAGTAAGTAGTATATCCTCCGGAAGTATATCTTTGGATTATGCCTTGGGTATTGGAGGATTTCCTCGTGGGCGTATAGTGGAAATATATGGTCCGGAGTCTTCCGGTAAAACAACCCTTGCCATTCACGCCATTGCGCAGGCACAAAAAGCAGGAGGCATAGCCGCTTTTGTGGATGCAGAGCATGCATTTGATAGCACTTATGCCCAAAAGTTGGGTGTGGATATCGACAACTTGCTTGTGTCGCAACCTGATAACGGAGAGCAGGCACTGGAGATTACTGAAAATCTTATTCGCTCCGGAGCCCTGGACATTATCATTATAGACTCAGTGGCTGCCCTTACTCCTAAAAGTGAAATTGAGGGTGAGATGGGAGACAGCAAAATGGGGTTGCAGGCCAGGCTAATGTCGCAGGCCCTTAGAAAGCTGGCCGGCACTATCAATAAAACTGGCTGCTGCTGCATTTTCATCAACCAGTTGCGTGAAAAAATCGGAGTGATGTTCGGCAATCCTGAAACAACCACTGGTGGTAATGCTCTTAAGTTTTATTCATCTGTTAGACTTGATATTCGAAGGATTTCACAGATAAAAGAAGGCGATAGTGTTACCGGCAACAGGGCCCGGGTTAAGGTTGTTAAAAACAAAATAGCACCACCTTTTCGCCAGGCTGAGTTTGACATTGTTTATGGTGAAGGAATTTCCAAAACCGGAGAAATTATTGACCTTGCCGTTGATCATAATATTGTGAAAAAAGCTGGTTCATGGTTCAGTTATGGGGATACCAAGCTTGGACAAGGGCGTGATGCTGTAAAAAATTTGCTTACCGATAATCCTGAGCTGGCTGAAGAAATAGAAAACAAAATCATTGCTGCTCTTGCAGAAAAGAAGTAGTTACGTTTTTTGTTTTAAAGTTTTGGCACCTGCATTAATACTGCCTGGATATCTGCATTCAGTGCCTGAGTTTAGCGATCAGTCATTAATGCTTTTGAAAAAACTAACCCCGAAGATTTCCATTCTTCGGGGTTTTTTTAAGGGGTTAGTTTGAATTTTTATTTTCCAGCAGAACCACGCTTTCCACATGCTGAGTGTGGGGAAACATATCCACTGCCTGTACTTTTTGCACCCTGTATCTTGATGCCAGCATTTCTATGTCTCTGGATTGTGTTGCCGGGTTGCAGCTCACATATACAATGCGTTGGGCATTGCTGTGCAATATACGCTGGGTGACATCGGGATGCATGCCGGCACGCGGAGGATCTGTAATGATAACATCGGGAGCTCCGTGTTGATGGATGAAATCTTCTGTTAGCACTTTAGCCATATCTCCGGATACAAAAGTAAGATTATAAAGGTTGTTAAGTGCTGCATTTTCACGGGCATGAACAACGGCTTCTTCAACGTATTCGATACCCACAACTTCTTTGGCCCGGGAGGCTATGAAGTTGGCGATGGTTCCGGTACCTGTATACAAGTCATAGACCCTTTCTTCGCCGGTAAGTTCGGCAAAATCACGGGCAATTTTGTAGAGTTCATAAGCCTGCGAACTGTTGGTCTGGTAAAAAGATTTGGCCCCAACCCTAAATTGCAGCCCTTCCATCTTTTCTTCCAGGTAGGGCGTGCCATCAAACAAAATGGCGTCCAGATCACTCACACTGCTGTTTTTCTTATCACTAATCATGTAATGCAGGGATACCACCTGGGGAAACTCATCCCTTATGTGGCTAAGCAATGCATCTCTCTTTTCCTGGTCACCGGGTGAACATACCAGAATCACCATAAATTCACCCTTTTCGTTGTTTCTTATGATCACATTTCTGAGAAATCCAGTTTTCCCCCGGAAGTTGTAAAATGAGATGTTGTTTTTAAGCGCGAACTCTTTTATGCTTAAACGGATGGCGTTGGAGGGCTCGGACTGAAGCCAGCACTTTTTGATGTCGAGTACTTTGTCAAAAAAACCGGGTACATGAAAGCCCAGGGCCTCTGTGTTTGTAATTTCTTCGCCACTGCTGATTTCATCGGGACTTAGCCAGCGCTTGTCGGTAAATGTGAACTCAAGTTTATTGCGGTAGAACTTTGTGTTTGACGAACCATTTATGGGTATTAGCTCATACTCATAGTCTACTTTGCCTATGCGCTGCAGGTTGTCAGTTACCTGTTTTTGTTTTTGCTGGAGTTGTTCCCCATAAGCCAGGTGCTGCCACTTGCAACCACCACAAATGCCAAAATGCTCACAAAAAGGTTTGGTGCGCAAATGCGATTTGCTATGAAAGTTGATGATTTCACCCTCCAGGTGACGGCGCTTGGTTTTTTTGATTTGAATGTCAACCACATCGCCGGGGGCACCATATTTTACAAAAATTACTCTGTCGTCGTGACGGGCAATGGCTACGCCTTCCGCGGCCACACCACTGATGGTTACTTTTTCAAAAATCTGATTGTATAGTTTGTTTTTATTGCGTTTGCCCATTGTGATGAAAAATTTTTGCAAAGATAAGAAGAGTTTGATGGACTTGTTCAACTATGTTTTATGTCTTTGTTTGGGTGGTTGGTTTATGGAGATGAATATTATCTTGGTGTTAATAGGTGCCTGTGA
>SLQX01000104.1 GCA_007131245.1 Bacteroidales bacterium
GAATGGGAAAGTTTTCTCCTTAAACTCTATCATTTTTTTGATAAAAAACCGTTTACGTCAAGACAAGTCTGTAATAGTCTTAAGGAAGATAATGATGATCATCATAGCGATGGCCAGAAAATTCAACAAAAGAAGAATTTTTGCAAAAACCGAACTTTTCCTTTTGCTTCTCAAGGCTTAAATTTTGGGGTTATTCTTTATCACTAAACTTGAAAAGAATCTCCTTTTCCCTGGATGTAAGACTTTGGTATCCGTGTTTGGAAATTTTGTCAAGTATCTTGTCCAACTCTTTTTGATTGCTGGCTCTTTGGCGGTTGTATTCCTCGTCACTAACAGGTTTTTTTGCCGTGTAGTGTACTTTCATACGGGGTTTGGGTTTAAAAACCCCTGTGAGTGCCCGTACCCATGTGGAAACAAATTTTCCCGGGTCTTTCCCCTGTTTGAGCAACATGATATAGAGGAATCCGTAAAGTGCACCTCCAAGGTGTGCCAAATGCCCTCCCGAGTTTCCTTTATCAATACTTATAAGGTCGATTACCACGAAAAAAACTGCAATATATTTCAACCTTATGCGGCCCAGGATGATCAGGGGGAGCTGATAATTGGGCATATAAGTAGCTATGGCAATAAATATGGCCAGCACCGATGCTGAGGCACCAATGGCCACCGAAATAGATTTAATTTCACTAAAAACGGGAAAAACATTATAGCTTACTATGAAAAACACTGCACCTGCCAGACCTCCCAGGATATAAGTGCCCGTCATCCTTTCTTCCCCTAAAAAATCACGGAACAACCTTCCTCCTACATATAATACCAGCATATTAAAAAAAATGTGGAATAAGTCAAAGTGCAGGAACATGTATGAGAAGAGAGTCCATGGCCGAGCCAGCAATGTGGAAGTATTTGCGGGAACCCCTAACCAGTTGATAAGGCCGTCATAGGCCGAAGGTGCATTCATCAGGAAAAGTAACACACGGATAAGCCCGATGATTACAAAAACTGCAATGTTAAGCCCAATAAGCCTTGACAATGTAGAGCCTTTCAGGAAAAAATTACGTATTTCGGACAGAAGTGATGGTTGCATATGATATGGTGTTGTTTTAGGGGTGATGACAAGAGCTGCATGGTCTTAACTCCGTTATCAATATAGTCTTCCTTTGCTTTTCCAATACCTGATAAGCAAAAACCCGAAGATCATGCCTCCCAGGTGGGCAAAATGGGCAATGTTGCTGCCTGTGCGAGTAATGCCAAAGAAAAGCTCCAATGCGCCGTACATCATAACAAAGTATTTAGCCTTAATAGGTATGGCAAAAAACAAATATATCATTGAGTTGGGGAAGAGCATCCCGAATGCAAGAAGTATCCCGAATACGGCCCCCGATGCACCTACCGTAGGTATAAAGTACCTGACAAGGTACTCAGTTAATGCAGATTCAGAAGTGCCCGGCAAAACCTGGTATGACCCGCTGTTGATAAACTGCCTCAGATCAGAGGCACTATACCCGGCGGCAAGTAACTCACTTTTGAGCATTTGTATTTCCACAAAACTCACTCCAAGATGCAGGATTGCAGCACCAAAACCGGTAATTAGATAATAGGTGAGAAACCGTTTAGGCCCCCATACGTTTTCCAATACATTGCCAAACATCCACAAAGCAAACATGTTGAAAAACAAATGCGAAAATCCGCCATGCATAAACATGTGAGTTATAAACTGGTAGGGTTCGAACTTGGGTGAACCCGGCATGAATAAACCCAACTGTTGGATAAGGTTTATTCTAAATGCTGCCTCGAAAGATATCATGGCCAGGAAAAACAAACCGTTGATAATCAGTAGGTTTTTAACTACTGGGGGTAATATGGAAAAACCACCGGGCCTAAACTGTTGCATATATTTTGATTTAGTAATTTATTTAAATTAACAATAACTATCAGGGGTTGTTTAGATTATTCGTTGAAATAATGATTTGCCATACAATGGGTGCAGGCGGCAAAAATACAACTTTATTCATGAATTTTGATTTCATGCTATCTAGAAAAAACACAAAAAGTCCCTCAATCCCGGGGTTTTGACTTTACCCCAGGCATAAATATTCCTCTTTATTCAAAATTGCAACTTACTATTTTAGTCTGCCTGATATCTCTTGTTGCTTGATGATGGTTAATGTAGGTTTTCCCGACGGCGTTTGGTAGGGCATTTCACAGGAGAACAATTCATCGGTAAGAGCATTCATCTCTGCTTCGCTCATTACTTTACCGTATTTTACCGACATGCTTTTGGCCAGGGCCCTTGCTACATTAACCGGTGCCTCCAGCTTTACATCGGCACTGTTTCTTTTGAAATTGTCCAGGATAGACTCAATAATACTTTGCAAGTTTTCATTTTCGGCAATCTCAGTGGGGACGGCATTTACCATAAAAGAGTTTTTACCAAACTTATTGATTTCAAAGCCCAGGGCTGCAACATCCCCCATAATATCTTCCAGCAAATGCGTATCGTGCTCGGTAAGCTTTATTTGTTCAGGAAACAAAAGTGTTTGTGAACTGGATTTCCGGCTTTTAAGAATCTTTAGGTGTTTTTCAAAGAGAATTCTTTCATGCACCCTTTGTTGATCTAGAATCATAAGCCCCGACTTTATGGAGGATAAAATATACCTGCCATGCAGGTGCATAAATTTTTTTGTTGACGAAATTTGTTCTTCTTCATCCCACCCTGCACTAATAATGGTTTGCTTACTTTCATGCTGGTTTCCCTGCTCCGGTTGCATCTCTGGCCTATTACTCATTCCTGAGTGCTGGGGCTGTGGAAATAACTTCTCCCACTGTTGGGGATTGGTGCGTGCGGCAAGGTTTTTCCCGGATGAGGTACTGGATTTTTGGGTGTTAAAGGGATTGTAATCCGGGTCCACGTCTATAGTGGGGGGCACTACAGGCTTTTCTTTGTCAAAACGTATATTGCTGAATGCTCCGTCCTGCTCAAAATCGAGAGTAGGTGCAATGTTGAACTTGCCCAGACTTCTTTTTACACAAACCTTTAAGATTTGGTAAAGGGTTTTTTCGTCCTGGAATTTGATTTCTGTTTTGGTGGGGTGAACATTGACATCAATTTGGGATGGGTCAATGTTGAGAAAAAGAAAAAACGATGGATGCGAATCGTCGGGAATTAATTCTGAAAAGGCATTTTCAACAGCATGGTTCAGGTAGGGTGATTTGATATACCTGTTGTTTACAAAGAAAAACTGATCACCGCGTCGTTTCTTAGCAAACTCCGGCTTGAGGACATATCCTTCTATTTCAACGATTTGTGTTTTTTCTTCAACAGGTATTAGCCTTTCTTTATAATGGTTGCCAAATAAGCTGACAATCCTGTGCCCTTTGTTTTCATTGTTTGCCTGGGTAATGAGCTTATCGTTGTGGTAGTAGGAGAAAGATATTTCCGGATAAGCCAGAGCCACCCTCAGAAACTCATTGAATACATGCGCTTTTTCAACATTGTCACTCTTGAGAAAGTTCCTTCGGGCCGGAGTATTGAAAAAAAGGTTTTTTACAGCAATGGTTGTACCTTGGGCTGCCTGGCAAGGCTGCTGGCTTATAAGCTTTGAGCCTTCAATGATGATCTCTGTGCCCAGGGGGACCTCTTTTTGCCGCGATTTCATTTCAACCCGGGCAACTGAGGCAATCGAAGCCAGGGCCTCACCTCTGAAACCCATGGTTCTCAGGGCAAACAGATCTTTGGCAGAGTCGATTTTGCTGGTTGCATGGCGTTCAAAACTCATGCGTGCATCACTTTCCGACATCCCATTACCATTGTCGGTAACTTGCACAAGGGTACGCCCGGCGTCTTTGGCTACTAATTTAATATCGCTTGCACCGGCATCAATGGAGTTCTCAATCAGCTCTTTTACAACTGATGCAGGTCGTTGAACTACTTCTCCTGCGGCTATTTGATTGGCTACCGAATCGGGAAGAAGTTTAATGATATCTGACATAGATGATTTGCAATTTCAAATTTAGCGGAGAAAAATGTAATAAAACAGCAATCCAATGGCAAGCAAAACTACAATTAACCGGTAATTGGAGTTTTTCCGGGCCCGGGCTCCGGCAGTCCTTTTCCAGCGTAAGTTCATCCTTTCGCGCAAAGCTATTGAATATTCTTTGTCGGTCTCTTCCAAAGCAGTCTTCATGCGTTTTTCACGTTCATCTTTGGCTTTGTCGTAAAAAACCGGCTTGTAATTAAATTGCTTGTGTCGTGGTCTTTTAAAAAATGTAAGCGCCATTATACCGGGTTGATTGTTTGTAATTTGAAGGGGGTGTTTGGATTGAATCCTCTAACTTGCCTTTTGTGCAAAGTTACAAAATTATTTGTGTTGAAGTTTCCATCCACTCTCTGATTCTGCTTCATTCATATCGATAGTAAATCGATTTTCTTCTGGCAATCAATAACTTAAAAAACACCTTTATGACCGAATCCCATAACAGTTATTTCAGCCTTCTTTGTGCAGACATTTCCTCCCCCCCTTGTTTTATTGGAATATTAATATCTTTTCAGAAAACTTATTAATCAAATTTCCCTGCAATTTTCCCCTATTTGTTATTACTTTTGGATGAAAAAATACATACATGGATACTATATCAACTTTCCGCAATGTATCATACCTTGCTTTAGGAGATTCTTACACCACAGGTGAGGGGGTTACTGAAAAAGAGGCTTTCCCCCATCAGCTTCAGCATAAGCTGGGTATAGAAGGTAAATACATTACTCATGTACAGATTATTGCACGTACCGGTTGGACTACGGATGAACTTTCTTTTGCCATAGATAGCAATTCGGTAAACGCTCCCTTTGATTTTGTAACCCTGCTCATTGGTGTAAACAATCAATATCGTGGAAAAAGTGTAGAAAGTTATCGTCCCGAATTTAAGCAATTGCTAAAACAGGCAATTGGTTTTGCAGCAGGCAAGGCCCGGAATGTTGTGATACTGTCTATTCCCGATTGGGGAGTTACCCCCTTTGCCCAGGGGCGTGACAGGGAAAAAATTGCCCGGGAAATTGATGCCTACAACCATATCAACCGAATGGAAGCCAAAAGTGCAGGTGCTTGCTGGGTGGATGTTACGGGCATATCGAGGAGAGCTTTACAACGCCCTGAATTACTTACTTCCGATGGGCTGCATCCATCAGGGCTGATGTATTACCTATGGGTGGAAGCAATGCTTCCTTCCGTGCAGAATATATTAGAAAATAATGCGTCAGACCATTTATAAAACTTTATAACATCTCTTATGGAAGTATACCGTAAAGAATATGCTGAAAAACTTGACAGGATTGATGCATTGCACCCATTCACAAATAAGTTTGTAAAGGATGATCCCAACCTGATATACCTGGATGGAAACTCACTGGGTATGCTTCCGAAAACTACGCCTGATGAGATGAGTCGCGTCATTAACCAGGAGTGGGGGAAGGGATTGATTCGCAGCTGGAATGAGGGTTGGTACCAAAGGTCAGCACAAACGGGGGCCTGCCTTGCCAAGCTTATTGGCGCCCGGCCCGATGAAGTAATTGTGGCCGATTCTACATCGGTCAACCTTTTTAAACTGGTTTATGCCGTCCTGAAATACCAGGATGGAAGGACAAGAATTGTCAGTGACGACTTGAATTTTCCTTCAGATATTTATATCCTTCAGGGGTTGATAGAGTTGTTTGGAAACAAGCATGAGTTAAAACTTGCCCAATCCATGGATGCAATGACCATCTCCACTGAACAAATCAAAGGGTTATTGAACCATCAAACGGCATTGCTTACCCTTTCACATGTGGTTTACAAAAGCGCTTTCATGTACGATATGGGTCAAATAACCCGGATGGCACATGAAAATGGCGCCATGGTAATATGGGATTTAAGTCATGCTGTGGGTGCAGTACCGGTTGATTTGAACAAAAGTGGTGCGGATATGGCCATTGGCTGTACCTATAAATATTTGAATGGGGGCCCGGGCTCCATTGCATTTCTCTACGTGAGAAAAGATTTACAGGAGAAATTGCAATCGCCCATATGGGGGTGGTTTGGACAAAATGACCCTTTTGCTTTTGATTTGCAATATGAACCTTCAACAGGCATTAAGAGATTCCTGGCAGGAAGCCCACCCATCCTTTCATTATCCACTCTCGAGCCTGCCCTGGATATTATGCTGGAGGCAGGTATGGATAATATCAGACAAAAAAGTGTTCGCCAAACAGACTACCTGGTTTCACTGGCTGAAAAATATCTTTTCCCACTAGGCTTTCAACTCTCATCTCCCAGGGATAGCCGTCAACGAGGTTCACACATTTCACTCCAGCATCCGGAAGCTTATCGTATTTGTAAAGCCCTTATCGATTCTGAAACCGGAGAAAAGGTTGTTATACCTGATTTTCGGGCACCCGACAACATTCGCCTGGGGATTGCTCCATTGTACAATACGTTTGCAGAAATATTTGAAGCCATCATGCAACTGAAACAAATTGCAGAAGAAAAACTGTATCAGCATTTTTCCCTAAACCGGGATAACGTAACATAAGCTTTTTGGAATTCTTGTACAATACTTCCTATGTCAGTTTTCGAGTTTTCGGATACCTGGAAAGGAACATTCAAGGGAAAAACGCAAGCTGGTCGCTTATTAAAGGTAGCCATCTTGCTTGTAAATACAAAGCAATATAACAAAGCGGTGGTAGGAGGCACTAAATAAAAAACCACCCGTCCTGTTGGGCGGGTGGGTAGAAGTACAACCAGTTATCTTAAATTGTTTCTTTAACGGGTAACCCAAACTCCTCGACCATTTTGATATCCATCTCTTCCAGTTTGTCCAGTATGGGATTGTAAATCTCGGGAGTAACGGGGATGTGAACACCCGTGTTTTGAATATCTCTATTGAGAATCATTTCCACGCTAACTGCGGCAGGCAATGCCACTGTTCGGGCTACAGCCGTATCGGTTGCCAGTGTCCCAAAATCCAGCATGGATGATTTGATCAACTCTTTTTTACCATCAGGGAAAGAAGCCAGGAAAACATGTTGCATGGCAACCATGTCGCGTTGATGTTCTCCAAGCATCATTTTTTCAATCATCCTGTCTGATACCACCTCAAACGGAGTCTCTTCCTGGCGGTTCATGGGGGTGCTATCAAATAAGCCCAGCCAATCCATCGCCTTAATGGAGTGAGCATCTGTGGTGATATCCAGGAAGCGGGCGGTTTTTTCCCGGATGTTTTCACCATTTTGCTCCCCAATAAGTATGGCAATCATTTCGGCATACGTTTTTCCGCTTAAATCAAGTGCATCACAGGATAGTAAATTGATTTTTTTCATGGCATCCATTGATTCACACCACCCTGGATGTCTGAATGTGCCGCGCATCATGGTTTTTGCTTCCGGTATTCCGTACAGATCGATATAAGGCAGGCTGTCACGATTGGGGTAAACCTCCAGGGGACCCACATTGGGGAAATCAACCCTAAGCGGTTTTTTAAACAAATCCTCTGTGGCTACATCTACCACCTGTTCCTGGCGCAGATATCTGCCATCGTTGTTACCCGCCAGTATAACACCCTTAGGACTCCATGAAAACTTATACCTGAAAGGGTTGTCGGCTGCTTCCGGGGCTGGCAAAGCACCGCAAATAGAGTAGAACTCTTCTATTTTTCCATCATTGGCATGCACATGGTCGATGATGCGCATGGCACTCATATGATCAATGCCCGGATCAAGCCCCACTTCATTGAGAATGATGATGCCCGCTTCTTTGGCTTTAGCATGCAACGCTTTCATTTCGGGTTTTACATAGGAAGTGGTCACCATGTTCTTTTTGTGGGTGATACACTTTTTGGCGACAATGATATGAAAAACCCAGGGTAGCAGGCTTACGGTAAGATCATGTTCTTTGATCATTTTATCAAGCTCTTCCTGCTTTTTCATGGACCAGTTGACGGCAACTCCATTGGGGTGGTTGCCCAGCATGCTTTCAGCATCTTCATTATTGGGGCTGGCAACCGTAATATGGTACCCTTTTTCAAGCAGGTAGGTGATTATGGGTTTGGCTACCATCCCTGCTCCAAGAATTAAAACTTTTTGCATACGTGTTTTGTAATTTAAGGGGGATTTTTAAATCTTAGAATTTTTACTTATCATTATTTTGCTGCTGAAAATACCTGATCCGGTTAGCTGAACAGAGCCTTCCAGTCTATGCAGCAACCAGGTTTATTCTTTTATATACTGTTGAATATAGGTATAGTCTGGTGTTAGTTGCCCTTTATGCAGGATCATTGCTTTTTTAATGGGTGCGGGTAGTTGAATATTGGAAAACTCCGCATTCAAATCCGCTTCTGCTATAGGCTTGATAAACTTTACCAGTGCATCGCCAAAGGCCTGGGATGAGTCGCGGGGCAGTTCACTGGGCAAAATATCTACGGCCATTACCAGTATTCCCTCTCCCTTAAAGCCCATGGTGGGTTTTCGGGTTTTGGGATTATATACAAATACCGGATCTTCGATTTCGGTTCCTTTGTGGGTAAACTCAATGGACCCATCAGGATCGCAGGTTACATCCCCAATTACCTTGATTTTGGGCTCACCATTGGAATAAAGCTTTTCAGCAAAGTCTTTGGTGAAGAGCCTTGGATACCTGTCATCCCAGTACATACAGTTCATTAGTATGGTCAGGTGGGGTATGTATTGCTCGAAATTGTTTTCATATTTTTCAGGATGATTATAGTAATCCTGTAATTGGAAAGTATGCCTGGGGTCAGTGGGCTTGCTGATGTGGCTTTCTTTGAAAACAACCTTGTAGAGGATGTTGGATGGCAGGTTTTTCCTGTCTTTTAACTCCAATAGCTTTTGGGGAGAAATCTCTTTGATGGGTAGGAGGGCTGCAATTTCCTGTGCTCCCACCGATACGTTGCCATATCCTGTAAAGCCAATGGTAAGTGGGAGAAGTTCTTTGGGAAGTCCTTTTTCTGCAATCTCTCTGCCCACTTCAGATATTTCATTTTTAGCCTCCTCCAGTGAACTATAATGGTAAGCTTGGCTGATACGGAGAAATGGGTTATTGGTATACCCTTGTTCCTGCAATCTTTGTCCCAGGCTCCATAGAGAGTTGATCATCCCTGCAAGGCCGGCAAATTTTCCAAAAAAGATCAACCGCTTATTCTGGTCATCCACAATTTTTTCGTAATCGATGAGGTTGCACCCCAAATCCATCATCTTACGAAGCATTGGCATGTTATAGGGCTGCCCTTTAATCACATGCGAGAAAAAAATATAAGTTTTGTTCTTTTCAAAAAAATCAACAGGCATTTCTTTTACTCCCATAATAACCGGGCATTCAGAGATGCTTTCCTGGACCCTGGCTCCGGCTGTAAGGTATTCTTTGTCGGTAAATATCCTTTTTGATGATGATTCGACCACAATATCCAGCTGGTGGTTGTTAATCAAATTTTTAACATGGGCAGGTGTTAGGGGTGTACGTCGCTCCATGGCATATTTATCTTCATGTCTGATACCTATTGTTGCATTCATTTTTATACCTCTCTTTTATTGTGAATTTTACATGTTATTGTATTGAATGGCAAACGTACATAATTTTTGGCAAGAAATGTAACTTTGAGTGTGAAAAATTACACATTAAGTATCCCCTGTGTTAAATATTTAACATAAGGTTTATTGTGGGTTGGCAGATAACCGCGTCAGTTTTTTCGCGAATCCAGGGAAGAGTACTTGAGTTAAATAAGGGGACAGGAGCTCCTGGTTAAAGGCTGAGTGCGTGAGAATTATTAAAGAGAAACCAGACATTTAGCAGGAGTCATCGATAAAAAACCCCGGATTTTATAATCCGAGGTTATAATAGGGTTGTATAGCATCAATGAGTTGGTACCGTGATTACCAAAAATCAGGTGTCGTATGCGTGTATCTCAGGTACTTAAACCAAACCGGCAAAACCCATGAAAGCCAGGGCCAGTATACCCGCAACCACTAGTGCGGCAGGGGCACCGCGCATGGCTTTGGGCAGGTCCATCAGGTCCAGGTGTTCCCTGATCCCTGCGAACAGGATAATGGCTAAAGCAAAGCCTGCAGCGTGTGAAATAGCGAATACAACACCCTGCATAAGGTTGAATTCGTTCTGTACAGTAAGAAGTGCTACACCCATAATGGCGCAGTTGGTAGTAATGAGGGGAAGAAAAATCCCCAGGGCCTGGTAAAGCTCAGGACTAACCTTTTTAAGTATAATTTCTACCATTTGCACCAGGGATGAAATCACAAGGATGTAGGATATGGTTTGAAGATAGGTAACGTTAAAGGGTTCCAGGATAAAATTGTAAATAAGAAAGGTAACGATGGTTGCCAGTGTCATTACAAAAAGTACGGCACCTGACATTCCCACAGATGTTGACACCTTGGCAGAAACACCAATGTAGGGGCATATACCCAGAAATTGAGCCAGTACAATATTGTTGACAAATATGGCGCCTATTACAATTGCAAAATATTCCATGATACAGATATTTAAGCTGTTTTTTTCTTGAGATAATTAAAAAGAATAATCAGGTAGCCCATACCAATGAATGCACCGGGGGCCAGTACAAATACCAGCATACCATCGGTGGCTCCGGGAATAAGCTGTATGCCGAAAATAGAGTATGCCCCAAGGATTTCGCGCAAGCCACCTAGCATGGTAAGAGCAAGAGCAAATCCCAATCCCATGCCCAGGGCATCAATAACTGCACTTAAGGTATCCTTTTTACTGGCAAAAGCCTCGGCACGTCCCATCACCAGGCAGTTAACAACAATCAAAGGAATAAACAGGCCCAGAGATTCAAACAAATCAGGCATATAGGCTTCCATGGTGAGTTCCACAATCGTAACAAAGGATGCAATGATTACGATGAAGCTGGGGATCCTAACTTTTGCAGGAATAAAATTTTTAATAATCGACACCACAAAGTTTGATCCCAGCAAAACAAATGTAGTTGCCAGGCCCATTCCCAACCCATTAAAGGCTGAGGTAGTTACTCCCAGGGCGGGACAAAGTCCCAGCAAAAGGATGTAAACAGGGTTGTCCTTGATGAGTCCTTTGGAAAAATTTTGCCATTGATTCATAATACGGGGTCCTCCTCCTGTTTTTGTTGTTCTGATAGAAAATGCTTCTTATAGGTGTCGTAGGCTCTTTGTATGGCATCGCAATATGCCCTGGCAGTGATGGTAGCGGCCGTTATGGCATCAATATCACCGTTGTCCTGTTTTACCCTGATGTTGTTTACCGATGGATCCATACCGATGAACTGGTCGCTCCAGTCGCTTTTGTCTTTTTGTATTTTGTCGCCCAGTCCGGGGGTTTCGGCATGCTGCAAATGCACAACATCAATGATGGTTCCTTGCGGGTCCAGACCTACCATGGCTGTTATTTCACCGGAATATCCCCTGTTGGTGTAGGTATTAATAGCTACTCCAACCATTTCACCGTCTTTGTAAGCAAAATTAAACTCCAGGGAGTCGCCGCCCCCTGGAGGCAGAAACATTTGGGTTTCCAGCTGGTTAAAGTCAGGTACTACCTGGCTGATGGCAGCTTGTCTTTTTGCTTCCCTTGCCTGGGCAATGGGTTCGGCCGTGAGGTTATACACGGTGGCCAGAGTAAACGAAGCGATGGCTGTTACTAAAAACAGGGTTACAACCATATTGACGAAATTGGATTCTCTTTTAGCCATTTTTTACCTCCTCTCCAAAACGTTTGGGTGTAAAACCACGGTTGATTAAAGGAACAAATGCGTTCATAATAAGTATAGCAAATGCCACACCCTCGGGGTATGCACCAAAAATACGGATGACAATGGTAAGAAAACCACATCCAACTCCGTATACAATCATTCCCCATCGGCTCATGGGGCTTGTTACCATGTCAGTAGCCATATAAATGGCACCAATCATCAAACCTCCGGTTACCAGGTGAAAGAAAGGATCAACGTAAGTCAGCGGGTCAATCATCCACAGAATACCGGCAAAAATAAACACAGAGCCAATAAAAGCTGTGGGTATTTCCCATGTGATGATTTTTCTCATCAACATATAAATACCTCCCAGGATGATGGCAATGGCCGAAACCTCGCCGATGCTTCCTCCCAGGTTACCCATGAGCATGTTTACGTACTCGGGTACCTGTGGGAGCATGTCGGGAACCTTTTCTCCCTGTGCCACTCCTTCTTTCACAACAGCCAGGGGAGTGGGGCCCGAAACAATATCGGTTAGCTGTGTGCTGAATGCAGTGGGCTTGGGGTATATATTCATTTCCACGGGAAAGGAGATCATCAAAAATACCCGACCCACAAGTGCAGGGTTGAAGATGTTTTTTCCAAGACCGCCAAAGGTCATTTTGCCCATCCCGATGGCAACCAATGAACCGATAACAACCATCCAAAGAGGAAGGTTTGCAGGTACTATAAAAGCCAGCAAGACACCGGTGATAATAGCCGACCCATCGAAAATGGTTACTGGACCTTTAATGAGGTATTTCTGCATGATAAACTCAAAAAACATGCACGAAACCACTGCTGTGAGTGTTACCAGGATGGCTGCCACGCCAAAAAAGTAAAATGATACCAGAGCAGCCGGTATCAGCGACAGCAGCACACCATACATGATCTTGCTCACAGACTGGTCCGTATACACATGAGGTGAGCCCGAAACTGTTAATAAACTCATAACGTTTTTTCTTTTACTTAAGCTTTTTGTTATTATTGCCTTGGGTACTATTGTGATCGTGAGCGAATCATTTTTCCTGTTTCTGCTTTCCCGTTTCTGATATGATCCAATAGGGGTCTTCCTGAAGGACAGATATATAAACAGGAACCACACTCCATGCAATCCATAATGTGATTGTCTTCGCAGTCTTCATAGCGGTGGTGGTCTGCCAGCAGTGCAAGCAGGTAGGGTTCAAGCCCCATGGGGCATATTCCTGTGCAGCGTGAGCAGCGGATGCAGTTGTGGACCACCTTACGATGACTTTCTTGCTTTGAAAACAATAAGACTCCACTGGTACCTTTGGTTACCGGAGACTCCAGGTTGCTTAAAGCTTTACCCATCATGGGGCCGCCGTTTACAACCTTGCCTGTGTCTTCGGGCATGCCGCCTGCTGCTTCTATAAGTGTAGAAACAGGTGTGCCAATACGTGTCAAAAAGTTTGAGGGTTGTTTCAGCGATTTACCGGTAATTGTCACAACCCGCTCAATGAGGGGTTTGTTTTTTTGTACCGCCTCGTATACAGCATAAGCAGTTCCTACATTATGCACTACGCATCCCACTTCAATGGGCAGCTTCCCTGAGGGAACTTCCCTGTTGATCAACGCCTTTATAAGTTGCTTTTCCGCTCCTTGTGGGTATTTTACCTCAAGGGGTTGAACACTTACGCCGGGATAGTCGGGAAGGAGTTTGCGGATATGTGCGATGGCATCGGGCTTATTGTTTTCAATCCCGATAATAGCCTTTTCCACATGCAGAGCTTTCATCTGTATCCGGATTCCCGTTAAGATTTCTTCGGCCTTCTCAAGCATCAGCCTGTGATCGGAAGTAAGGTAAGGCTCGCATTCCACCCCATTGATAATAAGGTATTCCGCTTTTCCGCCCTGCGGAACCATCAGCTTCACATGCGAGGGAAAAGTAGCTCCACCCATCCCAACAATACCTTTTTCATTGATCTTTTTTACAATTTCCTCTGCTGATAGACCACATTCTTTAATAAGGTCTTTACTCTGATCAATTCCTTCTTCCCACTGGTCGCCTTCGGTCTTGATAATAATGGCTTTTCTACGATAGCCGCTGGTATCAGGCACATTGTCAACTTTTTGCACGGTGCCACTTACTGAAGCATGAATATTTGCTGAAATGAAGGCTTCTCCTTTTGCGATAAGCTGACCAGTTTTTACCGTGTCACCTTTTTTTACTACCGGGTTAGCAGGTACTCCCAGATGTTGAGAGATAGGAATGGAAACCGTTTCAGGAACAGGTAGCTCCTGGATGGCTGCCTGTTTCGAAATTTTATTCTCGGGGGGGTGTACACCTCCTAATTTAAATGTTTTCAATGTTTATCTCCTTTTTGATTGACAAACTGTAATGAAAATATCGATGATAAATTATGCGTTAGTCGTTTCTGTTTTGGCTGCAGGCCTGTTCTTTTTGGGTGGAAAATTGAGCTCGTGAATAGCATTGGTGGGGCAAACCGGCGGACACTTGCGGCACAGGGTGCATTTGTTGTAATCAATGTAAGCCAGGTTGTTTTCAAAAACAATGGCATCAAACTTACATTCTTTAACGCATTTGCCACATCCTATGCAAGCCACTTTACAATTTTTCCTTGCAATACCACCTTTTTCCTGGTTGATGCATGAGACAAAAATTCTGCGGTCCTTCTTCCCCCTTTTACGAATCTCTATAATGTTTCGCGGACATGCAGTAACACAAGCGCCACAAGAGACACAGTTGTCTTTTACAATCGGCAACCCTGTGGTTTCATCCATGTAGATAGCATCAAAGTCGCATGATTCAACGCAGTCGCCACATCCCAGGCATCCATGGGGACAGCCACCTTCTCCTGCAAAAAGGCTGTGTGAAAAGGCACAAGTCATGGCTCCTTCATATTGAACTTTGGGAGGAGCATGTTCTTTACTGCCCGAACAGCGAACCACTGCAATAGTAGGATCCTGCTCGGTGGTTTCCAGCCCCAGTGCTGAAGCAATTTCTTTCATTGCCTCATTGCCGCCGGGAGGACAATTCATGCCATCCATACTTTCCTTTTTTACAATTTCTTCGGCAAGGGCCCGGCAACCTGCATATCCACAACCACCGCAGTTGGCTCCAGGCAGCAAATCAGATACAACGTCGATTCGGGGGTCTTCTATTACTTTGAACTTCTGGGCTACCATATATAATACAACGGCTGCTATTGCACCTAAGGAACCCAGAGAAATGACGGAAATTAAGGTGATTTCGTTCACTTGATTAGGTTTTGTTAGTGAATGAAAAATTTTAAGTGTGCTTTATTTTTTAGTTGTTACGCGGCAAATATAGAAAACTAAATTCAACAAAAAACCATGTTACGTTAAATTTTAAGCTGGTTTTTAACATGTTTGGTCTTTAAAATTAAGGTTTTGTAAAATTTACATCCCGCGAACCCTTTGTTTTACAAAAGGTTTCACGCTAATTTAGAATTCGTCTAAATTTTTACGTTGTTAATATGTTAACAACTATGGTTTCAGTAAATTTTAGGGACGTTTTTAAGGTGGGTGCCCGTAAGAATGGCTAATGGATGCCGATCTTGGGTAAATAGCTAGCAATGCCTGACTGGCAGCTTGTGCAAATAATTAACTTATCATTCTTTGATAAAGAATCGAAAAGATGATTTTATCAAATCTCTTTTAATGTACAAAATGGAATAGTAGGGTACCATAAGCAATAGAGATACAATGGCTGATAATCCTTCATTTGCGGTAAGTCCCAACATAATGATCAATGTACTCAGCAGGATAAGAAAAGGGAGGAGGTATCCTAAAAACAGCGCCCTGTAACCCAGGGATTTTTTAAGTGAAATGGTAACACGTTGCCCGGGTTCATAGGATTTGTCTGTTCTAAAAGATTGTACTTCCACCACTTTTTCTGCTACTTCAGCCATGCCACAATAAGACTTGGAATGGCAATTACCGCAGGCGGATTGTGGTTGAATCACAACCCACATACGATTTTTCTCAATTTTTTCAATGATGCCCGGATGATTGATATTATCGCTGGATTTAGTCATGGAGACTCTATTTTATAATTCTTAAATTCAACTACAAAAGTAATAAAAGCAAAAGCTGCAAATTCAGTTTTCTTACATCCAGAATATATACATATGGGATTTCCAGACAGCTAGTGGTGATGTATTTAGGGGGTGTTTAGCGATACGGGTAGTGTTTTTCCGTTATAAACCTTTTGGCCAGTTAAGGCAAAGTGGTAAATATATTCAGCCATGCTGGCTGCTGAAACCCTTGCCTCTTCACCCGGAAAAGCTTTTTGAAACATTTGTGTATTCACTGCTCCAATGGCTAGCGTGTTAATAGATATTTGCAGCGGCTTGAGCTCTTCAGCCAGGCATTCTCCCATAATAGCCATAGCTCCTTTGCTGGCAGCATACAAGGATAGCTCTGGAAACTTGGCACTTCCCTGGTAACCACCCATACTGCTGATATTAACAATATGTGAGGGCTGGCGAAAACAAGGCAGGAGGGACTGTATCAAAAAAAATACTCCCTTGACATTAACACCAAAAAGTTGATCAAAATCTTTGGTATTAAACCGGGAAAAGGGTTTTTTGATGAAATTTGCCCCATTATTAATAAGTATGTCCACCTTTCCACCAAAGAACTCTTCTGTTACTTTCAACAGGGGAGTAGTTTGTCCGCTGGAACCCAGGTCAAAGGTCAAACTGGTGAAATTGGCCTGTTTGTTCAATGTTTCAAGACTATTAACATTCCTGGAAAGAGCAATAACCTTATGTTCTGGCCGGGAAGCAAACATTTTGGCCAGCTCCAGGCCTATACCCCGCGAACTACCTGCAATCACTACATTCATGCCTGTTTACTTCTTAGCATAAAATATACATAACCAGTAAAAATAAAGGTCATAATCAATTGCATCATCAGCGGAATGCCCACTATGGTTTCTTCGGGTAATACCGTAAGTATGGTAATATACTTCAATCCGTAGTATAATAATTTGCTGATTATGATGCTACTGAAAATAGCCAACGCAATATCTATATACCTACGCAGCAGGAAAAACAGTCCTGTCATAGCAACCAGCTCTATTGCGATCAACACTGATTTGATAAATACCGGATGAGCAGAAATAAAGTAAGATACAATAGGCAGTGTCAATGCCAGAATATATGCATTGTTGCGATGAGTATGTACCATGGCAAGGATGACCATCAGACGCATGGGCTCTATAAAGTAAACGGGTAAAGCCATCATATGCGACAGGGCTGGCATCAGATAAATAAATGCGATGGCAGCTACATCTAAAACGATGCTTTTTACACTTGTCCTGAAAGCAGGATTCTTTACACTAATTTCCATGGTGCTTTGTTTTTAGGTATCTAAACTGATTTTAAATAAGCGCATTTAGCATATTATCATGGTTCAAAAATAAGAAAATTATCTTATAAATCTTATTTTTGTGGTAGAACAAAAGGGGGTTATATCCGGTATCAATCAATTGCAGGGCCTGCCGGAGAATACCTTTAAAAAACCAAAATTATGGACAGAAGAAATTTTTTAAAAAAGGGTGCATTGTATGGTGCAGTAACCGGGCTGACAGCAGGCACTTTCGGTCGTGTAACACCTGCTTTAGCGGGCTTAAAACCGGACACCACCAAGGGTAACTATGACCTGGTAGCTGTTAGGGGGGACGACCTGCCAGCCATGTTTAACAGGGCAATGGATGAAATGGGGGGAATGTCGCAATGGGTTAAACCAGGACAGACGGTCATTGTAAAACCCAATATAGGATGGGATGTAGTGCCTGAAAGAGCTGCCAATACGAACCCCCAGCTGGTGGCTGAAGTTGTTAAGCATTGCCTGGAGGCAGGTGCCCGCAGAGTGACCGTATTTGATCATACTTGTGACAACTGGCAGCGAAGTTATAGCAATAGTGGGATTGAAGATGCGGTGAGAGAAGCGGGTGCACGAATAGTTCCCGGCAATTTTGAAAGAAATTACAGGGATGTCAGTATACCGGGTGCCTTGCGGCTCAAAGAAGCAAAAGTACATGAGCAGATCATAGATAATGATGTGCTTATCAATGTACCTGTTTTGAAACATCACAGCTCTACCACCGTTACCATTGCCATGAAAAACCTTATGGGAATAGTTTGGGACAGGCGTTTCTGGCACCGTAGTGATCTGCACCAGTGCATTGCAGATTTTTGTCTTTACCGAAAGCCCGATTTGAATATTGTGGATGCTATGTTAGTGATGACCCAAAATGGACCACGGGGAACATCTACTTCTGATTTGGTGAGGAAAAACAGTTTGCTGGTTTCATCGGATATTGTGGCCATAGATGCTGCCAGTACAATGATATTCGGGGCTCAGCCCTCCGATGTGGGGTATCTGAGAATTGCAGAGGAAATGCAAATAGGCAGTCTTGACCTTTCACGCAGAAATATTCAAAGGGTATACATGTAAGTGTTTCGATCTGTGCGTATTTTTGATTATGCCCCTTTTTAAGAGATTAATAGAGTGATTTTCAGAATCAGAACTTTCCTGATGATAACCTGACTACACGTATCCCAATGTTAATTTAAGCCAGGGGCATCCATCGCATAGAGTAAACACAAACAATAGGAAGCTCCAGAATTCCGGGTGAGGAACATAATAAGGAAATATACAATGTCCAATTAAGTGGTCTTGGCCGGCTGAAAACAATGAAGTTAATCAAATACCAAACCCTATACAGATGAAGTTACGACATTTAAAAAAGTTCAGGATTGCAGTCTCGGTTTTCATATTCATGATATTGCTGCTTTTCTTCCTGAATATTCACAACCAATGGATTGATTCGGTTTCCAATGTTTTGTTACATCTACAGTTTTTCCCTTCGGTGTTGCGATTCATGACCGTTTTCTTCTCTGTTGCTACCCTGGGATTTTTGTTGGTTTTGTTGCTCACATTTCTTTTTGGAAGGGTATATTGTTCTTCTTTATGCCCCCTGGGAACATTCCAGGATTTTATCAGTGCACTTTCCAGGCGTTTCAAGCGTCGTAAGCATAAACGTTTTGTATATACGCCCAACCGTAAGCTAATATTACGTTATTCTGTTCTGGCTGCCGTCATTTTATTTTGGGCATTTGGAAGTTTATTTCTGTTGAATTTGCTCGATCCCTATTCCAATTTCGGAAAAATCAGTGTTACGCTTGTACAACCTGTTTTTAGCTGGATTAATAACGGATTGGCTTATCTGTTGCAACAGTTTGAAGTTTACAGTATCTCACCCATGCTGCCCCAATCTTTGCCTTATGATGTGGTGGCTGTTTCGGTGGGTATTTTCTCTGTTATCGGTGTTATGAGTGTTTGGCGCGGACGCTTGTTTTGTAACTCCCTGTGTCCGGTGGGTTCCATTTTGGGATTGGTCGCCGATCGCTCAATGTACAAGATAACTTTCAAAGATGAAGCCTGTACCCTCTGTCGCAAGTGCGAGTACGTATGTAAAGCCGAATGTATAGATAGTGTTGGTAAGCAGGTAGATCATGGCAGATGCGTGAGCTGCTTTAACTGTTTTACGGTCTGCTCCAATGAAGGACTGTATTATGAGAATGTCTATACGAAAAAGAGTGCTGTACCTGTCAGAAGGGAAGAGACAATGGATTCCCCACCCAGGAGAAACTTTTTGCTTACCGTGGCAGGCGGGATGCTCAGTGTTCCTGTTTTAAAGAAATTTGCTCATGCACAGCCCCATGCCGGTGAACCTGGAATGGTGCCATCGGGAACACAACTCCCGGTTACTCCTCCGGGATCTATGAGTTATGACCATTTTACCAGCAAATGCATTGCATGTTATTTGTGTGTAAGTGCCTGCCCCACTAATGTGATTGTACCTTCCTTCTTTGATTACGGGTTAGAAGGGTTTATGCAGCCCAAGCTGGATTATCACAAAAGCTTTTGCAACTATGACTGTGTGAGATGTACCGAGGTTTGTCCAACAGGCGCCATTCAGCAGTTGGACCTTCCCGCCAAGCATACTGCACAAATAGGGATAGCCAAGTTTCTGTATGAAAGCTGTATTGTTACGGTTGATGGTACCGATTGTGGTGCCTGTTCAGAACACTGTCCCTCCAAAGCAGTGGACATGGTGCCTTACAACGGCCTGTGGCTCCCGGAAGTAAATCCAGATATCTGCATTGGTTGTGGTGCGTGTGAGTTTGCTTGTCCTACAGAGCCCTACAAAGCCATTTTTGTGGAAAGCAATGTGGTTCATCAAGAGGCCATTCCCATAGAGGAGGAGGATGGACCAAGAGACCATGATGAGGATGAATTCCCCTTTTAAGTAATCCAGGCACAAGTTATTTCACTTTGCTTTTGAATAATACAAAGTATGAAGTTCTACATCCTTTAAATACTTGTTAATTTATTAACAATCAAGCATATTTTTTACCTTTGTGGTATTTTCTATATTTGAAGTAATCAACAAAAAAAAAACATATGAACCGCCAGATAAAAATACGAGACCTGACATTGCGTGATGGCCAGCAGTCCTTGTTTGCTACGCGTATGACCCAGGAGCAAATTGACAGGGTTTTACCCCTTTTCCGGGATGCCAACTTTTACGCCATGGAAGTATGGGGTGGAGCTGTTCCCGATTCAGTGATGCGATATCTCAACGAGGATCCCTGGGAAAGACTTGAAAAAATTAAAGAAGGACTTGGAGATGCATCAAAGCTCACTGCTTTGTCCCGTGGCCGGAATCTTTTTGGTTATAATCCCTATCCCGATTCGGTGATAGAAGGTTTTAACCGCAATGCTGTTGAGTCAGGCATTGATATCATGCGCATTTTTGATGCACTCAATGATGCAACAAACATCAAATCGACTATTAAGTATGTGAAAGAAAATGGGGGTATAGCAGATTGTACGGTTTGCTATACAGTAGATCCGAGGTTTTCCAAGAAAGAAAGGTTCTTGGGTTTTCTTAAAGGAAAGCCCCTACCCCGGAAAATATTTACCATCGAATACTTTGTCAATAAAGCCAAAGAACTGGAATCAATGGGCGCTGATATGATTACCATAAAGGATATGGCAGGGCTCATTCCTCCCGTAAAATCGGGAATTATCATCAAATTAATGAAAGAAGAGATCAATATACCCGTTGATTTTCATACACATTCCACACCCGGATATGGACTTGCATCAGTTTTAACTGCTATCATCAATGGTGCAGATATTATAGATACCTCTATCATGAATTTTGCCGGGGGACCTGCTGCACCAGCTTTTGAAATCATTCAGCTGTTCTGTAATAAACTTGGAGTTGATACCGGCGTTAACCTTGATGTGATTGCACCCATTAATGCTGAGCTCAAAAAAATCAGGGAAGAGTTGGCTGATTTTGATTCGTATCAAATTTTCCCCATTGATTTTGACCTAACCAAGGATTCTTTACCCAAAGAGATAGATGAACTTTTTGACCGTGCTATAGAATTGGCCAAAGAAAAGAAAGAGCGTGAATTGTTGGAAACCACCCAGGCGATAGAGCGCTATTTTAATTTCCCACCTCCCAACGAAAATGTTCGTTTAGCCGAAGTCCCCGGAGGAATGTATACAAATATGCTGGCACAGCTCAAACAATTAAAGTTGGAGGATCTGCTGCCCCGTGTACTGGAAATTATACCCAGCGTAAGGCTTGCTGCTGGTTGTCCTCCACTTGTAACACCCACCAGCCAGATTGTTGGAGTACAAGCGGTCAACTGCGTACAGGATGAGAACGCCGGCAAACCTATGTATACCAGCAAGTCCAATCAGTTTGTAAACTTGGTAAAGGGGCTTTACGGTAAAACACCGACCCCCATTGATCCCGATTTTCGCGAGAAAATTACAGGTTCAAGGGAGGAGATTCCCTATGATCCGGCAAACTATAAAAAACAGGAAAATCCTGAATTGGATGAATTTGGTGGGGTAAGACTTGCTTCCAATGAAAAAGAGGAGTTGCTTCTTGAGCTTTTCCCTTCGGTAGCCAACAACTTTTTATCGAGCCGCATAGAGAAAAGGTATCTGGCAGAAATAAAAGCCATTGAAGATGAAAAAAGGCGCAAGCTTATGGAAGCCAAGGCTGCCTATGATAATATGAGTGAGGAAGAGAAGAAAGTCAGGTTGGAGGAGGGGCTGAAAAACTATCAGTGGACCACCCCGCGTAAAAAGAAAAAAGACTGATTTTCTGAAAATGGAATAAACTGAAGACAAAAAAGCCGGAAACTATTTACTTCCGGCTTTTTTTTAGTGAATATTTTATTACCGCTACATAGCAGCAATTATATCCAGCTTAATATTGAAATTATCATGGATGAGGTTATCTCCCAGGTTTTCAAAAAACCGGCCGCTTCCAAAACGCACATCCCATTGAGTACGGTCCAGGTCAAAGTCTGCTTTGGCTGAGAGCAATTCATCATCTACTTGCACATGTGCCGGGAAAGATATACCGTGGGTGATGTCTTTCATAGTGAGGTTTCCTCTGATAGTATAATTGGGTTCACCCTCCTGTGCCTGCTCGTTTTTTACCAGTTGTGCCATTTCAAAAGTAGCTCGTGGGTAAGTGGAAACAGAAAAGAAGTCATCTGATTCTAAGTGACCCTGCAACTGTGCATTGGTTTCGGGATCTTCAATATCCAGTACTACTATTTGTGTCATGTCTATCACAATATTGCCGCCAACCAACTGGTCATCTACCAAGTAGAACTCACCATGTTCTATTCCAATGGTACCATCATGTTTTCCCGTAACTTTGGTTCCTTCCCAGGCCACTGTGCTGCGATTCAAGTCAATGGTTTTAACTGTTGCATCTTCAGGCATTTCACCAGGTTCCAAACGTTCTGATATCTCTGCCGCCTTTTCGCTGGGTCCTCCGCAGGAAACTATCAATAATAATGCTCCTGCCATAACTAAAGTAATTGATGTGAGTTTTTTCATTTTGCCGTTTGTTTAAATTAAATTATTGTAGATTAAACCATATTAAATAGTAATAAACCTGTAAACCCTCTTTTGTGATTTACAAGGCTTAAACAGCTAATGCATTAATTTGTTTAAAATACTGCCCGGGAAGTATAACAAAATATTAAACCTTGGTTTGCAGCACGGCGGTGATAGAGTTAGAAGGTTATGAAGGGAGGCTGAGATCGTCATCAATAGCCGTACTTTGACTTCCAGAGGGCTCTCAGTGTGTTTTTTTGTTCCTTTTCTCTTGGATTATTACCCGGTTCATACAATTTTATTCCAGAAACTTTTTCGGGTAAAAACTCCTGGAAAGCAAAGCTACCAGGGAAGTCGTGTGCATACTTATAGGCCTGCCCATACCCGATTTCTTTCATTAGCTTGGTGGGAGCATTTCTCAGGTGTACTGGCACAGATAGGTCCCCGGTTTGTTTAACCAACTTTTCAGCTTTACCGATGGCCAGATAAGCTGCGTTGCTTTTTACTGAGCAGGCCAGATAAGTAGCAATCTGGCTCAAAATGATCCGGCTTTCGGGCATCCCGATAAATTTTACAGACTGGAAGGCTTCATTAGCGAGCAACAGGGCATTGGGGTTAGCATTGCCAATATCTTCTGAGGCTAGTATAATCAGCCGTCGTGCGATAAAAAGAGGATCCTCACCGGCTTCCAGCATACGTGCCAGATAGTAGACAGCCGCATTGGGGTCACTTCCCCGGATGGATTTGATGAATGCTGAGATGATATCATAATGCATTTCCCCTGACTTGTCATACAGGGCTAAATTTTGCTGTACGATTTCAAGCACCATTTCATCCGTTATTTTGGGCTGCTCTGAATTATCAGAGTTTACCACCAGCTCAAAAGCATTGAGTAGTTTTCGGGCATCTCCACCACTGATGCGCAGCAAAGCTGTATTTTCTTTGATGTCAATCTTTTTACCGGAGTGCTCTTCCAGATGTACTTTTGCCTTGTCAAGCAAAGCAAGCAAATCTGACTTTTCCAGGTCTTTAAGTATATAAACCTGGCATCGGGAAAGCAGGGGAGAGATAACCTCAAAAGATGGATTCTCGGTGGTTGCACCTATTAATGTAATGACTCCTCGCTCCACAGCTCCGAGCAGCGAGTCTTGTTGTGACTTACTGAACCGGTGGATTTCATCAATAAACAATATGGCATCTCCGCCAGCCTTACCTGCCTGTTCAATTACATTCCTGATATCTTTTACACCCGAATTAATGGCGCTGAGTGTAAAGAAAACTTTGCTTAACTGGCGGGATATCAAGAAAGCCAGCGTGGTCTTACCCACTCCCGGTGGTCCCCAGAGAATCATGGATGGGATGTTACCGCTTTCTATGCTTTTGCGCAACACGGCTTTTTCTCCCACAAGATGTTTTTGACCCAGATAGTTATCCAGGTTATCGGGACGAAGTATTTCTGCCAGGGGTTTGGGCATGAGTTTAAGTTTTGCCGGGTTATAGTTTGTATAGACAGGAGAACATGTATAAAATAAGTTGTGAAACTAATATTACTTGCCCTCACTTTTGTGAAAACATCTGCATGATTATCGGTCTTTAAAGTGTTCCAGGTGATCAAGTCTTTGTAGTAAGGGTGGATGCGAATAATTTACAAATACATGCATGGGATGGGGTTGCAGGTTGCTCAGGTTGTTTACAGATAATTTTTTAAGGGCTTTCTGCAGGGGTTCAGGGGCATATTTATTGGCTGCAAACGCATCGGCCTGGTACTCATGTTTTCTGGACATCCAGTTTCCGGCAATGCCCAAAAGTGTACTAATGGGTGAATAGAGCAGGCCAAAGGCAATGATGCCGATGTGAAAACTGCTTTGTTCCACTCCCAGGGCCATGGAAAGCTCGGGGTGATTTATAAAAAGCCCAAGCAGATACAGCATAATTCCGGTATGAATAATTGAAAGCCCCATCCCTTTGATGATGTGTTTCTTCTTATAGTGTCCTATTTCGTGTGCCAGCACTGCTACCAATTCCTCACTGGTGTGTTCTTTTATGAGTGTGTCGAAAAGTACGATTCGTTTCTTTTTGCCCAATCCGCTGAAATAGGCGTTTGCTTTAGTGCTGCGTCTGGACCCATCAATCACAAAGATATTGTCCAGCTTAAATCCTGCTTTTTGGGCAAACTCTTCTATGGCATCACGCAATTCTCCATCTTCAAGGGGTGTTTGTTTGTTGAATAGTGGGACAATCAGCGTACTGTAAAACATAGCCATGAAAACCGAAAAGCCGGTAATAAAAATCCAGGCATACAGCCAGAATAAGTTTCCGGCAACACTGTAAAACCAAACGAAGAGCGAAAGCAAACCCCCTCCCAGGATAATCGCCAGCATCCAGCCTTTTAGCTTGTCGGTAATATAGGTTTTCGGAGTAGTACGGTTGAATCCATATTTTTCTTCAATCACAAATGTATCATAGATGTCGAAGGGAGTGGATAATAAATCACTGGCCAGACCGATGATGCCAAAAAACAGCAAAGCCATTCCAATGGGGTGTTCAGTGTATTGACGAACCCAATTATCTAACCAGGCAAAACCTCCAAACCATAAAAAGGCCAGTATCAATACAAAACTTAGCGTAGACGTCAGAAGTCCAACACGCATATTTTCTTTATGGTAGTCCTGGGATGTGCGGTACTTTTCTTCATCGTAAATGCCTTTGAGGTTGTCGGGCAGCTTGTTACTCCAACGACTTACATTCAGGTAATCGGTTAGCCGTGCAAACAGATAGTCAAAGATGATGATGGCTATTATGATATAAAAAAGTGTTTGTGCCATTTCTTAAAAGTAGTTTAATTATTTATTTTCCAAACTTGGTTTGTATATTGAGTGCTATTCCTCAAATTAATAGGTTCCTGCATACTTTCTGATGAACCACTCCATGGAAAGCAGGGCAAGAATGATTAGAAATATCCAACGAAGGTTGATCAGGTCTTCAAATTCTTTTTGGCTGTGCATTACCGGGCGGATATCATCCCGGGTTCTTATTTCGTTGAGCAGATCATCCAATTGTGCAGGAAAAAACATTTTACCATCGTTGTTGGCTGCTAACTGATACATTAACTGATGGTTTGCAACTGTATTGATTCCTTCAATATCCAGCGGAGCCACGCTGAAGGCACCTTCTGCTTCATAGTCTTGGGCGCCTAATCTGGCTTCGGCCCTGAACTGGTATTCCCCTACAGGAAAACTACCTGCATTCACCCTGTAGGCGTTGGAGGTGCGACCAAACACGTAATCAAATTCCAATCCCTCTTCATTGGTGATAGTGAGATATACATCAGGGTCATTTACCAGTTCATAGCTTTGGTTGTATAACTCGGCTTCCACTATCACGGGCTCATTTTCGTAAAGGAAGTTCTCGGTATCAACCCTGAAAAAACTTTTGTCTTCAACCACTGAAAGAAACTGTATGAACCGGGAAATGAGTTCATCAAATGCCTGGTGATTGGCATTGCGGGCAAAATTCTGTATCCTCCATCTCCAAATTCCTTCCCCGGCAATGATTCCTGTTTTCAATTCACCAATCTGTGAAAATGTAATAAGGGGATAGTCTGTGGCAATATTGCTTATATTCTGGTAAGCAAATATTTGTGTACCCGGCGAAAGGTTATAGTTGGCAAAAGGAGCCTGCAGGGGTGGCAGCATGGGAGCCAGTTCCGAAATATGTGAACTGACACTGAACATGGTGAAAGAGGGGTTTGTTTCAGCCCTGGCATCATTGGTTCCCTCAGATCGTACATCAATTTGCATCCCGTTTTGCAGTTGGTTGAAAGTCCGGATATTACTTTTTGCTCCTAAAATAAAAAGTTGGGGGATGGTGCGTGAAGATGCCTCTTCGAGTAAATGTTTGGCGATGTTAGCATTTGAAGGGATTTGGTGCCAGATAATTACATTGTACGACTGCAGGTTTCCTTCAAACTCTTCTGCCAAAGATACTTTTGCTTCATAATTTTCATTGTCATCAATGGCAAATTTGATTGCTCCTACATCGGGGTGAGGGGATGCCGCAAGTATCAAAACCTGTTGCCTGCTGTCAATAACTTCAATAAAAAACTCCCGGGTATTATTGTCGATGGATATTTCATTTTCAATGGGCTCAATTTCAACGGTATATCGTTTTATGCCTACTTCTTCGGCTTCCAGCAGGGCAGTAAAGGTTTCAAAGTAGCTGTCGGTGTTGAAAGACAAGGATTCTTCAAAAACAATATTTTCTCCGTCGCTGATGGTCAAACGGCTACTTTCTCCCATAGCTTCCCGAGCTTCCACAGTGATTTCCACCGGAAAAACATTGTTAAGATAGGTAATTTGGTTGTGATTTAGCCTGTTGATTATCAGGTCTTTTTGCGGTATGGTGTCTCCCAGGGCAAGGGTATATACAGGAAAGGCGTCTCTGAATCGTGCATACAAGGGATTTTGCCCCCGGTTAAAAATACCGTCCCCGGCTATAATGACAGCTCCCACGTTACGGTTGCTGTAAGACACGTCCAATGCGCTGAAAATATCGGCCATATTGGTTGATCTGTCCTGAAAATTGAACGTATCCATGGATCTGACCTCTTCCCCAAAACCATATAACCCTGTTGTGTACTCCGCTGATAAATCATCCATAAACTCATTGATTTCCAAATTGTAACTGTCTTCCAGGTATTGCTGATCCATACCTGTCGTAAGGGATTGGCTGTTGTCCTGGAAAAAGAGCACAATGGGCTCTTGCTGTCGGTTTACGATCAATTGCAAAAGAGGAGCCAACAACAAAAAGCTAATCATGGAAACAACCAAAAAACGTGTTATTGCCAATACTCGTTTTTGCAACAGGTTTAGCTGGTGGTTGGCAGAGTTTCTGAAATAGAGAATAAGGCTGGCTGTCAGCCCGGCTGCCAGACAAAGGAGGATAAACCACCACGGGGAGTCAATGATAAGATTAATGTTCAAAGCTTAAATGTAATTTGAAATAATATTTACTTATCTAACTACTTTTATCTACTACTTGATTCTAAAGGGTCA
>SLQX01000219.1 GCA_007131245.1 Bacteroidales bacterium
AAAGGCCAATCACAGGATTGTAGAAATTCCTGCATCTAATCTGAAAAAGGGTATGACAAAAATCCTTTTTGAGAAGGGGTATATCCTGAATTATAAATTTGAAGAGAACAACAAAGGGGGAAATATAAAAATCGCCCTGAAGTATCACCCCTCTTCAAAAATTCCTGCTATCAACTCACTTGAACGCGCTAGCAGACCCGGCTTAAGGACGTATTGTACTCACAATGATCTCCCAAGGGTAATGAATGGTTTAGGGATTGCCATAATTTCTACATCCAAAGGTTTGATAACCGATAAAGAAGCACGTCAACTTGGCGTGGGAGGCGAAGTAATTTGTTACGTAAGTTAAAAAGTAGAAAAAATGTCAAGAATAGGAAATTTACCCGTTAAAATCCCCGCCGGTGTTACAGTTACTGTTAGCGATAACAACATTGTTACCGTTAAAGGTCCCAAAGGGGAATTAAAGCAATCTATTCAGGGTGGCATCAAGGTTAATATTGATGAAGAAGATAATAGCATTACCCTTGAAAGACCCTCTGAACAAAAGAAACAAAAATCCTTGCACGGATTGTACAGATCGCTGATCAATAATATGGTAATTGGTGTATCCGAAGGATACAAGATAGTGCAGGAGTTGGTAGGTGTTGGATACAAAGCATCCAATAACGGACAGTTACTGGAGTTGGGTCTGGGTTATTCACACAATATTTTTCTTCAACTACCCAAAGAAGTTAAAATAGAAACGGTTACCGAAAGAGGTAAAAACCCCATGATCATCCTGGAATCACATGATAAACAACTGATAGGTCAGGTTGCTGCCAAGATCAGATCCTTCCGTAAACCCGAGCCCTACAAAGGCAAAGGTGTTAAGTACCAGGGTGAAGTTATTCGTAGAAAAGCTGGTAAAGCAGCTGCTGCCAAGTAAATTTAGAAATATTTAAATCATCGGATAGATGGCAACACATAAAAAAATAAGCAAAAAGCTTAAGATAAAATACCGGATACGTAAAAGGGTACATGGGACCGAAGAAAAACCCAGGTTATCTGTTTTTAAGAGCAACAAACAAATATACGCTCAACTTATTAATGATGTTAAAGGGGTAACCCTTACTGCTGCCTCAAGTCGTGAAAAGGCTTTTGCTGATAAAGACATTTCCAAATCGGAGATGGCTAAGCAAGTAGGTAAAGTATTGGCAGAAAAAGCCAAAGAAGCAGGTATTGAGAATGTTGTGTTTGACCGCAGCGGTTACTTGTATCACGGTAGAGTTAAATCATTGGCCGATGGAGCCAGAGAAGGAGGTTTAAAATTTTAAGACTATGACAAACGCAAACGTAAAAAAAGTAAAATCCAGCGAGATAGAATTTAAGGATAGACTGGTCGGCATACAACGTGTTACCAAAGTGACCAAAGGTGGTCGTACCTTCAGTTTCTCTGCCATTGTTGTAGTCGGAAATGAAAACGGTGTAGTAGGATATGGATTGGGAAAAGCCAAAGAAGTTACTACAGCTATCAGCAAAGGAATTGATGATGCCAAAAAACATCTTATCAGAGTACCTGTGCACAAGGGTACCATTCCTCATCCCCAGGAAGGCAAGTATAGTGGAGCCCGGGTTTTGATTCGCCCTGCTGCACACGGTACTGGTGTAATTGCCGGAGGTGCCATGCGTGCTGTTCTGGAGAGTGTGGGTGTTACAGATGTTCTTGCTAAATCCAAAGGATCATCCAACCCTCATAGTGTTGTTAAAGCCACCATTGATGCTCTTGTCAAGCTGAGAGACCCTTATACTGTTGCACAGCAAAGGGGAATTTCTGTTGAAAAAGTATTTAACGGGTAATTCACATAAGGAGTAAACGGAGGAGACCTTTGAGTCTCCTCTCTACATTAAACTTTATTCATCGTAAAACCCCCTGTGAGGGGGGGTACCAATAAACAAGATACGCAAATGAAAAAGTATAAAATTTCTCAGGTTCGTAGTGCCATTAACCAGCCTGAAAAACAAAAAGTTACCCTTAAAGCTTTGGGGTTACGGAAACTTCATAACCCCGTGGTGGTGAATGAAACACCCCAGTTGATGGGTATGATAAATAAAGTAAAGCACCTGCTTCACATAGAAGAAGCATAAGCTTAAGAAATAAATTAATTGGTAATAATTATTAAATTTGCATATAAAATGGATTTAAGTAATCTTAAACCAGCTAGCGGGGCGTTAAAAGCCAGGAAAAGAATAGGCAGGGGCCAGGGGTCTGGTCGCGGAGGTACGTCTACAAGAGGTCATAAAGGTGCCAAATCCCGTTCAGGATACAGCCGTAAAGCTGGTTTTGAAGGTGGACAAATGCCAATGGCAAGAAGGCTGCCAAAATTTGGCTTTACCAACCGCAATCGCGTTGAATATGTGGGAATAAACCTGGATACATTACAGCAACTGATTGATAAAAAATCAGTTACTGTTATTAATCCTGCTGTTTTGTCTGAAAACGGTCTGGCTTCCAGAAAGGACTTGATTAAAATCCTTGGACGTGGGGAACTCACTGCAAAAATAGAAATTACAGCACATAAATTCTCCGCCTCTGCCATAAAGGCAATTGAAAGCAACGGTGGAAAAGTAAACACATTAGAATCGTAATAATGAAAAGATTTTTACAGACGCTGCAAAACATCTACCGGATCGAAGACCTCAGGATCCGGATCATGAACACATTGGGAATCATTTTAATTTACAGATTGGGTTCTTATGTAGTTTTACCTGGTGTGGATCCGCATATGTTGGATGCACTTCAGGCACAAACATCAGACGGCTTGCTGGGGCTACTTAATATGTTCTCAGGAGGTGCATTTTCCAATGCATCTATTTTTGCCCTGGGTATTATGCCATACATTAGTGCATCCATTGTGGTTCAGTTACTGGGTGTGGCAGTACCCTACTTTCAAAAATTACAGAAAGAGGGTGAAAGCGGCAGAAAGAAAATCAATCAGATTACCCGTTACCTTACAGTTATTATTACCGGTGCCCAGGCGCCCGCTTATTTAGCCAACCTGGCAAGTCAGCTTCCCAGGGAAGCTATTACCCCTTTTGATGGTGATCCAGGGGCGTCCATGACCTTCTTTATGATATCTTCTGTGATAATTCTTGTGTCAGGAACCATGTTTGTCATGTGGCTGGGTGAAAGAATTACAGAAAAAGGTATAGGAAACGGTATTTCATTGCTCATTATGATTGGTATTATTGCCAATTTGCCATTTGCTCTTTTTGCTGAGTTTATCGCAAGAATGGAGGAAGCTGGTGGAGGATTGGTAATATTTCTAATAGAGTTAGCCGTACTTATGGGAGTGGTGGTACTTGCCATTATGCTTGTTCAGGGTACCCGCCGAATACCGGTACAGTTTGCCAAACGTGTGGTTGGCAATAAGCAGTATGGTGGTGTGCGACAATACATTCCCCTGAAAGTGAATGCTGCCGGAGTAATGCCTATCATTTTTGCACAGGCCATAATGTTTATCCCCATTACTGTTGCTGGTTTTGCTGAATCTGAGGCCCTGAGCGGATTTGCCGCTACATTCTCTAACTTTATGGGATTTTGGTATAACTTCACCTTTGCCATTCTTATTATTCTTTTTACCTATTTTTATACAGCCATCACAGTTAATCCTAACCAGATGGCCGAGGATATGAAAAAGAATGGTGGGTTTATTCCCGGAGTTAAACCAGGTAAACGGACAGCCGAATTTATTGACAATGTAATGTCCAAAATTACGCTGCCAGGTTCATTATTCCTTGCATTTGTTGCTATTATGCCCGCTTTTGCCAGTTTAATGGGAGTTACAGGGCAGTTTGCGCAATTCTTTGGTGGTACTTCTCTACTCATAATGGTGGGGGTTGTACTGGATACCTTGCAGCAAATTGAGAGCCACTTGCTGATGCGTCACTATGACGGTTTAACCAAATCAGGACGAATTAAGGGACGGTCATCACCCATGGGAATGGCAGGTTAATATTAGTCGTTTATGATTGAATATAAGTCCGAAAAGGAAATAGAATTAATACGAGAAAGTTCTTTGCTTGTTGCGAAAACTTTAGGTCAGGTTGCCAAGGTAATACGACCCGGAATAAAAACCATTGAACTTGATGCTTTGGCGGAGGAGTTCATCCGGGATCAAGGAGCTGTCCCCGGTTTTAAAGGATACCAGGGTTTCACCGGTTCACTTTGTATCTCTCCCAACGATCAGGTAGTTCATGGCATACCAGGTGATAGGGAGCTCAAAGATGGTGATATTGTATCCATTGACTGCGGAGTTCTGAAAAATGGTTTTTATGGCGATTCGGCCTATACCTTTGCCATTGGCGAAATTGATAGTGCTACCAGGCGGCTGTTACATGTTACCTACGAATGCCTTCATTTAGGAATAGAAAAGGCTGTGGAGGGTAATACTCTGGGCGATATCTCTTTTGCCATACAAAGCCATGCTGAAAAAGCCGGGTATGGTGTAGTACGTGAATTAGTGGGCCATGGTCTTGGCCGCAATCTTCACGAACCCCCTGAAGTCCCTAATTTTGGAAGAAAAGGCAAAGGCATGAAGTTAAGAAGCGGACTGGTTATTGCTATTGAACCTATGATTAATCTGGGTAAGCGTTTTATAGTACAGGAGAATGATGGTTGGACCATTCGAACATCCGATCTGAAACCTTCTGCTCACTATGAACACACCATAGCTGTTGGTAAGGAATCAGCCGATATACTTTCTAGTTTTTCGTACATCATAGAATCTTTGAAATCCAATAATAACAACGTTTTAATTATCAATTAAAAAAAGTATGGCAAAACAACCCTCTATACAACAAGACGGAACCGTTACCGAGTCTTTAGGTAATGCAATGTTTCGTGTTGAACTTGAGAACGGGCATATTATTACCGCCCATATTTCAGGTAAGATGCGTATGCATTATATTAAAATTCTGCCTGGAGATAAAGTTAAAATAGAGATGTCACCATACGACCTTACTAAAGGGCGCATTACCTTTAGGTATAAATAATTGAGTGAACATTTACACCAAAAAAACTGCGAAATGAAAGTTAGAGTGTCTGTAAAAAAGAGAAGTTCTGAGTGCAAAATTGTACGTAGAAAAGGACGCGTTTATATCATTAACAAAAAGAACCCCAAGTTTAAACAACGTCAGGGTTAATCACAGGATAACTATATTAAAAGAATAGAAATATTATGGCACGTATAGCAGGAATTGACATCCCCAGAAAAAAAAGAGGTGAAGTTGCCTTAACCTATATCTTTGGCGTAGGGCAAAGTACTGCCCGTAACATCCTCACCCAGGCCGGTGTGGACCCCAATCTTAAGGTAGAAGAGTGGACAGATGAACAGATTACTTCTGTCAGGCAAATTATCAGTGACCACTTTAAAGTTGAGGGTGCACTGAGATCAGAAGTTCAGATGAACATCAAAAGGCTTATGGATATAGGCTCTTACAGAGGTATACGCCACCGTATTGGTTTACCTTTGCGTGGGCAAAAAACCAAAAACAATGCCCGCACCCGGAAAGGTAAAAAGAAAACTGTAGCCAATAAAAAGAAAGCTACCAAATAATTTCAATTAACGAAGCTATTGATGTTTCGGAGCACAATAGCTTGATCAGAGTAATATTAAAAAAATTATGGCAAAACAAACGAGAGGACGTAGTTCCAAAAAACGAGTCGTAAAGGTAGAACCTGTTGGTCAGGCACATATTTTTGCCTCGTTCAACAATGTTATTATTTCCCTGACCAATAACAGCGGCCAGGTGATATCCTGGGGCTCAGCTGGAAAAATGGGCTTTAAAGGGTCGAAAAAGAATACTCCATACGCAGCTCAAATGGCTGCCACCGATGCATCCAAAATCGCATATGATGCAGGTTTGCGCAAAGTAAAAGTGTTTGTGAAAGGACCTGGCTCAGGTCGGGAATCTGCTATTAGAACAATTCATGCCCAGGGTATTGAGGTAATTGAAATTGTTGACGTTACCCCACTACCACATAATGGTTGCAGGCCTCCCAAAAGAAGAAGAGTTTAATTTATTTATTTTCGAACACGATTTATTTTAGATATAAAGAATATGGCAAGATACAGAGGACCCCAGACAAAAATAGCACGCAAATTTGGTGATGCAATTTTTGGTGCTGACAAAGCATTTGAAAAAAAGAAATATCCTCCGGGGATGCACGGTGCCAATAAAAGGCGAAAAAAACAATCGGAGTACGGCATACAATTGCAAGAAAAACAAAAAGCCAAATATACGTATGGTTTGCTTGAGAAACAGTTTTCCAACCTGTTTAAAAAAGCGAATCAGAAAAAAGGTGTTACTGGTGAGATTTTGTTGCAATTACTCGAAGCCCGCCTCGATAATGTAGTATTTCGTTTGGGCATAGCCCCCACACGCCGCGCAGCAAGACAACTTGTTGGTCATAAACATATTACCGTAAATGGCGAGGTGGTAAGTATTCCCAGTTATACCGTTAAGCCTGGTGATATTGTGGGAGTCAGAGAAAAGTCTCATAATCTTGAAGCTATCACCGAATCCTTAAGTGGCAGAGCCAATACGTATTCGTGGTTGGAATGGGATGACCAGAAAATGGAAGGAAAGTTTCTGAATATGCCGGAAAGGGATTTAATTCCTGAGACCATCCAGGAACAACTCATTGTAGAATTATACTCCAAATAATCCTACTATTATATAACCCAATTGAGTTATCGTAACATAAAAACCCACTTATAAATGGCAATATTAGCTTTTCAAAAACCCGATAAGGTTATCATGCTCGAATCTGACGGGAGTTTCGGGAAGTTTGAGTTCCGTCCCCTGGAGCCAGGATATGGAATTACCATAGGTAATGCACTCAGACGAATTCTGCTTTCCTCCCTAGAAGGTTTTGCTATTACATCCGTGCGTATTGAAGGTGTAGACCACGAGTTTTCTACCATCAAAGGTGTTGTGGAGGATGTAACTGAGATTATTCTCAACCTTAAACAAGTCAGGTTTAAGCAAAAAGTTGAAGAAGAACAAAGCGAAAAAGTAACGTTAAATATTTCAGGTAAAGATGTATTCAAAGCAGGGGATTTGAATGAAGCACTTTCCAACTTCCAGGTTATTAATTCGGATGTGGTTATTTGCAATCTTGAGCCCTCTGTTAACCTGAATGTTGAGCTTACCATAGAAAAAGGAAGGGGATATGTCCCCGCCGAAGAAAACAAGCCCCTTAATCCGATTATCGGTCAAACTGCCATCGATTCTATCTTTACACCCATCAAAAATGTGAAGTATGTGGTAGAAAACTACCGTGTTGAGCAGAAAACCGACTATGAAAAGCTTGTTTTGGAAATTCAGACCGATGGCTCAATTACACCCAAAGATGCTTTAAAGGAAGCCGCGAAAATTCTTATCTTCCACTTCATGCTTTTCTCTGATGAGAAAATCACCCTTGATGCAGAAGAGAAAGCTTCCAGTGAAGAATTTGATGAAACATCACTTCATATGCGTCAATTGCTCAAAACTAAACTTGTTGATTTGGACCTAAGTGTAAGGGCGTTGAACTGCTTGAAGGCAGCGGATGTTGAAACACTGGCCGACCTTGTTTCGCTTAATAAGCATGACTTGCTTAAATTCAGGAATTTTGGCAAAAAGTCGCTAACTGAGCTTGAAGAACTGATAAAGTCCAAAAACCTGAGTTTTGGCATGAATCTTTCAAAGTACAAATTGGATAAGGACTAAATAAAATGAGACACAGAAAAAAAATAAATCATTTGGGAAGAAAATCACAGCACAGGAAAGCCACTCTTGCAAGCATGGCTTCTTCCCTTATCTTGAAAAAACGAATCAATACTACCCTTGCAAAAGCTAAAGCTTTGCGTGTTTACGTGGAACCCCTTATCACGAAATCAAAAGAGGATTCCACTCACATGCGAAGAACCGTTTTTTCTTATCTGAATAACAAATATGCGGTAAGTGAACTCTTTAGAGAGGTGGCCCAAAAAATTGCCAACAGACCTGGTGGCTATACCCGTATTCTAAAAACAGGTTTCAGGAAAGGGGACGGTGCTGAAATGTGCTTTATTGAACTGGTTGATTATAACGATAACATGCTGAAAAGCACAGAAACTCAGACCAAAAGAACACGCCGTAGCCGCAGGGGCAAAAAGGCATCGGACAAAGATCAGCAAACAGTACAACCTGCTGCTGAAGAAGTTGCTGATACTGACCAACAACCCACGGATAAACCCGCCGAAAGTCAGGTTGACGTGAAGGATACTGCTTCTGACGAGAAAACTGCTGAGAAACCAAAGGAGGCCGCTGCTGAAAAACCTGCTGATGAATCCAAAGAGGAAAAGAAAACTGCAGCCAAACCTAAGGAAGGAAAAAAGACGGTAAAGAAAGAAGAGAAAAAGCCTGAAAACAAGGAAGAGGACTCCGAAAAAAAGGATGATAAGAAATAGTTTTCCTCCATGTAAGATTATGTGGCTTTACGACAGCTGTTTTTATTTTTGAAAACTCAATTGATAATCTCAGAAGTCTGACAAAACCAAAAGAGGATAAAGTTTCTAACTGCTTTATCCTCTTTTATATTTTCTAAATGGAATATTTTTTATAGATTAGTAGCTTATTGGAAATTAAGGATTGATGTTTAACTATTTAAATTAACAAACTATGAGTGCAATTTTAAATATTCATGCAAGACAGATTTTAGATTCCAGAGGGAATCCCACAGTTGAAGTGGATGTATTAACAGAAAATGGAATATTAGGGAGAGCAGCTGTTCCCTCCGGGGCTTCCACAGGTGTGCATGAAGCTGTTGAGCTAAGAGATAATGACAAAGTTAACTATCTGGGTAAAGGCGTGTTGAAGGCTGTAAGCAACGTTAATAATGTTTTGAATAATGAACTCAAAGGTCTTTTTGTAACCGATCAGAACCTCATCGACAACACGATGCTGCAAATTGATGGCACACCCAACAAAGCCAATCTGGGTGCCAATGCTATTCTTGGTGTTTCCATGGCTGTTGCACATGCCGCTGCCCAGGAAACCAACCAATACCTCTTCCGTTATGTAGGTGGTGTAAATGCCAATTTGCTGCCAATTCCCATGATGAATATCCTTAATGGTGGTTCACATGCTGATAACAGTATCGATTTCCAGGAATTTATGGTAATGCCTGTTGGAGCAAATTCGTTTAGTCATGCTCTGAAAATGGGTGCTGAGATTTTTCACAACTTAAAAGCTGTATTGAAAAAACAGGGTTACTCAACCAACGTTGGTGATGAAGGAGGCTTTGCACCCAACCTTAAATCCAATGAAGAAGCTATTCAGGTTGTTTTACAAGCAGTAGAAAATGCCGGTTATCAGCCCGGTGAAGACATCTTTATTGCCCTGGACCCTGCTGCCTCTGAGTATTACCTGCCAGAAGAAAATGTATACCATTTACATAAGTCCACCGGAGATAAACTTACTCCCAAAGAAATGGTGGATTATTGGGCTGACTGGGCTAAGAAATACCCAATTGTCTCCATTGAAGACGGAATGGGCGAAGATGACTGGGATGGATGGGCCCAAATGACCAAAAAACTTGGTGATAAAGTTCAAATTGTAGGGGATGACTTGTTTGTTACAAATGTTAACAGGTTGCAGAAAGGGATTGATACCAATGTTGGTAACTCTATCCTAATCAAGGTAAACCAGATAGGAACTCTTACCGAGACCATTAATGCCGTACAGTTGGCTACGGCCAATTCCTATACTTCTATTATAAGCCACCGATCTGGCGAAACTGAAGATACTACCATTGCTGACCTTGCTGTTGCACTTGGTGCCGGACAGATCAAAACGGGATCTGCCAGCCGTTCCGACAGGATTGCTAAATACAATCAGTTGCTCCGCATCGAGGAAATTCTGGGTGATACCGCCAGATATCTCGGCAAAGACTTCAAGTACTTTAAAAAGTAAGCTGATGCTTACTATACACCTATAACTAATTAAGAGCTGTATCGAAAGTTTTTCACTGATTCCTGGGCTTTAAAGATGGTAGTTTCAACCATATTTACATTTAAGCAACCTGTCAGTACTTTCGTTACAGCTTTTTTTGTCCTCGATATATCAATGTTTTACCCCGCCTCCTTGGCTGTTTCTGAATATGGTGTTTATTTCCTGCTATCTTTGGCTAATCTGCCCCAAAAGAGCTTTTTAAGGTTCCGTAATATTGAACGTTGAATAGTGTTGTTTTATTTTTTTACATTGATGTCCAGAAAAACTGAATTTATTTTATTGCTAATATTATCGCTGTGCTGCAGCTTTATTGTTGATACGCTAATCTGCTGACTACAAATATATTCGCTGCGCTGCAGCTTAAATTGAGCGGCAGAGCCGCGGTAATATTTGTAGAATTTATGGTAAATCACCAAACCAAGCCCCAGCGGGGCGATAATATTAAAAAAATAGATATAATAGCACTTGGGGAACGTCAAATGGTTTTTAACCGGACACCAATGCATATTTTACTGTATTTTAAACAATGTAGGTAGTTTTTTAGTTTGGCCAATAATTAGACTTTTCATAGCTGTTTTTAATTAATTTTTAAGCAAATAAATATTTGTTAAAAGGTTTTCGTTGTGAACATACAGAGTTAATGGAAGTAAGTATTTAGCTTGCAATTGACCTTTTTACAATATTTCTATCAGCAAAACCTTTTATGGGTTATAAACATGCTATCTGAAATAAAATATTCCGTACGTTTGTAAAAAAAATCCGGCATGTCTGACAAAGCAAAAAATACCCGAAAAAAGCAGAGCGACAGTGCGCTGAAGGTGAATGAAGGGGTGGATAAGCTTCCGGTGCTCAACGAAAAGGCCATTGCTGCCATGCAGCTGCGCCGTCGCAACGACCTGGAGGTGGATGCCTATGTGGAAGGAATCCTGGCGGGCGATAGAACCATCCTCAGCAAGGCCATCACACTGGTGGAAAGTTCACTGCCTGCGCATTATCAAAAAGCGCAGCAAATCATTGAAAAATGCATGCCCTGGTCGGGCCAATCTTTCCGTATCGGCATAACAGGTGTGCCCGGGGTGGGCAAAAGTACGTTTATCGAAGCCTTTGGCAGCTACCTTATTACCAAAGGGCATAAAATTGCCGTGATGGCCGTGGACCCCAGCAGCGAAATTTCCAAAGGGAGCATCCTGGGCGATAAAACGCGTATGGAGTCTCTGTCCAATAATGAAGATGCCTTTATCAGGCCCAGCCCCTCGGCAGGAACATTAGGCGGGGTGGCACGCAAAACCCGCGAAATTATTATCCTGTGCGAAGCCGCCGGGTTTGACCGCATTTTGGTGGAGACCGTGGGGGTGGGGCAGTCGGAAACGGCCGTGCAGTCCATGGTGGATTTTTTCCTGTTGTTGATGCTGGCCGGTGCCGGCGATGAATTGCAAGGCATCAAAAGGGGAATCATGGAGATGAGTGATGCCCTGGTCATCAACAAAGCCGATGGCGACAATCTTATCAAGGCCCAAAATGCAAGGGTAGAGTACCAGAATGCCCTGCACCTGTTTCCGCCCGCACCATCAGGCTGGTCTCCCGGGGTGGAGATTTGCTCATCCATACGCAAAACAGGGATGGAAAACATCAACAACCTCATCCGGCAATATGAGAAAATGGTGAAAGACAATGGGTTTTTTCATCAAAAAAGAAACCAGCAGCAAAAACACCAGATGTATGAAACCATCCAGCAATACCTGTCTGACCATTTCCACCAGGATAAGGATGTAAAAGCGCTCACCGGTGAGGTGTTGCATCTGTTGGACGAGAATAAAATAACCCCATACCAGGCAGCGCACAAGCTGCTTGATACATGGTTTGCCGGTATCCGAAAATAGTTCTAACAACCTATTGTAATCAATGCCGCAATATTATTTGAGGCAACTCAAAAATCCAATCATCGCACCTGTATGCTTAGACTCTCAATATTAGCCCTTTTTACCGGTATTCTTACCCTGTTGTTCGTGGAAGGGCGCGGACAGCCCATCGCCTCGCCTTTCCCGGAGCAACTTGAAATGAATGTTTCTGCCGATGATGTGCCCACCGCCCGGTGGATTTACGGTTTGAGTGTGGGTGCTTATTTTGCCAATTCTTCCACCGCCAACTATTACAACGGCACCGGTGACCACAGCGTGGAAGATGCACTGAACCGTCAGCATAACCGCGACCGCCTCATCCGAGAGAGTGATGAAATCATTGAATCCTTTGAAGTAGGTGAGTTGCCCACCCGGATGCAATATAGTCCTGCGGTGCAGGTGGGGTTTTTCGGGGGGCTGAACTTCAACCAAAGTTTTGCCATCATGGGGGAGTTCAACTATGCCAGGCTCTCTGTTTCCGACCGGTTTACCATCTTTACCGATAAGTACACCTCCACCACCGAGCCTTACCGGTTGTTGTCCGACATCTATGCCACCGAGGAGCGTATTGAGCTGCGCCTTGGGTTTCAGTATACCCTCCAGACCCCTTCTTACATCCATCCATTCCTTGAAAGCGGGCTCAATATCACCGATACCAAAATCGAAGAAAACCGGGTTAGGGTGAGTGGATTGGAGTTTAACATCCGCGAGATACGTTCAGAGTATTACAATATCCGGGATTACGGCATGGGGTTTGGCATTTACACCTCTTTGGGGGCACAAATGGAGGTGAGTGATGTGCTTAATTTCAGGATGGGCGGTACGGTAAGCTTCAGCCGGATCAACCTGGGCGATAACAATGAGATTAAACCCCAGTATACTGTTTTTCTCAGGCTTAACCTCAATGATGTGTTCCATTCGCCGTCAAACTAAAAAGTGGGGGGTAAATGATTCTGATGTTTGGGGACTGCAAGGCTGAAGCCGTGGTACTGTAAATGTCTTCAGAAGGTTTACCCCTCTGGTAAGGAATCCAGGTTTTGTGGTGAGAGGTTAAAATGCTCCGGATATTTGGCTTGCTTGGTTTTGTAGAATGCCTCGATTTCCTCCATGTCTTTTTCATAGTTGCCCGAGGGGTAGATTACTTTCCCCAGCCCCCCTGTTTTATTCTTATAATCCAGAAATCCTAGTATGATAGGTACATCGGCTTGTTGGGCGATAAAATAAAACCCCTTTTTCCATCTTTTCACCAATTTTCGAGTCCCTTCGGGTGTGATGAGCAGGAAAAACTCGTCGGAACGGTTTATCATGGAGGTAATTTTTTTGATGGTGCCCGTGCTGAGGCCCCGGTCAATGGGGATAGCTCCAAGGTACTTCAGCAGCAAGCCCAGTGGGAAAAAGAAAAACTCTTTTTTGATGACGATGTTCGCCTTTATCCCTTTGGATGCGAAACCCAGCCTGCCCCATACAAAATCCCAGCCACTGGTGTGAGGTGCCATGATAATCACTGCCCTGGGAATGCCCTGCGGCATGTCATGGGTGATTGTCCATCCCGTCATACGTAAAATCCAACCGGCCAATTTTTGCATGGGTAAAAATCGGTTTTAATATTTTGAAAACCCTGTCACCGGCAAAAATAACCAAAATGTTTGAAAGCTGCTTGCCTGTGGTATACACATTTTGCCAGCTAAAGGATAATTTCTTGGTGGCAGAGGTTATTCCTCCTAATTTTGCCTGCACCCATGGTAAAATATATGTTTTGATTGAAGGGAATTTTATACTTTTGCAAAACGTATATGACCAGAAGCTAAGTGTTTGTTTAATTTCAAAAAGCAGTGCTTAGGTTTGGCCACTGCGGAACTACTTCATTCAATGAAAATTAAAGCATAATTCATTCACAACGTTTTAATATCCTACAACAAAATGCCTTCATACAATTTGAATCATTTAAGGGAGTTAGAGGCGGAGTCCATCTTTGTGATACGTGAAGTGGTAGCCCAGTTTGAGAAGCCCGTATTGATGTTTTCCGGTGGAAAAGATTCCATTGTGATGCTTCACATGGCGGTAAAAGCTTTTCGTCCTGCCCGTCTGCCATTCCCTTTGTTGCACATTGACACCGGCCATAACTTTCCGGAAACCCTTCGTTTTCGGGACAACCTGGTTGAACATTTAAAAGCAAAGCTTGTGGTGGGAAGTGTGCAGGATTCCATTGACAAAGGGCGTGTGCAGGAAGAGAAGGGGGTCAATGCCAGCCGCAATATCCTGCAAACCGTTACCCTGCTGGACACCATTGAAGCCTGTGGATTTGATGCTGCCATGGGGGGCGGGCGCAGGGATGAAGAAAAAGCCCGTGCCAAGGAGCGGTTTTTTTCACACAGAGATGAGTTTGGACAGTGGGATCCCCGCAATCAGCGTCCTGAGCTGTGGAACCTTTTCAACGGCAAGAAGCTACAGGGCGAGCACTTCCGTGTTTTTCCCCTGAGCAACTGGACCGAGATGGATGTGTGGCAATATATATTGATGGAAAACATCGAGATGCCGTCCCTCTATTTTGCCCACCACCGGGAGTGGGTAAACCGCAAAGGGGTATTGCTTGCCAAAAGCGATTATATTAAGCTGCAGGAGGGAGAAAACTGGGAAAAGCTACGGATTCGTTTCCGTACCATCGGCGATATGAGCTGTACCGGTGCTGCGCTTTCCAATGCCAGCTGTGTGGAGGAGATCATTGATGAGGTAGCGGCTGCACGGCAAACCGAAAGGGGCTCACGGGCCGATGACAAAAGGTCGGAAACATCCATGGAAGACCGCAAAAAGGACGGATATTTTTGATTCCTCACCAACATTTTTTTACGGCGGTGCATAAATGACCCGTTGCTTTTCTAATACCTATCAATCAGAAAAATAAAATTCAGCCATAATGAGCAATTTTAGTGGAAACGGATACCTGGATATGGAGCTGCTGCGGTTTACCACCGCCGGGAGTGTAGATGACGGAAAAAGCACCCTCATCGGCCGCCTGTTGTACGACAGTAAATCCATTTTTGAAGACCAGTATGAGGCCATCCGGCTTACCAGTGAGCGTCGGGGCGAAGAACATGTCAATTTGGCTTTGCTGACCGACGGCCTCCGGGCCGAAAGGGAGCAGGGAATAACCATTGATGTGGCCTACAGGTATTTTGCCACGCCCAAAAGGAAGTTTATCATTGCCGACACCCCCGGCCATGTGCAGTATACACGCAATATGGTTACCGGTGCTTCCACCGCCAACCTGGCCATCATCCTGGCCGATGCACGCAAAGGGGTGGTTGAACAAACCAAGAGGCACGCCTTTATTGCTTCCCTGCTGGGAATCCCCCACATGGTCCTTTGCATCAACAAAATGGATCTGGTGGATTATGACCAGTCGGTTTTTGAAAAGATCAAAAAAGATTTCCAGGCTTTTGCTTCCAAACTGAATATCCCCGATTTACAGTTTATCCCCATCAGTGCCCTGATGGGCGACAATGTGGTGGAGAAATCTGAAAAGATGTCGTGGTACGGGGGCCCCAGCCTGATGTACCTGCTGGAAACCATCCATATTGGCAGCGATCTGAACATGGTAGATGGCCGTTTCCCCGTGCAGCTGGTGATTCGCCCCCACCACAATGACCATCATGATTACAGAGGCTATGCCGGCAGGATCGCCGGTGGAGTGTTCCGGCCTGGTGATAAAATCATGGTTTTACCTTCGGGGTTTACCTCAAAAATAAAAGCTATACAGGGGGCGCAGGGGGAGATACAGGAAGCTTTTGCGCCCATGTCGGTGAGCATGCAGGTGGAAGATGAGCTTGATATCAGCAGGGGTGATATGATTGTAAGGGTGAATAACGTACCCCGCGTGAGCCAGGATATGGATATCATGCTATGTTGGATGAACTGCAACAAGCTTGTGCCCGGGGGGAAGTATACTATCCGGCATACCACCAGCGAGGCCAGGTGTGTGGTGAAAAAGATACACTATAAGATAGATGTGAACACCCTGCACCGCATACAAGACGACCCGGATGTGGGGATGAATGATATTGCAAGGATTTCCATTCGCACTACCCGACCCTTGTTTTTCGACAAATATCAACTCAACCGCATCACCGGAAGTGTCATTCTTATCGATGAGAGCACCCATGATACGGTGGGGGCAGGAATGATTCTTTGATAATCCGGCAGCAGCCACCCGCAGAAAATTTATCTGTCTGCGGGGCGGTAACTTTTTGCCGGGGTGTTAGAATATGTTCTGATCGAATAACTGGCGGGGTTCTTCCTCTTCTTCAACTTTTTCACAATCGGTTTCAAACTGAATATCCCCCAGGGGTGGTTCGAAGTCCTCCATGGATATGTCCACCTGGTCATCGGCGTAGAGTCGTTTCATGTATTTGGCCCAGATAGGCAAGGCTGTATTGGCTCCCTGGCCCAGTCTGATCTCCCTGAAACGTATGCCCCTGTCTTCAGCACCTACCCATACACCGGTAACCAAATCGGGTGTTAATCCAATAAACCAGCCATCCGAATTGTTTTGGGTGGTACCCGTTTTACCGGCAATGGGGTTGTTGAGTTCATAGGTGAATCGAAGCCGCACACCTGTACCACTTTTCACAACCCCTTTCATCAGCTCAAGCATCAGGTAAGCTGTTTGTTCGTTCATTACCTCGTTTTGCTGCGGAATAAAGGATTCAACCAGGTTGCCGTTGCTGTCTTCAATGTGGGTAACAAAGCTGGGTGTAATATGAATCCCTTTGTTGGCATAGGAAGAAAAAGCACCCACCATATCATGCACAGAAATGTCGGGTGTTCCCAGGGAGATGGCCGGTACCGGATCCATGGGGTCGGTAATACCCATATTGTTTACCAGTCTTATCAAGGCATGAGGTGAATACCGCTTGATAAGGTATGCAGATACATAGTTGATAGAGTTGGCCAGGGCCCACTGAAGGGTTACCATCTCACCCTCCCGTCTATCCGTAGAGTTTTTGGGTGTCCAGATGGTGCCATCATGCAACTCAAAGGATACCGGGGTGTTGGGTACCTTGGTGCAGGGGCCAAACTCACCTTCCTGCATGGCCAGTGTGTAAAGGAAGGGTTTAAAGGTTGAACCCACCTGCCTTTTGCCCTGGGTGACATGGTCATATTTAAAATGTCTGAAATCGATTCCTCCCACATAGGCCCTGACAAAACCGGTTTGGGGCTCCACCGACATAATTCCGGTATTCAGGAAATGCTTGTAATACCGGATGGAATCCATGGGTGTCATAACGGTGTCAATATCTCCTTCCCATGAAAATACCCGCATGTTTACCGGAGTGTTGAAGTTTTTGCGGATAGAGTCTTCGGAAACATTGTTTCTTCGGAGGTACCTGTATCGGTCTGAGCGGCGCATGGAGTTGTTCATCAGGCGCCGGATTTCTTCCTGGCTGAGGTCACTGCCAAAGGGGGCGTTTGAATATCCCTGCCAGTGATCAAGGAACTCCTGTTGAAGATACCCGCCCATATGCTCAGCCATGGCCGCTTCGGCATGTCTTTGCATGCGACTGTCGATGGTAGTGTATATCTTCAGCCCATCTCTGTATATATTGTAGTTGGTGCCATCGGGCTTGGTTCGGGTGTGTGACCACTCCACCAGCTCCTGTCTTAGATAATCTCTGAAATAGGTGGCCAGCCCCGTATTCTGATCCTGTACCTGGAATTCTGACATATCAAGGGGGAGCTCCCTGATGGAGTCATATTGTTCGGGGGCTATAAAACCATACCGTGCCATTTGGCTGAGCACCACATTTCTTCTCAGCAACGCCCTTTCGGGGTTTCGCACCGGGTGATACCATGAGGGTGCTTTGAGCATCCCCACAAGCATAGCCGACTCTTCAGCCTTCAACGAATCGGGGAAAGTGTTAAAATAGGTTTTGGCCGCTGACTTTATCCCAAAGGCATGACTGCCAAAGTCAACCGTATTAAGGTACATGGCAATGATCTCTTCTTTGGTGTAATTGCGTTCCAGCCGGGAAGCCGTTACCCACTCTTTCAGTTTAATGATCACAATCTGGGCAGTGGAGGGGTTTTCCTGGCGGGGAAACAGGTTCTTGGCCAGCTGCTGGCTCAGGGTGCTTCCTCCCCCGGCACTGCGCTGACCTCCAAGGATATTACGGAAAATCACACGCATGATGCTGCGCACATCCACTCCCGAGTGGTTGTGAAAGCGAATATCTTCGGTGGCAAGCAATGATTTGACCAGGTTGGGTGAGAGCTCCTCGTATTCCACATTGCTACGGTTGTGGATGTAGTAGGTGCCCAACAGTTGGCCGTCAGCCGAATATATTTCACTGGCCAGGTTGCTCTTGGGGTTTTCCAGCTCCTCAAAAGATGGCATAAAGCCCCACAAACCCAGGGATATGGAGGTGAAAATCAGGAAAGTCAGTGCAACCGGTGTAAAGACAATGATCCAGAAGGCTTTAATGTACTTTGAATAATTTTGAGACTTCTTTTTACTCATTATGGTGTTGTTATCAAAAAGGGTTTATCGGTATAATATATTTAGTTATTCTGGCTGATGCTGAAAAGGGTCTTCTTTTTTCCTGGGGCAAACACCCGGAATTTATGTTTTTTTAAACAGGGGATGCCAGCATTGTTTTCTGTTTTAATAGTTCAATTTAATTGTTTAAGTTTTCATTTGTTAGTTCGTTGACTGTAAACGTTTATCCATGCTTATCATGGCGATTACCTCTATTTTCTTGTCCTGCTGGTGTTGGAAAGAGCGCGATCATTCACCCCCTTTTGTAAGCTCAAACGACAAAATGCAGCCCTTATTTTCTTTCAATGCGAATACCAATATCTGATATCCCTTCCAGATATTCCTCACGCATGGCATGCTGGATAGAAAAAGTAAACTCTCCCTCTACCGGGAACCATACGTCTTTGCGGAAATGGAAACTGTTGGACTTGGTGCGTCCCAGCCCCGAACCTGTCCACTGTCCTGTGCGATCCGCCAAAAAAGTTTCAATGGTGTCTCTGAACACCCTGCCATCGGGGAAAGTGGTTTCGAAAAACACATAAAAATTCCGGTAGGGGTAGTCGTCGGTATTGCGAACATTCAAATAGATATCGTACAAAGCCAGTGTATCTGTAAACTCGTGTTCAAAAAAAACAGTATCCTGATAGTGCCACCCATCTTTGTTGACACTTTGGCTTTTTTCAAAAACAATGCCCTGCTTGCATGCCCCCAACCCCAAAACCATTAGAGGAATAATGATAAATGTAACGAGTCTGTGGTGAAATAATTGCTGCATAATGTTATTTTTTACCAGGGTTCGCTGCGGGTCCTTCCCGGAGTGATATCCCGGACCTAATATCAGGACTTCTTTTTCCGCTTGTTCCTGTTTTTCCTTTTGCGTTTGCTTTTTGCCGGTTTGTCAAATCGGGTAATGCTATCCTCCTGGTAGCCGGTATCAGAAAAAACTTCTGTTACTGTTTCTACAACAACCTCCTCCAGCAGGTCTTCGGGAAGAACATTTTTCTTGTTGAGCTTGATGATTTGCTCAACACGTGTGCGTGTCAAACAGATAAACGAGGATGGGTTATCCTGGTAGGAATAGTACATCATGTTTCGCAGGATGTCTGTTTTCTGGTGAAAAGCTTTACCTTTTTTCGTTTCCAACAGAATTTTGGTATCCGGGTAATCCTTGATGGCGTCCAGGTAGCAGTCGTTTTCGTAGTTGATGCAGCACTTCAGTTTGGAGCACTGACCGGTGAGCTTTTGCGGGTTGAGAGAAAGCTGCTGGGTGCGAGCGGCATTGGTAGAAACCGAGCGAAAGTTGGTGAGCCAGGTGGAGCAGCAAAGTTCTCTTCCACAGGAGCCGATACCTCCCAGTCTGCTGGCTTCCTGGCGCATACCAATCTGACGCATTTCAATACGTACATTAAAATTCTCGGCAAGCACCTTAATAAGTTCACGGAAGTCAACCCGTTCATCGGCTGTATAATAGAAGATGGCTTTGGTGTTGTCGCCCTGGTACTCCACATCGCTGATTTTCATGTCCAGTTTCAGGGAAGAGGCAAACTCCCGGCTGCCAAACATGGTTTTCTTTTCCTTTTTTACAGCTGCTACCCACTTTTCAATATCCGACACCTTGGCTTTACGGTATACCTTTTTGAACTCCGTTTTCCTGGAATCAATATTTTTACTTTTCAGCTGTAGCCTGACAATCTGGCCGGTAATGGTTACAATCCCGATGTCGTGACCGGGTGATGCTTCCACCGCTACAATGTCGCCTTCCTCCAGCTGAAGACCTTCCGGCACCAGGAAAAAATCTTTGCGGCTGTTTTTAAACCGGACCTCCACCAGATCCTGCGAAGGATAGCAGCGGGGCGGTTTGATGTTTTCCAGCCAGTTAAAAACATTGAGCTTTGTGCAGGAGTGGGCATGAAGCTCTTCCTGCCGGGTGGTGTTGGGGTCTGGGGTGCAACGGCATCCCCTTGATATGAAGTTATTGTCGTTTTCCAATGGTTTATGTATTCTTTTGTTCTTAATATTTAATATTTGCTTAACTTTTGCCGTAGGCTATTACAGCTAAGATTTACAAAATTAGCAAAATAATCATTTTTTTGCCTTATTCATTATACGTGCTGCTTTCATAGACAAATCGGTAAACAATATTTTGGGATTGGCATTGCGTTCCACATGGTAGATGGCCTGCGAAAACTCATGGCTCATCTGCATGGCCATCTCCGGTGAAAGGATGTTTGAAAATTTGCGGATAAAATCTTCAGCGTCAGGGTGTGCTTTGACCAGCTCCGGGGTGTTGTAATTGATAAGGATACTTTGCCTGAAAATTTCCACACCCGTGGCAAGCATTCTTTTTTGTTTTTCGCGCCCCATGCCGGCAAATCCCTCCATGAGGTTTACGATCTCTGCGGGGTTATAACGGTAGCAGTGCCTCAGCCACTCCCTCAGCAGTTGGGTATTCCCTTCCAGACTTTCGTCATTGCGCGATAAGGCCAGTGCCGTATAAAAATTGCCATCAGCAATAAACGCCGCCTTTGCAGCGGTGGATGGCTCTGTGCCGTATTGGTTGATCAGCCCGTTTTTTATCTCCTCTTCACTAACAAATGGTATTTTTACCAGCTGTGACCGTGACAGGATGGTATTGAGAATCTGCTCCTGGTTTTCCGATACCAACAGGATAATGGTTTTGTCCGGGGGTTCTTCCAGTACCTTGAGAAGCTTGGGTGCAGCGGCGTGATACAGGCGCTCAATCATCCACATGATAACCACTTTGTATTCGCTTTCATAGGGCTTATAGGATAGCACCTTGATAACTTCATTGCAATCTTCCGCAAAGATTTGTCCCTGCTTGTTTTCCATTGCAATATGCTGATACCAGGCGTTGAGGCTGACATAAGGAGATGATTCCAGGTAGCTGAGCCACTGGGTTGCAAAGTCTTTGCTCTGCAATTGCCGCCCTCCCACTTTTTTCGATGGTATGGGGTAAAAAAAGTTTAGGTCAGGATGTGCCAGTTTGTTGTATTTGATACAGTTATGGCATGTGCCGCAGGCATCCTTCGGGGTGCGGTAGGTGCAGGCCAGGTAGCGGGCAAAGGCAATAGCCAGGGCCAGTTTACCACTTCCTTCGGGGCCCAAAAAAAGCTGTGTATGGCTTATGCGGCCATTGACAACGTTTTGAATGAGCTTCTCCTTGATTTCCTCCTGTCCGATAACGTCTTTAAAAAACATCCTGTGCAATTTTTACGGCCTCAAAAATACCAAGATTTATCCGATTAGGATCACTTAACACCAAAACAATTCATCTGATGGGGTGATAAGTTGCACACTAAGAGATTATAATAGTTTTTTTGGCAAGTTTAATAAAACCTGGTTAAACCATCTTTTATGCGAATTGTTGGTTATCACGGATAACATACCAGGAAAAGGCAAAAGTTATCAACAGGGTTAGTAGTGCCCAACCCCTTTTCTGTAGTGAGATAGGCCCTTTTTTCACAAAATTACGTTGTAATTTTAACGCTGTTCATTGATAATAAAACCTGGTTAATAGCTATATTTGCACTATAAATATAAAAATATAGTCAAAGGTTTGAAGTAATAAAAAAATTTGTACCTTTGCGCGCTCTTTTTGTTGGCGAAATTTTGAATCTGGAATAACAATTCTGCCCGTTGGTGGGATGTATAAAACTCAGATAATCAATAATTCAATGGCCTGTCATACAAAGCAAGATGGTCAGGCATTGTGCCAAACTAAACTAACAAAAAACAAATGAAACAACAACTGCTCTTTAAACTGCTTCTGGTTGTTGCAATTCCCCTTCTGTTAATTTCCGGCTTGTATTTTTTCAACAAGTCTGAGGTTGTGGAGGAGGTTGTTGTAGAGGAAGCAGAGAATCCAAACGATTTGCCCGGCATCCTGGAAAGGGGTGTGCTGAAGGCAACCACGGATTACAATTCAACCAATTATTTCATTTACCGTGGACAACCCATGGGATTTCATCTTGATTTGCTCAAGCTGTTTTCCCGTCATATTGGCGTTGAACTCGAAGTTTTCGTTTCCAACGATTTGAATGAAAACTTCTCCTGCCTGATGGCTGAAGATGAGTGTAATATCATTGCAATGGATTTGACCGTTACACGAAGCCGCAGGGATTTGTTTTCCTTTACCGAACCCCACAGCCAAACAAGGCAGGTTCTGGTGCAGCAACGGCCTGAAGACTGGTACAACATGCGTTCTTCAGAAGTTGAAGATCACCTGGTAAGAAGCCAGCTCGACTTGGCCGGGAAAACCATTCATGTGCAGAAAAACTCCTCTCACCTTATCCGCCTGAAAAACCTGATGGAGGAGATAGGTGATACCATCTATATCGTGGAAGCCGACCAGGAAACCGAGCAGCTCATTGAAAGGGTTGCCAATGGTGAAATCGACTACACGGTTAGCGATGAGCATGTGGCACAGGTGAACCAAACCTATTATGCCAACATCGACATCCAAACCCCACTGAGTTTTCCTCAAAACCTTTCATGGGCCGTTAGGCACGACACGCCGCTGCTCAAAGAAGCCATTGATGAGTGGATGAAAGAGTTTAAGAATACCAGGCAATACTCCAACCTGTACAATAAGTATTTCCAGAACCCCAGGAGTTCTTATATGGCCCAAAGCCAGTATCATTCACTGGGCGGCGGACGTATTTCGGTGTATGATGACTACTTCAGGCGATTTGCCGATATCGTGGGTTGGGACTGGCGCCTGATTGCTTCCCTGGCTTTCCAGGAGTCCCGTTTCAATAACGATGCGGTATCCTGGGCCGGTGCCTTTGGTATTATGCAGCTGATGCCCAATACGGCTGCTATGTACGATGTCAGCATGAGCTCTTCTCCCGTAGAGAATATCGTGGCAGGTATCAAGTACCTCAATTGGATCGACAGAAGGATGGAAAAGATCATCCCCGATGAAAAGGAGCGCATCAAATTTGTGCTGGCATCTTACAATGTGGGGCTTGGTCACGTACTGGATGCACGCCGACTTGCTGAAAAGCACGGCAAAGATCCTGATGTATGGAAAGACAATGTGGATTATTTTGTGCTGAACAAATCCAAACCCAAGTACTACCTCGATCCGGTGGTGCGTCACGGGTATGCCAGGGGCTCTGAACCCTACCATTATGTTACGGAAATACTGGAGCGTTTTGAGCATTATCTCAACGCCCTGGAAAGCTAAACTGGTGAATCATAATAAATAACTAAAAAAGCCCCGCTCATTGGAGCAGGGCTTTTTTATTTAGGGGGTTGTTTCAGCTTTTGATGGGTGTTATTATCTAGTGCGCCTCAAGCCAGGTACTTCCCGGATTCATGTCTATCTCCAGATCCACCTCGAGGGTTATGGCGTTTTTCATCCCCTTTTCTACGATTTTCTGTAACGTTTCCAGCTCATCCTTGCGCGCATCAAACACCAGTTCATCATGCACCTGTAGTATCATCTTCGATTGTAGTTTCTGTGCCTTCATCTCTTTGTAGATGTTAATCATGGCCAGCTTTATCATGTCGGCTGCAGAGCCCTGTATGGGTGAATTGATGGCGTTTCGCTCGGCATACCCGCGCACAGCACTGTTGGAGCTGTTGATGTCGGCCAGGTAGCGTCTCCTTTTCATGATGGTTTCCACGTACCCGTGCTCCCGTGCAAAGGCAATGGTGTCGTCCATGTATTTCTTGATGCCCGGATATTGATCAAAGTAGTTTTTAATGATTTGTGAGGCTTCATCCCTGGGAATGTTCATCCTTTCCGACAGGCCAAAAGCCGAAATGCCGTACACCAGACCAAAGTTTACCGTTTTGGCTTTGCGGCGCATCTCCGGGCTAACATCATCCAGGTCTACGCCAAACACCTTGGATGCAGTGGCAGCGTGAATGTCTAGTCCTTTGCGGAAAGCATCAATCATCGCTTCGTCCTTGCTCAGACTGGCAATGATGCGCAGCTCAACCTGCGAGTAGTCGGCTGCCAGCAGGGTATGGTCTTTGTCACCGGGGACAAAGGCTTTGCGAATCTCCCGGCCCTGCTCAGTGCGGATGGGGATATTTTGCAGGTTGGGGTTGTTGGACGACAAGCGTCCGGTGGCAGCCACCGTTTGGTTGAAACTTGCATGCAGGCGGCCCGTGGTTTTGCTGATGAGCCTGGGCAATGCGTCCACATAGGTGGACTTAAGCTTGGTGAGGGAGCGGTAATCCAGAATTTTTTGCACGATCTCGTGCTTGTCAACCAGCTTCGACAACACATCTTCGCTGGTGCTGTATTGCTTTGTTTTGGTCTTTTTGGCTTTGGCCACAATCTTTAGCTGGTCAAAAAGCACTTCTCCCAGCTGCTTGGGCGATCCAATGTTGAACTTCACCCCGGCCAGCTCATAAATTTCCTTCTCAACCTTTTCGATGTCTGCCTGCAAACGGGCTGAATAGTCCTCCAGGTTCCCACGGTCAATTTTCATCCCATGGGTCTCCATATCCGACAATACATATATCAGAGGTGTCTCCATTTCATTAAAAAGCCGGGTCAAACCGAATTTTTCCAGCTCCGGTTCAAACACTTCCCGCAGCCGCTGTGTGATATGCGCATCTTCACATGCATAGGGGGTGAGGGTTTCCAGGGGTACCTCGCGCATGCTTTTCTGGTTTTTCCCTTTCTTTCCTATGAGCGACTCAATGCCTAATGGTTTGTGATCCAGGTAGGTTTCCGAAAGCACATCCATGTTGTGACGCATGTCGGGTTGGAGAAGGTAGTGAGCCAGCATGGTATCAAACAGCTTGCCCTGCACATGGATGTTGTAGTTTTTCAGCACCCCGATGTCGAACTTGAGGTTCTGCCCGGTTTTTTCAATGTTGGGATTTTCGAAAACCGGTCTGAAGAGGTCGGCCAGCTTTTGAGCTTTTTTGCGATCTTCGGGAAAGGGGACATACCAGGCCTGGCCGGCCTCCATGCAAAAAGCAATTCCCACCAGCTCGTTGTCTATGACATGCAGGCTGGTGGTTTCGGTGTCAAAGCAAAAGGCCGGTGCCTGCTCAAGCTTCTTTACCAAAGCTTCGATGTCGTCTTGTTTTTCCAGGGCTTCAAACTGATTGTCTTTCATCAGTTGCTCTGCCTTTTGCCTGGCGATTTTTGCCGGGTCTTCAAAGGCATCGGTACCTGAAAACAGGTCCATCTGTCCTTTCTGTTGGGCTTTGGAGGGCATGGCCCCGGGGGCCTCCTCCTTAATATGGTCAAATACCCGCTGGGCGTAGTTTCTGAACTCCAGCTCCTCAAACAGGGGCAATAAAATATCAGGGTTGGGATCCTGCAATCTGAACTGTTGCTCATTCCACTCAACAGGCACATCCAGGATGATGGTGGCCAGGCTTTTGGAAAGCAGCGCCTGGTCTGCATGCTCTTTCAGCGCTTCGCGGCTCCTTTTTTCCGGTACATCATCCACGTTTTTCAGCAAATTCTCGATGGAGTGAAACTGTGACAGCAGCTTTTTGGCTTTCTTCTCGCCAATGCCCGGCACCCCGGGAATGTTATCCGACGAGTCGCCCCACAGCCCCAGGATATCTATCAGTTGCTCCGGCTCTTTGATGCTGAACTTTTCACATACCTCTTTCACACCCCACACTTCAACGCCGTTGCCCATGCGCGAAGGTTTGTACATAAAAATATTATCCGACACCAATTGGCCAAAATCTTTGTCAGAGGTCATCATATAAACAGTAAACCCGTCCTTCTCCGCCCTTTTGGCAATGGTACCCACGATGTCATCGGCTTCGTACCCCTCCAGCTCCAGGATGGGGATGTTGAACCCTTCAATAAGCTTTTTAATATAAGGGATGGAGTTGACAATATCTTCGGGGGTATCTTCCCGGTTGGCTTTGTAGGCGGTAAAGTCGGTCTGGCGCTGGGTGGGTGCAAAGGCATCAAAAGCCACGGCAATATGGCTGGGTTTCTCTTTTTTGAGCACTTCCAGCAGCGAGTTGGCAAAGCCCAGCACGGCAGAGGTGTTCATCCCCCGGGAGTTGACCCTGGGGTTGCGGCTAAGGGCAAAATAGGCCCGGTATATCAGAGCCATGGCATCCAGCAAAAAAAGTTTCTTCTGTTCAGGCATAATCCATTTGAATTGGTTTGAAAATCAAAGATAGTTATTGCTACCCAAAAACAGGGTCAAATCCCCAAGAAAATGTTGGACTCTGCCCGCTATGTTTCAACGGCCGGCATCAGAAATTTTTGCTATCATTGCAGGTTCAAACCAGATATTTTCAGATGTATGGACTTTAAAGATCTAGTGATGCAGCGGGAGAGCACAAGGAAATACTCCGACAAGCCCGTTGAGCGTGAAAAGATAGAACAAATCATGGACGCCTGCCGCATGGCTCCTTCAGCCTGCAACGCACAGCCGTGGCGATTTGTGGTGGCCACCGACCGGGAAGTTGCACGTGAGCTGGGGCGCGCCAGCCAGGGACCGTTGATGACGTTCAACAAGTTTGCCACACAAGCCCCGGTGGTGGCAGCCATCATTGGGGAAAAGCCCAACTGGCTCTCCCGTGTCGGAGGGAATGTAAAAGACAAGGACTTCTACCTGATGGATATCGGCATTGTGGCCGAACATTTTTGTCTGCAGGCTGCCGAGCTGGGACTGGGAAGCTGTATGATAGGATGGTTCGATGAGCAGCGGGCCAAAAAAATCCTCAATGTGCCCCATGATAAACGAATATTACTGCTCATTACCCTGGGGTATCCGGCCAAAGACAAGCTGCGCAAAAAAATCCGAAAGCCACCCGGGGAGGTTTGGTCATATGATTCTTATGAGCCGTAACAATAATTTGGCGAATTCGGACAGCAAACCCTCACCCTTTAAAACCAAGGGTTTAAGGTCTTAATGCGCATGTATGCCAATTTCTACTAAGGTTGAAGGAATTTTTTAAAACCCAAATTTGTTATTGGCTTTTTTTCTAAAGACCATCTTAAGGTTAATTATTGCCTATGCTTTTTTTACAAGAATACTAGAATGACAAATCGATTAAGAAAAACTAAAAATTTGCAATCATAATAGCTTATAAATTAAGTTTTTCTAAATCGGAGTTAAATAAGGTTTTTTGGATGGAGTTTGTTTTTAGCTTGCGGTTGACCAGCCAGATGTTATTAAAACCCACAACATCCAAAACACCCTGGAGGTTGGGAAAACCTCCAGGGAGACCGCGCAGGGCAGGGCCGGTTTTATCCATCTTCTTTTTCTCTGCGCCAGGTCAACGCAGCATATCTACCATTC
>SLQX01000133.1 GCA_007131245.1 Bacteroidales bacterium
ACAGGAATCACTTTCCCTGCCTTATCTTGTGTACGGGCATTGAACTGCTTGCAGAACTCCATGATATTCACACCCTTGGCACCCAATGCAGGTCCTACAGGTGGTGAAGGGTTGGCAGCTCCTCCTTTGATTTGCAGTTTGATAAGCGCACTAACTTCTTTTGCCATTTTAAATAATTTTTAATGTATGGGGATCAAGACTAAAACCAAAAGCACGTGGTTTCTATTCCTTTTCTACCTGCATAAAGCTTAATTCCAGGGGCGTTTTTCTTCCAAATATCTTTACCATTACCTTGAGTTTCTTCTTCTCTTCATTAATCTCTTCAATAACTCCGGTAAAACTACTGAAAGGGCCGTCTGTAACTTTTACTGATTCACCAACGATAAAGGGGATGTTTAATTCTTCATCCTTTTCCGTGAGTTCGTCTACTTTTCCGAGTATACGATTCACCTCATGTTCTCGTAAAGGTACAGCCTCTCCGGCTGATCCAAGAAAACCGAGTACCCCCGGCACATTTTTTATAATATGTGGTACTTCGCCGGTTAATGCAGCTTCTATCAGGACATACCCGGGAAAATAGTTGCGTTCTGCACTTATCTTTTTCCCCTTTCGCACCTGATAAACTTTCTCCATGGGAATTAGTACCTGCGAAACATACTCCTCTAATCCAAGGCGGTTGATCTCACTCTCTAAAAGTTGTTTGACTTTCTTTTCCCCGCCGCTAACCGCTCTGACAACATACCATTTTTTAACTTGTTCGCTCATACTAATAAGTAGAAATAGATTCCCGTTTTTGTGCTTGTGACTTAAGAAGGATAAACATTAGAATATTCGGTAATCACTATTCTACAAGTGGCTTCGTTTCTTATAAAAACAACTTGTAAAATTCTTGTAATATGGAGCTAAAAGTTATATCCATCAAATAAACCACGGCTGCGATTATAAGGGAAGCAATGGACACAACAACAGCGCTGTTCTGCAGGTCACTCCAGGTAGGCCAGGAAACTTTGTTAATAAGCTCGTCGTAAGTCTCCTTAAAATAATTAACTATGTTTTTCATCTGTTCTGAGAATTTTAAATGAATCTTTTCAGATGTTTCAAAGCCAGGCTCACATCAAGGCTTTTACTACCTAAACCAAACATTCTAATATTTGCACGGGTGGAAGGAGTCGAACCCTCAACCAACGGTTTTGGAGACCGCTACTCTACCAATTGAGCTACACCCGTGTATGCAGGGGGGACTACCCCCCTGTAAGAACTATATTGTTATTCAATAATTTCCGTTACCTGTCCGGCACCTACGGTACGTCCACCTTCGCGGATAGCAAACCTAAGACCTTGGTTCATAGCTACGTCTGCGATTAGTTCAACAGTAATGGTAAGGTTATCACCAGGCATTACCATTTCGCGTCCTTCGGGCAAATAGATTTCACCGGTAACGTCAGTTGTGCGGAAGAAGAATTGTGGGCGATATTTGTTGCCAAATGGTGTATGACGGCCACCTTCTTCTTTTTTAAGGATATAAACCTCAGCTTTAAACTTGGCATGGGGCTTAACAGAACCGGGCTTAACGATTACCATACCACGTGTAATCTCTTTTTTGTCAACACCTCTGAGCAACAGACCCACGTTATCACCTGCTTCACCGCGGTCAAGTATTTTGCGGAACATCTCCACACCGGTAACAACAGATTTTAGTTTTTCTGCACCCATACCGATAATTTCAACGGGATCACTTGAGTTGATAACACCTGTTTCAATTCTACCGGTTGCAACGGTACCACGGCCAGTAATAGAGAATACATCTTCAACAGGCATCAGGAAGTCTTTGTCAACTTCACGTACGGGATTTGGAATATGGCTGTCAACAGCATCCATAAGTTCCATAATCTTTTCTACCCATTTTTCTTCTCCTTCCAGTCCACCAAGGGCAGAACCTTGAACCACGGGAATATTGTCACCATCGAAATCGTAGAAAGAAAGCAGTTCCCTGATTTCCATTTCTACAAGCTCCAAAAGTTCCTCATCATCCACAAGGTCAACCTTGTTCATAAAAACAACCAAAGCAGGAACACCAACCTGGCGTGCCAGAAGGATGTGCTCGCGTGTTTGGGGCATAGGGCCGTCAGTTGCGGCTACTACCAGAATAGCACCGTCCATTTGTGCGGCTCCCGTTACCATGTTTTTCACATAGTCGGCGTGGCCGGGGCAGTCAACGTGAGCATAGTGGCGTGATTCAGTTTGATACTCAACGTGTGCCGTATTGATGGTGATACCTCTTTCTTTTTCTTCGGGTGCCTGGTCAATTGAATCAAAAGATCTGATTTCAGAAAGACCTTTGTTTGATAATACAGTTGTAATCGCAGCGGTGAGGGTGGTTTTACCGTGGTCAACGTGACCGATGGTACCAATATTCACGTGCGGCTTGTTACGTACGAATTTTTCTTTTGCCATATCTAACTGGATGTTTAAATTTTAAAAAAGGGATTCTTATAAACTCACTAATGTATACTAAAGATGTCACCTTTGAGCCAACGACGGGATTTGAACCCGTGGCCTCTTCCTTACCAAGGAAGCGCTCTACCCCTGAGCTACGTCGGCCTGTTTTAATGTTGTTGAGCGGAAAACGGGACTCGAACCCGCCACCTACAGCTTGGAAGGCTGTCGCTCTACCGGATGAGCTATTTCCGCTTGGCTCAAGCTAGTGGGGGGGGAAGGATTCGAACCTCCGAAGGCGAAAGCCAACAGATTTACAGTCTGCCCCATTTGACCGCTCTGGAACCCCCCCAGTTTTTTTCAATATTTAAATGAACGAGCCGGTGGAGGGATTCGAACCCCCGGCCGTCTGATTACAAATCAGATGCTCTGACCAACTGAGCTACACCGGCAATATTTTTGTCTTATTTTTCTTTCAATGAACACAATAAAAAGCAGACCCTTTAAAAAGGTCTGCAAATGTACGAAAGATTTAAAAACTACCAAAAATTAATTCGCTTTTTTTTGTTTTTCCCAATGACAGGGGTTTCAGGATTATTTTATAGCCCTTTTACTTTTTCCTTGTGCCGGGTTATCTGTTTTTTTAAAGCTCCCACGGCATTATCTACAGCCTCCTCAAAACTTTTGGCTTGCTTTTTGGCAAATAGATCGTTTCCGGGTATCATGATTCGTATCTCAGCAATTTTGTTCTCATTATTGGAGCTTTGATCCAACTTCAGTGTAACTTCACTGCCTATTACTCCATCAAAAAGATTGCTCACTTTGGTGACTTTCTCACGGATAAACTCTTCCAGTTTCACGTCCGCTTTAAAATGCAATGAACTAATTGATACTTTCATACTTTCTCCTCCAGGTTTACGCCTTTGGATGGGCTTGTTTATAAACTTTTTTTAATTGCTCTACCGTGGTATGCGTATATATTTCTGTAGCACTCAGGCTTGAATGTCCTAATATTTCTTTGATAGCATTGATATCTGCACCACGATTTAACATATGAGTGGCAAAACTATGCCTTAAAACATGAGGACTCCGCTTGCTCACGGTAGTAGTAGTGCTAAGGTAAAAATTTACCAAACGATAAACAAATTTGGCATATACTTTTTTGCCCCCATTGGTAACAATCAGGTAGTCATGTTTCTGGTATGCAAAAAGACGTTTTTTTTCTTTTATATACTGCCTGTATAAATCCTGCAATTGACTGGTAAGAGGAACAATGCGTTCTTTGTTGCCCTTGCCTTTTAACCGGATCTGGGCAGCTGCGGCATCCACATGATGGTGTTTTAGACCTGTGAGTTCGGAGAGCCTCATGCCAGTACAGTAAAACAACTCCAGCACGAGCCGATCACGTATCCCCGCAAAATCTTTCGTAAATTCAATCTTTTCAAAGAGCGATTGTATGTCATCCTCCGGAATAAATACCGGCAAATTTCTTCCACTTACAGGTGAAGAAACTTTCACCATCGGATTTAAATCAATTTTGTTGTAATATTCCAGATAAGCGTAGTAGGACTTAAGGGAAGAAATTTTCCTGTTCAGGGTTTTGGTGGTGGCTTTCCCTGCACTAAGGTTCGAAAGCCAACTTCTTATTTGTAAAGATGAAGCGTCCTTGGGAGAGACTCCGTATTCATTTTCCAGGAAACAGGAAAACTGTTGCAAGTCCGTTTTGTAAGACCGTAACGTGTGCGGAGAATATCTTTTCTCAAACTGCAAATATTTATAAAACTCGCTAAGCACCATAAAAAAAGAAGAAACTTTTGCCAATATACATAGAAATCAGATAGAAAACAAAAATTTCTCCTTTTATGCAGTTTGATTGTCAAACTTCATCTTTGCAAAGGATCAACCTTCACTCTGATCTCTCAGCTTCTGAATATATTGTGCCTTTATTTTTTGCTCGCGCTTTATCACCGAGGGCTTTGTGAACTTCTGTCTTTCACGTAGTTCCTTCAATATACCAGTCTTTTCAAACTTTCTTTTAAGCTTCTTCAAAGCCCTGTCTATATTTTCACCTTCTTTAATAGGTACAATAATCATGTTTACCTCTTTCTTTAATGGTTATGATTTGATATTTTCTAAGTGTTTTACCCAAACGGGGTGCAAAATTACAAATAGATTTTGATTAATCAAAAAAACATAAACCAATTATTGCCTAAATTTTGCAAATAAAAGGCTTTACCTATCTGAATCATGAGCTACAAAACATTAGTTTCTCACCCCGGGTATCCTTTCCGAGGTATTTGCACAATTTTTTACAGCAATCAAACGAACTGAAACATCAACCCTTTTTTTATCACATTGTTGATTGTACGGCCTCACCTCATGGGTGGTAAAAAAACAGGTTGCATACGCGGCAACTTAAAGATTCTGGTCAAGAAACTGTGTCATAACCCTGTACAAATGAAGTCGTGCATTACCTCCCGTGATGCTGTGATTCAAATCGGGGTATATCATCAAATCAAAATCCACGTCTGCATCTATAAGTGCTGAGGCCATTTCAATGGTATTTTGATAATGAACATTATCGTCTGCTGTCCCATGAACGAGTAAATAAGCACCTCTGATTTTATCCACATGTGAAATGGGTGAGTTGTCATCATACCCATCAGAGTTTTCTTGAGGTGTACGCATATACCGTTCAGTATATATGGTATCATAAAACCTCCAGGAAGTTACCGGGGCCACTGCAATGGCTGCAGAAAAAACATCGGCACCCAGGGCGAGGCACAAAGAAGACAAATAGCCACCATAGCTCCAGCCAAATATTCCAATTCTTTCCGAATCAATATAATCGAGATCACCCAAATACTTTGCAGCATCTATCTGGTCAATGGTCTCATATTTACCCAGCTCCAGGTAGGTCATTTTTTTGAATGCCTCCCCCCTTGCTCCTGTCCCACGGTTATCAACCGAAACAACAATATAGCCATTCTGGGCAAGCATCTGGAACCATGCGCCATTATATGCATTCCACCGGTGGGTTACAGTTTGTGAGCCCGGCCCTCCATATACGTACATCAGCACTGGGTATTCCCGGGATGGATCAAAGTCCGGGGGTTTTACCATCCAGGCATTGAGATCCATGTCTCCTTCATTTGGGATGGTTATGAATTCGGCTTCACTGTAATAGTATTCTTTTGTTTTCTCTTGCAGCTCTTCATTCTTTTCCAGTGTTTGTACCAGAGAACCGTCAGATTCATGCACAGAATAAACCGGAGGGGTATTGATAGTGGTATGTGTGTTGATAAAATATTTAAAATTGGAAGAAAAAACGGGGTTATGATATCCTTTGGCAGAGGTTAGTTGCTCTTTGTTACGTCCATCAATGTTGATGGAGTAAAGATGATTTTCAAGGGGGCTTACCTCGTGTGAGGTAAAGTATACCAGATCATTTGCCTCATCCACACCCAAAAAACCATTCACATCCCAGTCTCCTGCTGTAACAGCAGCGCTTTCCCTTTGATTCATATCGTAGAGATAAATATGCCTGTAACCATCTTTTTCGCTTGTAAAAAGAAAAGAGGACGTATCGGCTAAAAACGTAAGATCATCATTGATGCTGATATAGTATTCATTTTTCTCTTCATAAACAACCTCGGTTTTGCCGGTCTCTGCATCTGCAAGAAGCATTTCCAGATGATTCTGATGCCGGTTCAGCCGGTAAAGCATAAACTTGTCGGGGTCATGGGTCCACTTCATCCTGGGGATGTAATGGTCCGCATCTACCTGTGAATCAACAGGAATGGTTGCCTGGTTTTCCAGGTCGTACACAAAAATACTGACATGGGCATTGTCCTCCCCTGCTTTGGGATATTTAAACCGGTACTCTGTGGGATAAAGCTCCCCGTACATCATCATATTAAACTCCTTAACATGTTCTTCGTCAAACCTAAAAAAAGCAATTTTTCGGCTGTCGGGGGACCACTGATATCCAAGAGTAAATTGAAATTCCTCCTCATACACCCAATCGGTGGTACCGTTGATAACATAGTTTTTCTTGCCATCGTGGGTAATTTGGGTTTCAATCCTTGTTTCGGGCGACATTAAAAAGATGTTATTGTCGCGCACAAAAGCTACCTTACTCCCATCCGGAGAGAAACGGGGCAACCTTTGTTTCCCTGCAATAGAAAGTGGCATTATGTCCCCGTTCTCTAAATCATAAATGTAAAACGCTGAACGAGAAGAATACCTGTAAATAGACTCGGTATCTGTGGCAATCAGCAAACGTTTTTCATCAGGGTCGAAACGATAATCATCAATGGAGGGAGTGTTCCCCTCTTCATCTGATATTAATTCATCAAGAGAAACAATGGTTTCCACCAGGCTTCCGGTGGCATACTCGTACTTGTTGAGTTTGTGATTATCCTCTACAATGGTATAGTGTTCACCATCAAGCATACTTTTCCCTAAACTAATGGTATTGGGGGCAAAGTAGTTATCTTTCCAAATTTTTTCAAGGGTGATGGTTTGTTGGCCTAGGACAGCAGGTAAAAAAAATAAAAAAACGATCAATAATAAATACGTTGTTTTGACTTTGGTTTGCATGAGCAAAAGTTTTAGATTTAATGAAATAGCGATTTCTACGAAAATGGCTGGATATGTAATTCCTTATAACGGGCTTGCTACAACCAAGCCTGTTTGGTTTTATTCAGGTTACAAAACTATGATTTTCCATTAAAAGATGGCGAGATTTACCCTGTTATTGATTCAAAAAACCTAATTTTACCATTTATTTCAACAGTTCTGATATATCAAATTCGTTTTTGTAAAGGCTGAGGATTTCATCCGTGCTTAAGGTTTCCACTTTTTCTATCTTGTTGTCATTGGGTATATACCAAACTTCAGCAAAAAAGCCAAACAAGGTATATAACCGTATGTTGAAATACAAAAATTGCCTGGATGCAACCTCATTGCCATGCTCAAAAACAAGGTAAACCTTTTCTTTTAAAGGATATCTATCAAATTCTAATGCGTTCATTACATAGTCGTTAGGTTTAACATGGATTGTTTGCACTTACATTTATGAAAATTATAAGCTCGCCAATCAAGAGCACTAAAACTCAGGTAGCCAAAATCATCCAAATGGTAACTAATTCATTCTTCAAAAATAAATAAATTACAGACTTTCTCAAGCCAATAAGGCTTAAATTTCTTTAAGTCAAAATCAATCAACTATGGGATTTCATAAACATATTCCAAATACACTCACCAGCCTCAACCTGCTAAGTGGAAGCATTGCCATCGTTTTTACTTTTGAACAAAGGCCGCATGTAGCTGCTCTATTGATTATTGCAGCGGCCATTTTTGACTTTCTGGATGGGCTATCGGCCAGGCTACTCAGAGCTTATAGTGCAATTGGCAAGCAGCTGGACTCATTGGCCGATTTAATTAGCTTTGGGTTGGCCCCTTCTATGATAATTTATCATTACCTTTTACAAAGTGCCCCAAACCCAGGTTGGACAGCGATTAACCCACTACCTTTTATTGCATTCCTTATACCTGTGCTATCGGCTCTAAGGCTGGCAAAATTCAACATTGACGAAAACCAGACCCATGAGTTTATTGGTTTACCTACCCCGGCAAATGCCTTATTTCTGGTTTCGTTCCCCCTGGCTCTTACATTTGGCTCTTCTGATAATCTCTTTTATCAATTCTACCTTTGGACAACCCAAAGCTTCTGGGTTTTAACCGGCATTACGCTGCTGCTTTCATTCCTCATGGTGACCCATATACCGCTTATTTCTTTAAAATTCAGGGGATATGGTATTGAGAATAACAGGTTCAAATATGTGTTTCTCTCTGGCTGTGTTCTTTTACTGATTTTAACCGGCGTATTTGCCCTTCCATTGATCTTGCTCTATTACATCCTTGTATCCATTGTGCGCAATGGAATGGCCAGTCCTTCAGAATAACACAACAGAAGGTCTAAACATACTTTTTTGAAAATTGTTTATGGTATAAGAAAACTGTCAATACCACCCCACCCCAAATAGTTATATTAACCTTCAAAACATGGCAGAATTACATCAACTGGGCAAAAGCGGGGAAGAACTTGCCGCTGAGTATCTTGAGAGCAAAGGCTACCGTATACTGGAAACCAACTGGAGAAAAGGCTCTCTGGAAATTGATATCATAGCAGTAATTGGCGATGTGCTTATCGTAGTAGAGGTAAAAACCCGCAGCACTAACTTCTTTGGGGAGCCGGAGGAGTTTGTAACCAAAGTCAAACAAAAAACTCTTATTAGGGCTGCCAACCTCTATATCAATGAAAACAATTTTGACCTGGACACCCGGTTTGATATTATTTCGATACTGGTAAAAGGGAAAAAATTCAAAATTCACCATATTGAAGATGCCTTTTATCCCACCCTATAGTCTTGATTATCCCATGGTTCTTCCCTGTGAAAATAAACCTGCCTGATTGCCCAGATAAAAGCTAATTCTGCAGAGCCCCCGAACCAACAAAATTTAACTTTTTCCCTGTCTGGGTTAAACAAACCGACCCTTAATTTGTTTTGCTTTAATGGTTTTACGTCATTGACTCACTAAAATTATTTAGTATCAGAACATTTTTATTGTTTAACCTAATTAAATTAAAAAAAATGGA
>SLQX01000195.1 GCA_007131245.1 Bacteroidales bacterium
AAGAATTTCCCGGGGAAGATCAAAATCCACCCGGATCGCGGGAAATTTATGAAACCATATTTCATGATAACTTTGATACTGACAGAGGGTGGATCTTAACAGGAGAATGGGAAAGAGATATCCCTCAAGGCCTGGGGGGATCATCCGGCTACCCAGGCCCTTCATACCCGGTAAGCGGTGAAAAAATAATTGGCACCGACCTCACAGGCCAGGGAGAACATCCCGGTGACTTTGAGCCCGGACTTCCATATATGGCATACCAGGCCATTTCACCGGCATTAGACTGTTTTTACTATAAAGATATCACCCTTACATTTCAACGCTGGCTGAATACTGAGTACACCGACAAAGCCTATATACATATTTCTACCGATAACGGAAACAGCTGGGACCAAATATGGGTGAATGAAACCCACTACCATGCTCTCAGCTGGACAGAACAAACCTACTCTTTACCCCCTGCCAGCAGAAAAGAAAATGTACTGATAATGTTTTCCATTGGCCCCACTGACAACACCAATAATTACAGTGGATGGAATATTGACGACCTGATTGTTACCGGGAGTTATGTTACCAAGGATGTGGGTGTTTCCCAATGGTTAGCCCCGGGGCCAAGTTGCAATATGAGTGAAGATGAAACGGTAGAGGTAAGGGTGAAAAATTACGGAGCAGAACCGGTAAGCGACCCCATCCCACTTGGGTTTTCATTGGATGGTGGTGAAACCTGGCATATGGACACATTATATGATCACATTGAAGTAGGGGGATATATTGATCATACTTTTGCTCCAACAGCAGACTTCTCTACCCCGGGTAGATACGATGATATTATTGTAAAAACTTTTTGGGAGGAAGATCAGTATCCATCCAACGATGCTTTAGACCATTCGATATTTTCTGTGCCTTACATTGAACTACCTTATTCACAGCCCTTTATTGATTCTGACGGATTGTGGACAGGATATGGAGAAAACAGCTCATGGCAATGGGGTGAGCCCGGGGGAAGTGAAATAGGCACAGCCAAATCCGGGACAAAAGCCTGGTTTACCAACCCCGATGGGGCCTATCCAGCCATGGAGGCATCCTGGCTTGAGAGTCCCTGCTTCAACTTTTCCCAGTCCGTGCACCCTGTTCTGGAGTTTTACGTACACACCCATACCCTGGAAAATACTGATGGATTAAGTTTGCAATACTCTCTGGATGAAGGTGAGAGCTGGCAAGTTCTCCCACCCTACTCAGATGACCTTGCATGGGGATGGTACAACGATGACGAAATATCAACGTTACAAGAAGCTTTCTCCGTTGACTACGGATGGCATGGAGACAATGAGGGATGGCAAAGGGTGCGGGCAGTGATGGATACTAGCCTGGCACAGGAAGAGTTTGTCAAATTCAGGTGGGTATTTGCTTCCCACGACTTTGACGAAGAATCAAGCAGCTGGGAAGGTATAGGTGTGGACGCTGTAAGCATATTTGATGCTCCACATGATATTGGTGTGAGTGCTATTACCCACCCGGTTGATGCATGCGAGCTAAGCCAGGATGAACAAGTTACCATCAGGATTGAAAACTTTGGACTCAACACTCTTGACAGTGGAACCGAAATACCCACAGGCATTGACATTAACTCCTATGCCAGTGTTTACGAAAGCTTTATACTTGAAAACAACCTGGAGCCAGGCTCTACCGTAGATTTCACTTTTGAAGGAACCTTTGATTTAACAGAGCAGGGGAATCATTCCATAACAGCTTACACCATGCTACCGGGTGACAGTGATTTTTATGTGCCCGGTGAATTTAACGACACGCTGTCAACACAAGTAACTGTTTTTGGATATCCGGAACTGGATCTGGGAGATGACATTTATACAACCATGGCCGACACCCTGTTGCTGGATGCCGGGGCCGGCTTTGAAGCTTATTTGTGGCAGGACGGCAGCTCTGAGCAAACCTACCAGGTCTCTTCCCTGTTTTCAAACACCTACCATGTAGAAGTAACGGATCACAACTATTGCAAGGCATCCGATACCTTAAATGTAATCGCCAGGGATTTGGCATTAAATGCCATCCTAAGTCCGGAGAGTAACTGCGAACTATCGGATACGGAGCTTCTGACAGCTCAACTCAAAAATACAGGGGGTGAAGATCTGGAAGAGGGAGAGCAAATTGATATTGAACTTTACTATAACGATGTGTTGTACGATGATCTGATGATCACCCTTGACAACAACCTGCAACCCGGCCAGACCCTGGACTTTACCTTTGAAAACCCACTGGATTTGTCACAAAACGGAGCACACAACTTAAAAGTAAAGCATCTTCTTCCAGATGCCAATCCCGAAAATGACATACTCGACACCACTATTTGGGTTTATGGATACCCTGCCCCCTATATTGGAGACACCCTTTATTCTATGACACCTCTTGACATAACCCTTGATGCAGGTGGAGACTTCAATGAATATACATGGCAGGACGGCTCCGATGGTCAATATTACGAAGTAAACGATCCTTTTTCGGAATGGTACAGTGTGATAGTGTCTGATGAACATGGTTGCATGGGTGAAGATTCGGTCTTGCTTGTCACCTATGACATTGAAATACTGGAAGTGACGGAGCCATTAGACGCATGCGAGCTAACCCAAGAAGAGTTTGTGGGTGTCCGCCTTATCAATCATGGTCCTGAAACTTTTTTCGCAGGGGATACTTTCCCCCTGGCACTGGAATATGATGACGAGGTTATCAGCATCGATACCCTAATCCTTGAGCAAGAATGGCTTGCTGATGAGACCCTGGACTTCTCTTTTTCTGAGGGGATAAACATGGAACAGGAGCAAAGTTATGATTTCCGGGTTTATCAAATACACAGGGACGCCAATGCAGATAACGACACCCTGGCTTTTACAGTATATGTACACGGCTATCCTGAGGTATTTCTTCCTTCGAAAATCACCACAGATTACCCCGAAAATGTCACTCTGGACCCCGGTTCCGGTTACGCATCATACCTGTGGCAGGACGGTAGCATTGAACAAATTTTTGATGTGCAGGATTGGGGATCTTACTGGGTAGAAGTAAGCAACGATTTTGGATGTACATCCATAGCCCATTCAGATGTATATCCCGAGGTATTTGACATCGCCCCTGACTCACTTCTGCAACCCTTTACTTTTTGCGGCAATGCCGGTGAACAGGAAGTAAAAGTAAGGTTTAAAAACAGCGGCTATATGCCTGTTTCAAGCGGTACGGAAATTTCACTTTCGTACAGCCTTGATAACGGCACATTGGTGCAGGAATCTTACATCCTTGAAACAACCATGCAACCAGAAGCAACCCGGGTTTACACCTTTACCGAACACATCCTTTTGGATGAACCCGGTGAGCATCTCATTGAGATAACGGCTACTTTTGACGGAGACGAAATCCCTGAAAATGATACACTAGCAGCATCATTCGAAGTACTTTCCCTGCCTCAACCCAACTTAGGAGAGGATATCTTTACCACAGCACCAGAAGATATTATCCTTGACCCCGGCTCAGGGTTTGTTTCCTACCAGTGGCAGGATGGTTCCACCCACCCAACCTACCAGGTCAGCGAGCCAGGTTCAGATATGTATCACGTAACAGTGGAAGATGAAGCAGGATGCCACAATACGGATTCAGTACATGTTATCACATATAACCTGAAAATGGAATCCATTGCAGCTCCCGCAAGTCACTGCATGCTTTCAGATAATGAAACGGTCATTGTAGAAGTTTTGAACCAGGGGTATGATGATTTTGAGCAAGGCAGCAGCTTTGAGCTGGGATACCATTTAGGTGATGAATCAGCCAGTGTGACTGAAGAGTTTGCGTTGGATCAGGATTGGTTAAAAAATACAAGCTATACCTTCACCTTTGAAACTACTGCAGACTTGTCTTCATCAAGCAGTTACACCTTTACTGCATTTGTATCCACACCCAATGCGTCAACTGAAAGCGATACCCTTGCAACACTTATAGAAATAACCGGTCAGCCACAAGTTGATCTTGGTCCAGATATTTACACCCAAGCTCCCGACACCGTAATACTTGATGCAGGGCCAGGCTTTGCATCCTATTACTGGCAAGATGGGCATGAAGACAGACATTACCCGGTAAACAACCATGGCTGGAAGTGGGTAAGAGTGACAGATGAGTTTGGATGTATTGGTGCAGACACACTATATGTAGGGCCCTATACAAATGTTGATGAAGAAATATCAGGGGGGCAGCACTTTAACATATACCCCAATCCTGCAAACCAACAAGTGACCCTGGAATTCCGTCAGGAAAATCATGGACAAACGCTTGTGGAACTCATCGACATGAAAGGGGTTGTTCACCTGAGAAAAACATTCAACGGGCAGGAAGTTCAACGAAGCATAGATATTTTCCACCTTGAGCCAGGTATCTACTTTATATCGTTCACAGGTCAGTCTCACAGAGAGAGCCACCGATTAATTATTCTTGAATAAAAAATCAGTTTAAAGATATGCAATGCAAATCCCATAACAATAAAGTTTTTTTTGTAATTCTCTTCAACTTTTAAGACTTAGTTTTGGGTTTTAAAGGGCCGGTGAAAGCCGGTCCTTTTTCTTGATAAAAGCACCTGCTTAACCCCATATCTTTTTCATATCTTTACCCACTCAATACAGTTCATTTATAAAATCAAAAAAAATGCACCCAATCAAACATCTCTGGCTTTACCTAATCATTTTGCTGGCAATTAGTTCATGTAAAACCGATACGTCTTCCATAAACCTTGAGCAGGTTAACAGCGAAGCCGGGCAAAAACTAATAGCACCCGGCCTTGGCAGTTTGGGCATTATTCATAATCAGAAAGTTTATGTGTACTACCTCAATGAAAGCCACAAATGGATACTGGACAAGGTATCACAATTTCTAATTCCTGAGCCAAACCAGGGATTGTTGGCGATGGGAATGGGTATTATCGGTGTTGTGAATGACGGGAATATGAAGTTTTATTATTTGGATGCAGAAAACCAGTGGAAACACGACACGCGAATGACTATGGACCTACCTGGCAGATACCAGCAAATCAACTCGATGCGAATCCCCTGGCAAATGGGCTTTGTGGCAATAGAGGAACCAAGTGGTGTGATTTCGTTCTATTACCTGGACGAAAATAACTTGTGGACACAAGATGAGACTGCCCGGTTTCACCTGCCCGAGAATACAGATGACTACCTTATGCTGGGAAATATGAAAGTTGGTATTATTTATGAAAACAAGCTGGGAGTCTATGAGCTTGGTGATGAAGGGGAGTGGCAATTTTTGGATGACATGGTACTTGCATTGCCCGCAAATACCGAAAGTGTCATCTCGTTTGAAGCGGGTACAATCGCCGTTTTGGAAAACAATATTCTTCATTTTTATGATTTGGATCCTGCCAACCGCACATGGATAAGAGATAACGCCATGGCCTTCAGAGTGCCTGATTTTTAATGCGTACTTTGCCAAAAAAATAAAATTCAGTTTTTTTAGTGCACCTCAGCTAACCACAATACATCCAGGATTACTACTTTTGCATCTCTTTAATCAGTAAGCCTTTATTCAAAAAAATAAAGGCTTCTTTTTTCACTTCCCCACGGAAGTTAAACATCAACTATTTTAGCAACACATGTGGGAATTATTGGTAAGGTTTATCCTTCGCTTTCGGCTGCCAGTCATCATTGGGATTGCAACTATCACTCTTTTTATGGCCTATCAGGCAACAAAAGTACAGCTATCCTATGAGCTTGCTCAAATGCTCCCCGAGTCAAACCTGGTGTATGAGCAATACCAGGATTTTCAAAACACCTTTGGGGAAGATGGCAACGTGGCATTTTTGGGAATTGAGGATGAAAGGTTTCTGAAACTGGAAAATTTTAACAAATGGCTCAGCATTTCAGAAGAAATCAGGCAAATTAATGGAGTTACCTCGGTAATAGATATGGCAAACATTCCTGAAATTGTAAGGGATGATAGCAGAAGGAAGTTTGATTTCAAACCCGTTTTCCCCCGCAAACCTCAAAGCCAGGAAGAGCTTGACAGCCTGATCCAAAAAGTTTACAGCCTGAAGTTTTATGAAAACCTTCTTTTTAATCCCGAAACCGGGGCTGTTTTCTCGGCTGTTTCCCTGGACCGGGAAATCCTCAACACCCAGGATCGAGTGGGTCTAATAAAAAACCTATATCAGACAGCATCAGCCTTTGAAGAAGACACGGGTATAAAAATTCATTACAGCGGATTACCTTACATCCGCACACGCATTACAGAAAAAGTAGAATCGGAGTTGCAACTATTTGTGATATTTGCCCTGATTATTGCATCCACAGCCTTATTTTTGTTCTTTCGCAGTTTCAAGGCCGTATTTTTTCCGGTACTTATTGTTATAATTAGCGTTATCTGGGCCTTAGGACTGGTGGCTGTTCTGGGATACGAGATTACCATATTAACAGGCATCCTGCCACCTCTTCTCATCATTATAGGTGTTGAAAACTGTATCTTTTTGCTCAACAAATATCATCAGGAATATCGCTTTCATGGCAATAAAATAAAGGCATTGGTAAGGGTCGTGCAACGCATTGGCAAAGCCACCATGCTAACAAACGCCACCACGGCAGTGGGGTTTGCCACTTTTATCACCACCGGCAACACCCTATTGGTTGAATTTGGCATTGTGGCTGCCATCAATATATTGTTTGTCTTTATCCTTACACTTTTCCTCATTCCAATTTTTTTCAGCTACCTTGCCCCTCCCCAGGCAAAGCACATAAAACACCTTAACAACCAGTATGTACGCAATCTTCTCAAAAGAGTTGTGGATACGGTTGTTTTTCACAGAGCGAGGGTGTATACTGCTTTCGCAGTATTGTTTATCGCAGGCATTATAGGTGTTAGCCAGTTGCATACCTCTGGCAGTGTTGTAGACGACATCCCCCAACGGGATCCCATATACAAGGATCTGTTATTTTTTGAAAAGAATATCAATGGTGTTCTGCCTTTGGAAATCGTAGTGGAAACCGACAGGCCAAACGGAGTTATGCACCCAAGCACCCTGGCGGCCATAGAGAGCTTGCAACAAAAACTGTCGGATTACCCCGAACTATCCCGGCCACTTTCGGTCGCAGAAGCTGTAAAATTTGCCAGGCAAGCTTTTTACCGCGGTGATCCAGACATGTATGGTCTTCCCAATTCGCATGAACGTAATTTTATCATGTCATACATGCCCAAGCCCGATGAAGACGGTCAGCAAATTACTGAAGCCCTGATGGACAGCACCAGGCAAAAGACCCGTATTTCAGTGCAAATGGCCAATATCGGTACCCGGCAGATTCAGACATTGCAAGACGGACTGCAGCCCGCAATTGACTCCATATTCGATCAAGAACGATATAATGTGTATATGACCGGAGCCAGCGTGGTTTTCCTGGAAGGCTCTGGCTATCTTGTAAAAAACCTTTTAACCAGCCTCCTGTTTGCCATCTTAATTATTTCCTTGCTGATGGCTTTCCTGTTCAACCATCCCCGAATGATTATTATCTCACTCATACCCAACCTTTTTCCGCAGCTGCTTACTGCCGCACTTATGGGTTTGGCAGGGGTTCCTATCAAACCCAGCACAATCCTGGTCTTTAGCATTGCACTGGGAATTTCGGTTGACAACTCCATCCATTTTTTGGCAAAATTCCGCCAGGAATTTGCAATCCATAAGTCAAACATCAAACATGCCGTGCTTACCGCCCTGCGTGAAAGTGGTGCCAGCATGATATACACTTTCGGTGTCCTGTTTTTTGGCTTCAGTATTTTTACAGCCTCCTCATTTGGAGGTACACAGGCCATTGGCTACCTCATTGCTTTTACGCTTTTTGTAGCACTTTTGTCAAACCTGTTCCTGATGCCTGCCATTTTATTATCCCTCCATAAGCGCATACTGATTAAAGACTTCAGAACCAATGGCATGAATGGAAACAAAACAGGCCCAAAAGAGAATCAAAAAAAAGCAGTTGATTCATACAGAAAGCTAACCAACCAAGTTCACTGATTGGCATCAATCATAATCTCCAAAAAACTGGCGGCCATTTCATAATTTTTGTCAATTAATGTATTTATTTTAACTTTACCCCCATTCTGAAGATCCACCAAGAACTACAGCAGGCATGTCCTGTTCGGCAGTTTTTATCAACAAAACACAAAAGGACAAACACTTAACACATTTACGTTCATTATGAAAGGTATCATACTAGCCGGTGGTTCCGGCACCAGGCTCTACCCCATCACATTGGCTATGAGCAAACAACTCATGCCTGTATTTGACAAACCAATGATTTATTACCCACTTTCCATATTAATGATGTCGGGTATCAGGGATATTCTTATTATCAGCACACCCCAAGATCTACCACACTTCGAAAGACTATTGGGAGATGGTAGCCGCATTGGGTGCAATTTTCAGTATGCCGAGCAGCCTGAGCCAAAGGGTCTGGCGCAGGCATTTGTTATTGGGAAGGAGTTTATTGGCAACGACAAGGTAGCTCTTGTTCTGGGCGACAACATCTTTTACAGCAATGGCCTGCAAAACCTGCTTCAAAACAATAATGAACCCGACGGTGGAGTAGTGTTTGCCTACCATGTTTCTGACCCCAGGCGATACGGCGTTGTTGAATTTGATAAAGAGCTCAAAGCCATTTCCATTGAAGAGAAACCTGAACACCCCAAATCAAATTACGCGGTGCCCGGGCTTTATTTTTACGACAATTCTGTGGTGGATGTGGCATCCAACATAAAACCAAGCAAGCGGGGCGAATATGAAATTACCGATATAAACCAACACTACCTAAATGAAGGAAAGCTAAAAGTGGGTATTTTAAACAGGGGTACAGCATGGCTCGACACCGGCACGTTTGACTCACTTATACAAGCGGGACAGTTTGTCCAGGTAATTGAAGAAAGGCAAGGGCTGAAAATCGGATGCATTGAAGAGATTGCCTACCGCATGAAGTATATTAACAGCAATGAACTGGAAAAAATTGCCACCCCCCTCATCAACAGTGGATATGGCAAATA
>SLQX01000155.1 GCA_007131245.1 Bacteroidales bacterium
CCCTTTTGGGCTGCCTGGATGCCACCTTCCATCCCGCGCCATGACATCACCGTAGCTTCGGGTGCCAGCCCTCCTTGCATTATTTCATCCCAACCTATGATTTTACGATTTTTGGAAAGGAGAAATTTTTCTATCCGTTGTATGAAATAGCTTTGCAACTCTTCTTCATCTTTAAGCCCTTCTTCTTCGATACGTGCCTGGCATTTGGGACATTCCTCCCAACGGTCTTTCAGGCATTCATCACCCCCTATGTGAATATACTCCGAGGGGAAGAGTTCCACCACTTCGGAGAGCACATTTTCAAGGAACTCAAAGGTAAACTCATTGCCTGCACAAAAAGCGTCTTCAAAAATGCCCCACCGGGTTTCCACTTCATAAGGTCCTCCGGTACAGCCCAGCTCAGGGTATGATGCCAGAGCCGCCGTGGCATGTCCGGGCATTTCAATTTCAGGAATTACGGTTATATGGTGTTGTTTGGCGTATTCCACCACTTCGCGGATTTCATCCTGGGTATAGTAGCCTCCGTGGGGTTCTCCATCATACTCAAAAGGGGGGCGTCCGCCATGACCAATGAGGGTTTCATCCCGCCAGGCCCCAACTTCGGTAAGCATCGGGTATTTCTTTATTTCTATGCGCCAACCCTGGTCTTCGGTCAGGTGCCAGTGGAAGGTGTTCATTTTGTGCAGGGCCATCAAATCAAGGTATCTTTTGATAAAATCCACATCAAAAAAATGGCGCGCCACATCCAGGTGCATACCGCGATAGCTGAAACGTGGGTAGTCGTTAATGGTCATGTTGGAAATCCTGACGGTCCCTGTTTCAGTTGCTTTTTGCGGGTCTTCAAGCTCGGGTGGTAATAACTGGCGAAGGCTCTGAATTCCATAAAACACTCCTGCTTCATCATTACCAGTGATCAGTATCTGGTTGGATGTTACATGTATGGTATAACCCTCTGGCTTTTGGTTTGAAGGGTTCATGGTCAGGACAATGCCATTGGACGGAAGTTCCTCTCCGATGCTGTATTGGCGGATATGAATATCTGTATCCGGGATGTTCTCCAGGTGAGATCTGAGAAATCGGGCATTTTGGAGCATGGCGTCTGAGCCACCGGGGAAAAACAAGTTGATGTCGCCCCGGAACCGGAAGTTTCCCCAGCGGGTTTCCATGGAAACGGGCTCGGGAATGATGGTTTGGGCTTTTAAGGGCAGGGTGTGAACACTTACCATAAGAATGATGATGAATACAAAGAGATAACCATTGATGAAGGATGCTTTCATGGGTTGATTCTTTGGTGGTTAATGGATAGGTTGATACCTTAAGCAAATATATGAAAATATGTGAAAGGTTTGGCTAAAAGCTTTATATTTGGCTCTTTTAAGATTTTGCCAAAACAAATCCTGGAAGAGTAATTTTTGTTTCTAACTTTGCCACGGTTTTCAATGCTTTAAAAAAATGGATTTTCTCACCACAGATTATATAGCATTTTTTATTATCGTTGCATTGGGGATGGCCCTGGGGCGCGTAAAAGTAAAAGGCCTTTCACTGGATATTTCTGCGGTCATTTTTGTAGCCATACTTTTTGGTCATTTTGGAGTGTCATTGCCTGCCATTTTTCAGCAAATCGGTTTGATTCTTTTTATGTTCAGTGTGGGAATGCAGGCCGGGCCAGGGTTTTTCTCAGCCTTTAGAAGCAAGGGGCTTCACTTTATCCTCCTTGCCATTGTGATTATTGCCACAGGGATGGTCACAACTCTGATGCTGCGTTATCTTCTTAATATCGACGGAGATATTGCCACGGGATTGTTTACAGGTGCCATAACCAGTCCGTCGGGGCTGGCTGCTGCAGTCGAGGTTTCCGGCTCCCCCCTGGTGCCCATTGGGTTTGGACTGGCCTATCCCTTTGGCATTATTGGTATCATTTTGTTTGTGAGGCTTTCACCACGACTTATGGGTGTTAGTATACCCGGGGAGGAAAAACGGTATGAATCGGATATGTATGCCGATTATCCCGAACTGTTGTATCGAAATTTTAGAGTTGAGAATCCCAATATTATCGGAAAGAGCTTGTCAGAGCTGGGTATACGGAAAGTTACCCATACCAATATTTCCAAGATATTGCGCAACAATACACCCATCACACCCACTTCAAAAACAGTGCTTGAAAAGGGTGATGTGGTGCGGGCAGCCGGAACTGCTGAGGATTTAAATACGTTATCTTACTTTATTGGCTCCGAGACAGAAAAGAAAATACCCGAAAGCAAAAAATATGTAGTGAAAAGCTTTCTCATATCCAACCGTGATAATATTGGCCATACCATTGCTGAGTCTGCTTTTTTGCATAACTATAACGCCACCGTTACATCTATCCGGCGCAGTGGCATCGATATCATCCCTTCGGCAGGCACGCGACTGCGATTTGGTGATAAAGTTACCCTGAGTGCGCCCGATGAAAATATTCACAAAATTGGGAAGATACTGGGTGATAGCCGCGAAGAGCTGGATGAGATAGACTTTCTGCCCATTGCTGTGGGTGTTTTGGTGGGTGTGTTTATTGGTCAAATTACTTTTCCCCTGGGTAAGATGGACTTTAGCCTGGGGCTGACCGGGGGGGTGTTGTTCTCTTCATTGGTGCTCAGCAAGATAGGCAAAACGGGGCGCATCGTATGGAACGTTTCGGGTACCACCAACCAGTATTTACGCAAGCTGGGACTGATTTTCTTCCTGACCTATATTGGTACCGAGGCCGGACAAATGATTTGGGCCACCATCAAGGAGCACGGCTATCAAATGATCCTGGCCGGAGCTGTCATTTCTTTATTACCCATGATTGTCGCAGTTATTTTTGGCAGGAAAGTTTTGAAACTCAACTTCCTGAGTTTGTTGGGTGCAATAACCGGAAGCATGACAAGTACGCCTGCATTGAGTGCTGTGGAGCCGCTTACCAAAACCAATGCACCCCAGGAAGCCTATGCAGCGGTCTATCCTTTTTCTTTGGTGATTATTATTGTTATAAGCCAGTTGCTTATTGCTATATAAGTTTGCTGGCAATCGTTGCCTGAGGTTTTGTTATATGTTCTTGTAAATTAGGTTTTTATGTACATTTCAACCCTCGACTGGATCATCATAGGGCTTTTTTTATTGCTGAGTATGGGTATTAGCCTGTATCTGTCAAAAAGAGCCGGCAAAAGCACCACCGATTTTTTTCTCACCGGAAGAAACCTGCCCTGGTATGTGGCCGGTACCAGCATGGTTGCCACCACATTTGCTGCCGACACACCTCTTGCTGTTACTGAGTTGGTGGCAGAAGGCGGTATTTCAGGTAACTGGCTGTGGTGGAATATGCTTTTTGGAGGAATGCTCACTGTATTCTTTTTTGCCCGGCTTTGGCGACGGGCGGGTATCATGACCGATACGGAGTTCGTATCCATCCGCTACTCGGGGAAGGAGGCTCGTTTTCTCAGGGGATTCAGGGCCATCTATATCGGTATTTTTATGAATTCTATCGTGATAGCCTGGGTTAACCTTGCCATGGTGAAGATCCTGGAAGTGATGTTTCCCGGGCTGATGGTTTTTGGCTATACTGAATTGAGTCTTGTTGGGATTACCTTTAGCTCACATCTGATGGTGGTGGGGATGATGATGATTTTTGTGGCTCTGTATTCCGCCATTTCGGGTTTGTGGGGCGTTTCTGTCACCGATACTTTTCAGTTTGTAATTGCTATGGGAGGCAGCATCCTGCTGGCCATTATAGCTCTTCGTCATGTAGGTGGCGTAAGCGGATTGAAAGAGTCGCTGGATCATGTAAACTGGGTTTTTGATTATTTACCGGTAGTGGTATCTGACGGAGTTGAGGCCGATGCTACCGGGATATTGCAAATGAGTGTGGTAGCTGTGGTGGCATACCTGGGTGTGCAGTGGTGGGCAAGCTGGTATCCGGGAGCTGAGCCGGGTGGTGGCGGTTATGTGGCCCAACGTATGATGTCGGCCAAAGATGAGAAAAACTCCCTGTTGGCTACGTTGTGGTTTCAGATTGCCCATTTTGCCATTCGCCCATGGCCATGGATTATTGTGGCCCTGGCCGCCCTGGTGATGTACCCGGATGCCACCGACAAAGGTGCTACTTATGTGATGGTCATACGCGATTTGCTCCCTTCGGGCCTGATGGGGCTGTTGCTGGCAGCTTTCTTTGCAGCCTACATGTCTACCATTGCGTCGCAAACCGTTTGGGGAACTTCCTATATTGTGAATGACCTGTATAAACCTTTTATCAAACCCGGGGCCAGTGAAAAATTCTATGTGAAAGTATCCCGAATCACCACCTTCCTGTTGATTATTTTTTCGCTGATAATCACCACACAATTTGATCGTATCAGCGATGCATGGCGTTTTATCCTGGCGTGCAGCGGGGGTATTGGGGTGGTGTTGCTGCTCAGGTGGTTTTGGTGGCGTGTCAATGCCTGGTCTGAAATTGCCGCCATGGTTGCCCCTTATTTCGTTTATCCTATCCTGGCATTTCATTACAATTTGAGCTATGAGCCCACCCTTATCATTATTGTGGTTTGGTCGACTCTTGTTTGGCTGACAGTAACATTTCTGACCAAACCCACAGATGAGAAGAAACTGATGGAGTTTTATGAACGGGTACATCCCGGGGGGGCTGGCTGGAGACCCATTGCAGAAAAGATGCCACACGTGAAAGGGGATAAGGGATTTGGATTGATGTTTATCAACTACATTGCTGGCTGTATCCTGGTACTCTTTACCCTCTTTGGAACTGGCCGTATCATTTTTGGGCAATACCTGCCAGGGGTTATCTTTTTGTTGATTGCTGCAGTGGCAGGTTTTATCATCTACAGGAACCTGTCCAAAGTTGGCTGGGAGAGAGTGATAGAATAATCATGGCAACCGGGATGTCAAAAAAAGCATCCTTTGATAAATTGTTAAAACCCTGGTGCTGTGTGTTATTCAAACTTAAGGCTGATATCCATTGCTTTAATGCTGTGAGTGAGGGCGCCCATGGAGATCATGTCCACCCCGGTGCGTGCTACCTCCAGCAAATCCTTCTGCTCCATGTTTCCTGATGCCTCCGTGAGCGCCCTGCCATCAATAATGGTTGTAGCTTTGGCCATGGTGTTCAGGTCCATGTTGTCGAGCATAATGATGTCGGCACCAGCATCTAAAGCTTCATTGACCTGATCAAGGTTTTCTACCTCCACTTCAATTTTCAGGGTCCTGGGTGCGTTTTTCCGGGCTGCTTCGATAGCCCGGCTGATGCTGCCGGCAGCTTTGATATGATTGTCCTTGATCAGAATTCCGTCTGAAAGGTTCATACGGTGGTTTTGTCCACCCCCCGTTTTTACGGCATATTTTTCCAGGACACGCATGCCTGGTGTTGTTTTGCGCGTATCCACAACTTTGGTGGATGTTTCTGACAATTGCCCGGCCAGTTTTGCAGTACGGGTAGCAATACCCGACAGGCGCTGCAGAAAGTTTAAGGCTACTCTTTCACCCGTGAGGATGGATGCTGCCATGCCTGATATTTCAGCAATGATGGTTCCTTTTGATACTTTATCCCCGTCCCGGCAAAAGGGGGTAAAGTTTATGGATTTATCCAGGGTGTCAAATACCTGCTTTACCACTTCTATTCCGCAAATAACTCCCTCTTCTTTGGCCTTGAAACTGCCATTTACTTTTGTGCCTGCAGGAACTATGCTGTTGGTGGTTATATCCCCTGTACCCATGTCTTCTGCCAGGGCCAGGGCGATGATCTGATCGATGTAGGTGTTAGGTTGCATAATCGTGGGTTTTTTATTGAAAGTTTCGCCCTGTTTTCCTTAAGCGTCGCTGCGATAGTGGGCTCCAATATTGTTTTTTCGCTCCAGGGCTGCTGCAATGATGTGGCGTGCCACTAAAGCCATATTAGCAACTTCTGTTTGGGCCGGGGTGTTTATATGGAGTGGTTCGAGCTTTTCCATAATTTGGTCCAACCGTTTCAGTGCTGTTTTCAGCCCTTTTTTGTTTCGTACAATCCCTCCCTGCGTCTGCATGATTTCCCGTATTTCATCCGCCAGGAATCCGAAATTGGTATCTGTTTTCTTCCCCTGGTTTATCGTGGCAGGGGGGAGGGCTACCTGTGTGTGAGGACTGTTATAGATGGCTTCAGCGCATTGTGCACCAAAGACCAGGCACTCAAGCAACGAGTTACTGGCCAGTCTGTTTGCGCCATGAACATTGGTGCAGGCAGCCTCACCAGAGGCAAAGAGACCCTTGATGTTGGTCTGGCCCCGGCTGTTGGTTTTGATGCCCCCCATAAAATAGTGCTGAACCGGAACAACAGGAATTGGGTCTTCTTCCATGCGTATGCCCTGATCCTTACAGGCATTGTAAATGGTGGGAAAACGTTTTTCCAGGAAGCTTTTAGATCGGGATGTTATATCCAGGAAAACATGCTTTTTATTGTGCTTCTGCATCTGGAGGAATATTTCCCTGGCGGTGATATCGCGGTGTGCCAAATCTTTCATGGGGTGCCGGGTTTGCATGAAAGCGACTCCTTCTGAATTTCGCAGTATACCTCCTTCACCCCTGACGGCCTCCGAGATCAGGAAAAAAGACTGGTTGGTGCGGGGGTTGAAAAAAGCTGTAGGGTGAAACTGAACAAACTCCATGTGTTGCATTTGAGCACCCGCTCTTATGGCAGCGGCAATACCATCACCGGTGGTGCCTTCCCGGTTGGTGGTGTGCTTATAGATGCTGCCAATCCCTCCCGCAGCAACCATCAGGCTGGGAGTTTCCAGGAATTTGTAAGCTTGATCATGATAGACTACGGCACCGCACACCTGGTTGTCATCCCCAGTGAGAATATCTGTGAGGAAATGATGTTCCAGAATATGTATATTGGGTCTCTCCAAAGCCAATTGGGTTAGGCGTTGCATAATCAGCCGGCCGGTGGCATCGCCGCCGCAGTGTAGCACCCTTTCGCGGGTATGAGCACCCTCGCGGGTGGTAAGCCAGTTACCCTGCTCGTTGGTGTCAAAGGGTACACCCATTTTTGCCAGGCGGACAATATGTTTGGGGCCTTGCTCTACCATAAAACCGGTGAGCGATGGATTGGCCAGCCCTGCAGATGCCTTAATGGTGTCGCGCAGGTGAAACAAGTCCTGCTCATTTACAGCTGCTGCGATACCTCCCTGGGCAAGGGATGAGTTACACAGCATGAGTTCTTTTTTTACCAGCACAGCACAGGAGAGAGATTTATCCAGATTGAGCGCGGTGTATAAGCCTGCAAGCCCGCCACCGGCAATTACCACGTCATATTTCTCGATGGGCATTCCCTTAAGGTCCTGATTGAAAGCAAATCTTCTCATCAAGCGGTATTGTGTTTTAATTATTTCACCTCGAGCATGCGTATCAGGGGTTTTCTGGCCTGGTTCATCAGTTCTTCTTCCAGCTCAATGTTTACTGTAAGGTTTTCAAGGCTGCGAAGCATGTCTTTGGGCGTAGTCTTTTTCATATTAGGGCAAAGAAACCCGGGCGAAAGCATGGTAAACTTTTTGTCAGGGTGCTTCTCCTGCAGGGGATGAATGATGCCCTGCTCGGTACCTATGATAAAGTGGTTGTGCTCACTTTGGCTCACATATTTGATAATTTGACCCGTGCTGCCAACAAAATCAGCTTGTTTGCGTACCTCAGAGCGGCACTCCGGGTGAACCAGCAGGATGGCATCGGGATTTTCCTCCCGGGCAATTTTTACGTCAATGGCCATAACCTCTTCGTGGGTGGGGCAATATCCGTTGAAAAGGATGAACTCTTTTTCGGGAACCTTTTCAGCAGCATAGGAGCCAAGGTTTTCATCGGGCAAAAAAATAATTTTCGGGTGGGGAAGGGAGCGAATTACCTGAACGGCGTTGGCCGAGGTACAGCAAATATCGCTTTGTGCCTTTACCCCGGTACTTGAATTGACGTAGGATACCACAGCCGCATCGGGATGTTCTGCTTTCAGTTTTATGACGTCCTCTTCACTGGCCATGTCGGCCATGGGGCATCCCGCATCAGCCACAGGGAGCAGTACGATTTTTTCGGGGCTTAGGGTTTTGGCGGTTTCGGCCATAAAGCTAACACCACAAAAAAGAATCATTTGGTGGGGCAGCTCAGCAGCCAGCTTGCTCAGTGCAAAAGAGTCGCCCACATGGTCAGCCAGCTTTTGAACCTCTGGAATTTGATAGTAATGGGCAAGGATAACCGCATCTTTTTCTTCTTTGAGCTTGCGGATTTGTTGCTGTATTTTCTCGAAAGACATCATAACATATTTGGTGACCGGGGCAGGGGATTATTCTCTTCTATATTGCCTGCAAAAGTACAAATTAATGGGTTAAGGTTATAAGCTTTTCAAGCTTTGTTAAGTGTTTGTTTTATGGGAGTTTTTAATTTGAATCTGATGAATGGTGAAAGCCGGTTATACATCCAAAAGATCATCACCTGAGAGAAGCTCAGGGTCGATGCTGTCTTTGTGCAGGATGTTGTGTATAGCAGCCAGTGCGTTGAGCAGCCTGATGCCCCAGTGGTTTTCAAAAAGTTTCTGTAGCTCAGCCACAGCACATGTTTTACTTTGCATAGGTGCTTTCTGGTAAAGCAGGATGAAGTCTTTCATGTCCTGGTATATGTCGGCCATATTATCTGCCAGGCTGGCCTCTTCACTGTCGAAGTTGTGGTCATGGGTGTAGTACACTTCATCCTTCCCAAACTTCTCGCGCAAAATTTTGAAAATCTCCTCCCATTGTTCTTCTGTAATAATGCGCTCGGCAAACTCCGGGTCGGGTTCCAGCTGCGTGGGCAGCATTGAACCTTTGAGGTAAAGCAGGGGAGCTATTTTCTGAAAATATGCGAAGATTTCTTCTTTATTATACTTTTCGGCTTGTTCAAAAAACAGGCAATACTCGTTGGCTACCGTAATCATCTCGATAACCTGCTTTGAC
>SLQX01000202.1 GCA_007131245.1 Bacteroidales bacterium
CATACTGTTAATCTTTGGAAATAACTCCTTAGAGTTATTCTCGATATTAACAGTTTTCTTTTTTACTTCTTTTTTCTTTTATTGATAACTCATGCGCATTGTTGATAAATCATTAAAGGAATCCTGCGACCTATCCCCTGATGTGTTTTCTTTGTGTTGTACTCGATTAAGAAATTCTTCAAGCCCTGGTATAACTCCCAACCGTTTGGGGCTGGATTTAAGTAAACATAATCCTGCTTAACTGTTCTCCACAGACGTTCGATAAAGATATTATCAATGGCTCTTCCTTTACCATCCATACTAACTTTTATTTCTTCCTTATCCAGATAGTCTGTCCACAATTCGCTGGTAAATTGACTGCCCTGGTCGGAGTTAACAATCTCTGGAGCGCCATGGATTTCTATAGCTTTCTTTAGTACTTCTAATGAATGGGTAGCTTCCAGACTATTGGATATATTCCATCCTACAACATACCGACTATACAAATCTATAATAGCCGTGAGATACATAAAACCCTTTTCCATCGGTATAAAGGTAATATCAATAGCCCATACCTGATTGGGCCTCTCAATAGTTAGGTTTCGTAAAAGATAGGGACGGATATACCTGGCATTGCCTAACTTGCTCAGGTTCTTTTTAGGGTATATTGCCATAACTCCCATTTTACGTAGTAACCTACGCACCCGCTTATGGTTTACGCTATAACCTTGGCTTCTTAAAAAGTCTTGCATTTGCAAAACTCCATAGGTAGGATGCTTAAGCCAGAACTCGTCCATTAGTCGCATGAAGTGAAGGTTTTCTGGCTTCTCTGCACGTGGTTGGTAATAGTAAATGCTGCGGCTTATCTCAAGCAATTCACATTGCTTTCGAATACTTATCTTCTCACTATCAGAAATAAAGCTCTTCAATTCGTTCGTAGACCGGCCCTTTTTGAAACTTTTTTTAGCCACTCCTTTTCCATCTCTAACTGGCCAATCTTGGCATAGAGCTCTTGTTTTTCTTTCTCATTTTCCGGTTCTTTTGACCCACTGTCAAAGACATTGGAAGCTTTGGATAGAAATTCCTTTTTCCAATTCGAAATAACATTAGGATGAACCTCAAAGCGCGTTGCCAGCTCTGATAGGCTCTCACGCTCTTTGATGGCCTCTAAGACTACCTGAGTTTTAAAGGCTGAACTGAATTTTCTTCTCGTTTTTTTCATAGTTTCCACAAGTAAAATTAATAAGGTTTTTTCACTTTAACTCGTGGTCTAAATTTTGGGGAGTATTATATTTAGCTTGAAATAAAATCAGCAAAACATTGCAATCCAGAAAACTAAAAGGTCTTAATGTTGTTCTAAATCATTATCTTTAAATATGCGTTTAAAACAGGCAGAAAAAAATGAAGTCTTATCAAAAATTTTACTTCTTAATGTGGGGAGGAATCTTGCTCACTACACTTGTTAGTTGCACTTCAGGCTCTGAGCCTATAAGCCAGAATTTCTCTGCTCCCGAAGATATTGAGCCACCTATAGTGATGAAAGCCGGTGAGCCGGTCATTCACTACCTAAGCGACAATCCGCCCCCCGAAATTATTGGTTTAACAGCAAAATCAGAACCTGTTAGAATACCAGCCAACTTTTTTATTACCATGCAAAACTTCAATACCGAACACGGTTTGGCTTTGAGTAGTATTTTAAGTGGGTTTAAAGACAAAGCCGGCAATCTCTGGTTTGGCACATCTGGAAACGGGGTGAGCAGATATAATGGGTTGAGGTTTACCAATTATTACTCCTCGCATGGATTGATACACAATCTTATACGTAGCATTACCGAAGACAGCCAGGGCAATATCTGGTTTGGAACCTATGGTGGGGTTAGCATTTACAATGGCATTTACTTTGAAAATTTAACTGTTGAACAAGGTCTTGCAGATAATAATGTCAATAATGTTCTTGAGGACAAAAGTGGCTATATCTGGATATCCACTTATGATGGGTTAAGCAAATTCAGCTCAAATAGCAACGGTGAAAGAGTACAACCGATTACCAACTATTCAACGGATGATGGGCTTCCGGGAAATTTTGTGGAAGGCATACTTGAAGACAGCAAAGGAAACTTATGGTTTGCTACTGAAAATGGGATGGCCATATATGATTCGGAGCGAAAAAGGGGAAAACCATTTGAAGATTTCTCTAAATTCATAGGTCTGGAAGGTCAAAGGGTGTATAGTTTAACCGAAGATGAGGAAGGGAAAATTTGGTTTAGCATTGATGATGGTTTGGTTAGCTATAATCCTGCTAAGAAAGCAACCGGTGAACCGGCCATTACCATCTACACTACCGCCAATGGACTTTTAAATAATAGAATCAGATACATTTTTGCAGACAAGCGGGGAAGTATATGGCTGGGCACAAAGGAAGGTTTATCAGAATACAGGAAAAGAGATTCTTCCTTTGTGAATTATACAACTTTGCAGGGTCTGGCCAATAATGAAATTACCTCCATCACCCAAGACAACTCAGGCAGCCTTTGGATTGGCACTTTAGGTGGTGGACTTAGCAGATATGATGGGAATGGTGTGGTTGAGTTTGCGGCAAAACAAGGCTTGCCGGTAAAAACTGTTTATGCTATTTCCGGGGATAAGGAAGGTAACTTTTGGGTGGGTGGCAATGAAGGAGGAATAGCAAAGTTTGAGTTTGACAAGCGTAAAAACAGGGAAAAAATATTGCAGGCAGGCAGCACTGGTTTTTTAAATTTTACAACCACACATGGTATTACTGACCAAATTGTTATGGCCATGATCATTGATAAATCCGGTAATCTGTGGTTTGGAACTGCTGATGGTTTAAGTAAATTCGATGGGCGTTCTGTTGTTACTTATGGTTCAAAACAAGGTTTAATTGATAACCATGTTGTTAGTCTTAAAGAAGACAGCAAAGGGAATATCTGGATCGGAACCTTTGAATGCGGGTTGAGTATGTTTGATGGCCAATCATTTGCAAATTACACCACAGAGAAGGGACTTGTGCACAATACCGTTTGGAATATTCACGAAGATAACTCTGGTGTCATCTGGTTTGCAACCCGGGGAGGGTTAAGCAGGTTCGACGGAGAAAACTTCATCAACTTTACAACAGCCCAGGGGCTACCCGACAATAAGTTATCCATCGTAACAAAAGACAAAATGGGCAACCTGCTCATTGGGAGCTGGGGCGGCGGTGTATCCATTATCAGAAAGGAATGGATGGAAATGTTGAGCCTGGGTGATGTTTCGCATATTGAGCAAAACATTTTCCAAAACTATAACACATCACATGGACTACCCAATGATGTGGTTTATGGTATACTGGAAGATGTTGATGGCAATCTTATCATTGGTACAAGCTATGGACTTACTATCCTCAGAGGCGGATTAAATGCAGACAGTGAACAAATCGCAAAAGAAGGCATAGAACACTTTAACCAGCAAACAGGTTACCCCATAAAAGATGTAAGCAATAATTACAGCATGCTTATTGACGGCGATGGATTTATCTGGGCAGGAACAGGAGATAAACTGGTGCGCTTTGATTATAGAGAGATACACAGAAATACGCATGCTCCACAAGTGGTTATCCAAAGCGTAGACATAAATCATGAAAACATCAGCTGGCATAGTCTGCAAAGGGCAAGAGCCAGGGAAGGCGAAGAGTTAGAATCGCCTCAAAGTATCCCTGCTTATGTGCATAACGAATTAGCCGTTTTCGGTAAGCGCTTAACTGAAAGCGAGCGCGATACGTTGATCCATAAATTCAGAAAAGTCCGCTTCGATCGTATAAGCCCATTCAATGCGATTCCCAAAAACCTGGTTTTGCCTTACACTCACAACACCATTGGTTTTGATTTTGTGGGCATCGAAACCGCCAGGCCATTTATGGTACAGTACCAGTTTATGCTCGAAGGGATCGAAAAGCAATGGAGCCCCCCGGGCACCAGGACTATGACCGAATACAGCAACCTGGGGCAGGGAAAATACACCTTTAAACTCCGGGCCCAAAGTCCTGACGGGGTTTGGAGCGAACCCATCAGTTATAGTTTCAGAGTGTTGCCGCCCTGGTGGTTTACATGGTGGGCATTTGCATTATATCTGATGCTATTTTCGTTTGCGATTTTGGGGATAAGGCGCTATGAAATGAACAGAATCATGCTGCGAAACCAATTGAAAATTGAGAAAGTAACCACAGATTCGCTCCGCAGTTTAGATCAATTGAAATCACACTTTTTTGCCAACATTTCGCATGAATTCCGAACACCCCTTACTTTGATCTTAGGACAGATTGAAAGCGTAATGACTTCGGGCATCGACATAAAGGGAAAAGGGAAACTCCAGGTAGCCAACCGCAACGCAAAACGGCTGCTAAGCCTTATCAATGAGTTGCTCGATTTGTCGAAACTTGAAGCCGGAAGCATGGAACTTGCAGCAAAGAGGCAAAACATGGCCTCGTTCCTGAAAAGTCTTTTCTTTTCCTTCGAGTCACTTGCAGCTACAAAAAACATTGAACTTGGCTTTGTATCTGAAGCAGATCATATTCCTGTTTCTTTTGATCCCGATAAAATGGAAAAGATTTTTTACAACCTTGTGTCCAATGCATTTAAGTTTACTCCGGAAAATGGCAAAATCAACGTTTCTATTGGTATAGAACAAGATCACGAGGTTGTTATCCGTGTAAAAGATACAGGGATCGGCATACCTGAAGACAGGATGGAACATATCTTTGATCGTTTTTTCCAGGTGGATGCATCGAGCACACGCGAATACGAAGGTACAGGAATCGGGCTGGCGCTTACCAGGGAGCTGGTGCTGCTCCACAAAGGAGAAATTAGGGCGAGCAGCAAAGAAAACGTTGGAAGCGAATTTGTTATCTCACTTTCCCTGGATACCAGCGGTTCTGAGAAAGAAAATGAGGCCGGGGAAAATAACGGGAGTAATATACTTTCTGAAAGTTGGGATACGACATCCGAACCTGTTGAAGAGCTTTATGTACAGGAAAACTCAGTAACAGAAAAAAGAATAAACCGCGAACTGGTATTGGTGGTTGAAGACAATTCCGATGTCCGGTCATATATTCGCGAACAGCTTGAAAATAATTACCGGGTAGCTGAAGCCAGCAATGGAGAAGAAGGCATAAAAATGGCACAGGATGACATGCCTGATCTTATCATTTCGGATGTGATGATGCCCAAAATGGATGGCTACCTGTTTTGCAAAGCCATAAGGGCAGATGAAAAGACCAGCCATATCCCCATCATAATGCTAACAGCCCGGGCTGGTATTGATGATAAAATTGATGGACTGGAAACAGGCGTGGATGGCTATCTTACCAAACCATTCAATGCAAGAGAGCTGAAAGCCAATGTTAAAAACCTGATACAACAGCGTACACAACTCCGTAAACGATTCAGCAAATCCACAGTAATCAGGCCTTCTGAGGTTTCCTCTGTTTCTGTTGACCAGGCGTTTCTGGAAAAAATCGTAAAAACCATCGAAACGCATTTCGAAGATGAGCAATTCTCGGTCGAAAGCCTTGCTGAGCATGTAAACATGAGTATTTCACAACTCAGCCGCAAGCTCAATGCACTGATTGACCAGCCCCCCGGTCAGTTGATCCGCTCTCTCCGCCTGCAAAGGGCCGCAGACCTGCTGGCGCAAAAGGCCGGGTCGGTTTCTGAAGTCTGCTACAAAGTGGGCTTTAATGACAATGCCTATTTTTCACGCGCATTCAAAAAACAATTTGGTTGTAGTCCGTCGGAGTACAAGACCTGATGAGTGTCCTGCAAGAAAATTCCAACAATTTGCATGAAAAGTCCTTCCCCTTTCGCAGCTTCCCGACTTACATTTGCAAAAAAAGCACAATGCGATTGTGCGTGCGTTACCGGCTATTATAACGACATTCTGTAAACTACAACGACTTCTCAAAGTGAACGAGAGTAATTTTTACCTTTATTTTAGCAATGAGAGTAATATTTTAGTATTTTTACCCTTGTATTAATAACGAGAGTAAAAATGACATTTGAACATAATGGGGAAATTTGATCGAAAAAATCCGTATAACGACCTTCCTTTGCTGCCACCTAAGGCAGAGATAGAAACAAAAAGCATACTTCGAAAAACAATATCGGCAGGACGAGCATTGGCTCAATTGAATGGGACTTTGATAAATCTAACAAACCCAACTCTGTTTTTAGACACCATTTATTTACAGGAAGCAAAAGCGAGTTCAGAAGTAGAAAATATTATTACAACAAACGATGAACTCTACAAATCTTTGGTTGCCGATAAAAAAGTAGAAAATTCTGCTACAAAAGAAGTTTTAAGTTATAAGGAAGCTCTTTGGTCAGGTCTGGAACAATTGAAAACTAAACCATTTATTACAACCAATCTTTGTATAAGAATTGTTCAGTGCATCAAACAAAATAACGCTACAATACGGAACACACCGGGAACTGCATTAAGCAACACACAAGGCGAAGTTATTTACACACCGCCAAGTGGAGAATCTGTTATTCGTAAGAAATTAGCAAACTTAGAAAAGTTCATAAACGAAGATGAAACGTGTTCTGGTGAGCAAAGCCGAACCATAGACCCGTTAATAAAAATGGCAATATTACATTATCAATTTGAAGCGATACACCCATTTTCGGACGGTAATGGAAGAACAGGAAGAATTTTATTGTTATTGTATCTAAAGTTTTCGGGCTTGTTGGACACACCAGCAATTTACTTGAGTGAATATATCATTAAAAACAAAGTTAAATATTACAGGTGTTTACGAGATGTAACCGAAAAGAATGAATGGGAGGCTTATATTTTGTATATGTTAGATATGATTGAGCAAACTTCTAAAAAAGGGTTGAAAAGGTTAAGTAAAATAACAATTGCAATGGAAGAAACTGCGAATGAAATCAAAAATAAATTACCTAGAGTTTATTCAAAAGACCTGGTCGAAATTTTATTTCGTCTGCCTTACACCAAACGTCAACACTTGGTTGATGCAAATATTGGAAACTTAAAAACGGTAGGAAATTACCTGATAGCATTGGAAAAAAACGGATTTTTAAAATCTGAAAAGGTAGGAAAAGAAAAACTATACCTGAACCAAAAACTATTAGAAATATTAGAAAACGAAAAATAACAGACGATAATCGAGTAAACCGCCCCGCCAAATTTTCTGACAGGCAGATCCTCTCAGCCCGCCGTTTCGGCAAGAGAGAAAAGTGAATGTCTGTATTTTGTTTGAGCAAGAAAACTCAAGACATAATTTTGAAACACTGCCGAGTACTGCAATTATTGGCTTAGAATTTCACCACAGAGACCCCTCTGTCGGAAAAGTCCAACGATTTGCAATAATAATCCTACCCATTTAGCCTTCTCTCAAATTACTTTTGTTCAAGTTTATTGTATTTGGGGAGCTAGCCGAAAATCCTTCATCAAAGAGTAGGCACTTTTAAATCAAAATCATTATGAAAACTATCAGAGTACAAATGATAAATTTACTACTTGCAATGATGTTTATTGCTGCCTCAACACCATTCACAAATGGAGTTGAGGCACAGGAAACCGAAAGAGGATTCATCCTTACGATGCAGCAACTCACCATCAAGCCCGGCCATAACAATAAATTCCGCGAAGGTGTTAAAGCCTGGAAAGCATGTTACCTCGAAAATGAAGGAGAAAGGACATGGAATATATGGCAAAGAATGAATGGCGAAGGGAGTGTGTATGGCTTGACTTTGGCCATGGTCAATTGGGCTGAAATGGATGATACAACTGATGAAGCTGACATGAAATGCCGCAACCTTGTGCGCGATCTGATTAACCCGCACATCGAATCATCCGAAACCAACTTTGCCAGGGTCATACCCGAATTTAGCAAATCATATCCCAACCCCGACCCGGTGCTATGGGTAACCTACTGGCAGGTAAATAATTGGACAAAATTCAGGGAAATTGTAAAAGAAGTAACGGGCGAAACAGCCAAAGCAGAAGGGGCTCCACGTGGGTTTTGGTATTCTGTAATGGGAGGAAGTAAAGATTCCCCTGATTTCTTCGTAGTCATCCCTTTTGCAAACTTTGCCGCAATGGATGTGAAGCGGGATAATGTCTGGACCATTTACGAAAACGCCAGGGGCAAGGAAAAAAGAAATGAGATGCAGGCTGCATTTCGTGAGGTAACTGATGTAGTGTGGTCCTATCTCTACAGGCGCGATATCAACCTGAGCCATAACCCACCGGCAGAATAAGAAGCCGTTTTTTAAAAATTAGAATACCCAATACGCTAAACCATGAAGCTGATACAAAAAACAGGGATATTCAATCCCGATTGAGAGATTTTTCTCCAACGGCACAGCTTTGGTATTATGAAAGTCAAACAGCAAAGAAATTCAAAAAATAAAGTAAACCCATAAAACTTACAGTCATGAAAACGCTCAAACAAATCACAATCGCAGCAATTATGCTTACCTTCATTAGCAATGCAATAGCAACTGGCACATTCACCACATTCCCAATGTCTCTTCCAGACGGAACCATAACCGAGGTGATGGTAAAAGAGAAACCTCTTGTTGAGGAATATATAAACATCGCAAAATATGAATTTGACCTGAGTAACTTTCCTGCCTATGTTGAGCCCCTGGTTGAAGAAACCCTTCCCACAGCAGAGAACGAAAAGGTTAGCGAAGTTTTCAACTACCTCGGAGCATTGGTGAGCCAGATACAAAAGCCTGAAGAGCTGGTTGAAGAAAAGGAGATAGATACGGCAGCCATCTTCGCTGAAATCCAAAGAGAAAA
>SLQX01000250.1 GCA_007131245.1 Bacteroidales bacterium
GGCTGCAATAAACTCCACGAAGAGTAAAAACTTCGGGCCCGGTAGAATTGTCTGAAGCAATTTTCCGGGCCCGGACTTTTTAAACCTCATCATCAAACTTCACCGACCAACACTTTTTATTCAAGCTCTATTAATATTTGACAATGAAAGAAAAAATCCAAGTAAAAAACCTGTCTAAAATTTTTGGAAAGGCCCCGAAAAAAGCTATGAAAGCGCTTAAAGGAGGTACATCCAAAGATGATCTTTTGAAAGACATGAACCATATTGTAGGGGTAAATGATGTTTCATTTACGGTAAACAGCAGTGAAATATTTGTTCTGATGGGCTTATCGGGAAGTGGAAAGTCTACCCTGCAAAGGTTAATCAACCGGTTGCATGAGCCCACCTCTGGTGAGATTATCATTGACGGGCAAGATATAACCAAATTAAATACCAAAGAACTAAGAGATTTCCGCCGCAAACATTTTTGCGGAATGGTATTCCAGAATTTTGCCATCTTACCCCACCGTACCGTGCTGGAAAACGTTGAATTTGGCCTGGAATTGCAAGGTGTGGAAAAAGAGAAACGCCGCAAAAAAGCCATGGAAGTAATCAAGATTGTAGGTCTTGAAGGCAATGCGAACAGCTTCCCTTCAGAGCTTTCAGGGGGGATGCAGCAAAGAGTAGGCCTGGCAAGAGGATTGGCTGTTGATGCGGATGTTATGCTGATGGATGAAGCCTTCAGTGCCCTGGACCCACTCATTCGCCGCCAAATGCAGGACGAATTACTGGAGTTGCAGGAACAAATGCAAAAAACCATCATTTTTGTAACCCACGACCTGGATGAGGCATTCCGGCTGGGTAACAGAATTGCCATCATGAAGGACGGAAAGATCGTTCAGATTGGCACAGCTGAAGAGATCATTTCCAAACCTGCCAATGATTATGTAAAAGCCTTTGTGGAAGACATGAACCGGTCAGCAGTGCTCACAGCAGGGGCTATCATGCAGCCTGTGGAAGATACAGCATTTCCCGGTGACGGTCCGAGAACCATTTTACGCAAAATCCGGAAAAAAGGACTAACCGGTATTTTGTTAACGGATACACAACGTAGGATAAAAGGCTATATAAGAGCCAAGGATCTTGCTGAGTATATCGACAAAAACAAAGACAAGGAAAACATTCCTTTTGATGACTCACTCGTAATTCAAACTGATACTGTGGCTGAAGATACACCCCTGAATGATGTTATCAACCTCTATACGGAACATGAATTTGGCCCCATTGCTGTAACAGACCAGAACAATAAGCTTAGGGGTGTTATTGTAAAAGGAGCTGTAATTGCAGCCCTTTCAGAGTCTTATAAGCCCATTGATGAAAACGAGCAAAGCTAATAGTTATAAATTAAAACAAATAATATGTTTAACTTTCGTATACCATTAGACAGATGGGTCACCAAAGCAGTTAATTACCTTGAAACGCAACTTGGCCCTATCTTTGAAGGATTCAGCACTTTTGTCCATTTCATTGTAGACAACCTGAAGGACGGAATGCTGTTTTTGCATCCCATCATACTCATTCTACTTATTGCAGGCCTCACCTGGTATATGGCAGGCTGGAAAAACGGTTTGCTTGCTTTTATCGGCCTGCTCATTACCGAAAATATTGGCTTATGGGTAGCTTTTGTGCAAACACTGGCTCTTGTGCTCACAGCTGAAATACTGGTTGTGGCTGTGGGATTACCTCTGGGAGTATGGGCAGCAAAAAATGAAAAAGTAGATGCCATAATCAGACCTATACTCGACTTTATGCAAACCATGCCAGCTTTTGTATATCTGATTCCGGCCGTGATGTTCTTCGGTTTAGGTCTGGTGCCGGGGGTGGTGGCAACCTTTGTTTTTGCCCTTCCGCCACTCATCAGGTTAACCAACCTGGGAATACGCCAGGTACCCAAAGAACTGGTGGAGGCAGCTGATGCCTTCGGTGCCACGGATATGCAAAAACTCATTAAAGTCCAGGTTCCTGTGGCAAAACCTACTATCATGGCAGGGGTTAACCAATCTATCATGCTGGGACTATCCATGGTGGTTATTGCCGCTATGATTGGTGCAGGTGGTCTGGGTGAAAATGTATTGCGAGGAATTCAGAGACTACAGGTTGGACAAGGATTTGAAGCCGGTCTGGCTGTTGTAATCCTGGCCATTATCCTCGACCGTATTACCGCATCACTGGGTGTCAGAAAGAAAAAAGCCCAGTAACCAAGAGGCACTTATGAACGGTTACGATTAATACATTTTTTTTATCTATGCTTTTATTGCATGCTCATCAAAAAACCCCCTCCCTCTTACAGGAAGGGGGTTTTTAATTGTAAAAGCTTATCTGTCTACTAAAAATCTGGTGATTATCCTATAGTTACATTAGATGTTTTACTTTTTCAATAGACCTCCAACATTACTCTGATTTACGCTCCTCCTCTTCCCTTTTTTTCTTTTTGGCAGTCTCTTTTTTCCACAAAAAATAGAGGATGACAATGACCAGGGGAACAACAATATAGAAAACAATATTTTCCCAGGATTCAAAAAACGCAACAGGCTCCTGCCGGTCTCTCGGAACATGTGTAGGTGCCTGGGCTATAGCAACAAAGTGCACCAGTGTTAGATAAATAAACACCAACCCGAATTTGACATTTTCAATTATTCTCAAGGTTTTATCAAGCATAATAAAATAGTTTAAAAGTTTTCAATTGAGTATCGTTGATTAAGTAGTCCTGATATAAAAAATAGCAATCATCCTGAATAATGCTCACTGCAGAACTGAAAATAAGAGCAAAACTGCAAATTACCATACTATTTCTCCACTGCCATCTACTTTTAGGTATGAACACTTCACTGGATAATTACGTGTGCAAAACCAGCCTCTCTTTTCTTATCACCATCAAGTACAACAAAGAAGTAGAGAAATTGCTCAAAAAGGGTTTCAAAAAGCCTTGCATAGGTGCCATTCATACCAGGCTGTTACACAAAAAAAGCCACCTCCCTTTTGTAGAAAAGAGAAATGGCTTTTTGAATATGATAAAATATGGTACGCTTTACATGGCTCCCAAAGCACCACTGATAAGGAATGTGGCGGCAAATGCAACGATGGCATAAAGCTCGGGAAATACAGCAAGAATAAGCGTATTACCAAATACGTTGTATCCAGATCCTATGGCTGCAATACCATTGGCACAAACCTGCCCCTGGCGGATACCGGAAAGTAACCCTACGAAACCGAGCGCTAAACCAGCACCAAAAATTGCAGCAGCGGCTGTCCAGGTGATTCCGGGAACGAGAAAATCAGCAAGGATAAAATATCCCATAAACCCATAAAGTCCCTGAGTTCCTGGAAGTGCACTCAATACCAAATAGTTACCAAATGCTTCATCATTCTTTTTCAACGCACCTACCGAAGCATTTCCTCCCATAGACACTCCAAAAGCACTGCCGATTCCGGCCAATCCTATCATCAATCCGATTCCAATGTAAGCTAAAATAATAGGTTCCATAATAATGTAGTATTTAATTTAAGTAAAACGTTAGGTTAATTTTTTAAATGGATTGTATTTTTTACCACCACCGGTAAAACCGGCATTTTTATAAAATTCAACAAAAGTAAGACGCAAGGGGTGTACAAACGACCCAAGGCCTGACATAAATAAATTGATTCCGTGGCCTATCACCAGGATAACCACCATAATGATTACACTTACCACGGGGATGTTACCACTCATTGATACCGCAAGACTGTTGAAAACAAACCCCAGGATGGCGCTGGAAATACCCAAAGCAAACAATCGGATATAAGAAAGTAGATCTCCCAATATACCCGTTATCATGTTATACGTATCCCATAAGCCAATTCCGAAATTCATCAGGATATTGCGCGTCAGATTGTTGAGCAATAAAATCATGGTACCGCTAACACCCAGCAACAAGTACCAAACGGGTGTGAGAGCAGCACCTTCCACAGGTGTAAATTCGCCAACAAGGAATGTAATAACAGAACCCATCAGCAGAACAATCCACCCCATGGTTCCTATCGCTTGTTTCCAGCCAAACTGCCGGGTTTCGTTGATAGCTTTAATGCACATACCGAATAAAATCTGTATACCACCCAACACCAATGACAAATAAAACAACAGGTTGTTAATATTGGTGCCCTGTGCTTCGAAGGTAGCTGCTAAGCTTGAGTAGACAGGCAGCGAGGTCTCATACAAGGGTATCCCAAAGAAAGTGCCACTGATAATGCCAAAGAAAAAGGTAGACACTCCAAGATAAAACACCAGACCCATCACCTGCTTGAGCTCTTTGGTTACTTTCTTTTTAACCACCATAGCTGCAATGGCCATTAGGATACCATAACCGGCATCTCCCAGGCAGAATCCAAAAAACAAGGTGTAAAAGGGTGCAAAGAAGGGAGTAAGATCCATTTCGCCGTACTTGGGCAATGAATAAAGCTCTCCCAGCATCTCAAACTTTTTAGAAAACTTCTTATTTTTCAGTGCAATGGGCACCTTATCTTCCTTGGTTGCTTTTTCTTTGATATGCACGATGGATTTTTGATCCAGGTACGTATCCAACTCGTGCTGTGTCTTCACAGGTGCCCAACCTTCAAGCAACATAACTTTTTCTTCTGCTTCGGGCCGGGTGTGCATAATAGCCTGGTCAAACTCAACACTTTCCACCATCTGCAAATAATATCTTTCAATGGCAGGAAGACTTTCGGCAGCATGCTTATCAAACAAGGCGTTGAGCTCTTGAATTTCAGACTGAAGCTCGTCGATCTCAGCCTCTATTTCAGAGAGGGGCCTTTCGGGCGGACGCATCTCCTCCGCAGGAATCTCTTCAGTGAGATACCCTTTTTCAACCAGAACAAAATAAATTTGTCCTGCATGAGTGGAAACCACCTCTATGGGATATTCATACAGCCATTTTTCTTCAAACTTGCGTGTGGCAATGGTATAAAACCGTAATTTGATTCGGTTTTCTTTGAGCTTTTCAATGGTTTGCCTGGAAAAATCACCCCAGGGTTTTATCAAACCATGTTCTTTCTTCAGGGCATTAAGCTTTTGCTGCTTCTGCTCCAGATTCTGCATCGCATTTTTTACTGTATCAAAAACTTCAGAACCTGGCACACGGCAATCTTGTTTGCTTTTTTCAACTTCTCTCTTAGAGAGATACTTTATGACAGCTTTAACATCCTTGATATGCTCAAACTTATCCCTGATCTCCGAAGGAACATCCTTTTCTTTTTCAATAATATGAAGCACACCATGTCTTCGCATATCCAAAAGAAACTTCCTGTAATCGTTGTGGTAGATTAGGAAGGAATATTTTACCATGGGCTCTATCATACGCTTTCCTCCAATTCCTGTATTCTGGATTTTACAATTTTCTGTGCAGCTTTGGAAAGGTTTTCTTCATCCTCCATAAACCGTTTGATTTTTCGAATGGCATCCTGAAAACCAGGTATCTGCACTTTCTCGTAAAGATTCACTTTTTGAGTGGTTTTGCGGCGTGCATGTTCCAGCAGTTTCATCTTTTGATTGAAAACCTGGCTTTCAATGGCAATCTTAGCCAGTTCTTTACTGATGGAAATCCCATCCAAAAACCAACTTGGTTCATTGAAAACACTAAATTCTTTAACATCAAACATAACGCCTTCCAAAACCGGAGTACGCACACCTGCGATTTTTTTAACTGACAGATCCACATCCTCAATAGTAACCAGATCATTGTCAAACTCCCCCCACATTTCAACTGCATCCTGATAATCCTGGAGTTTTTTCCTGAGTTTTTGATCCAGCTTTTCGGCTTCTGTTTTGGCCTTCTTTACCTCCACCCTCAAAGCTGCTTCCTTGTTTTTAAGAGTAGGCAGTGCCTTTTCCCTTATCTTGAGCTGCTTTTCGAGTTGCTGTAAAGAAGTTTTATTATATTGAAACTTTATAGCCATACAATTTTCTTTTTAAAATACGAGGCAGTTGTGACGATTTCTTTAGCTTTTAATCATCAACTAATAACTAAAAACTGCCTACTTCTTCCAGAATTTATCCACAAACTCCTGCTTCAACCCCACTTCTACCGGGGAAAAGTATTTGGAGAACAATTCATAAGCTGTATCCAGCATGGCTTCAACTTCCACGTTAACATCTATGGCCAGTAGTTTTTCCGAATAAGCCTTGGCAAATTCCAGGGTACGTTCATCATAGTCGGTAAGATCAAACCCATTTTCAAGCTTGGTTTTGGCATTGGCTGCATCGGCATACAAACGCACGGCGGCATTCATCACCTGCGGGTGATCTTCCCGGGTTTTCTTACCAATAACCAACTGCTTGAGTCGCGACAACGAGCGGAAGGGGTCTACAATTACTTTACCGATATCCGAGTCTTTGCGCAAAAACAACTGCCCCTCGGTGATATAACCTGTATTATCAGGAATAGCGTGTGTAATATCACCTCCTGAAAGTGTCGTAACCGCAATAATGGTAATTGAACCACCCTCGGGGAACTGCACAGCTTTCTCATACAGACGTGCCAGGTCTGAATAGAGCGACCCCGGCATACTGTCTTTTGAGGGAATCTGGTCCATCCTGTTAGAAACAATACTCAGAGCATCGGCATACAAGGTAAGGTCGGTGAGCAACACAAGAACTTTTTGCCCTTTTTCGTGTGCATAATATTCGGCTGCACTCAGTGCCATGTCGGGCACAAGCAACCTCTCCACAGGGGGATGCTCGGTGGTGTTGATAAACCCTACGATGCGGTCAAGAGCTCCGGCATCATCAAAGACCCGCTTAAAATACAGGTAATCATCGTTGGTAAGTCCTACCCCACCAAGGATAATTTTATCGGCCTGGGCACGCAATGCCACTGAGGCCATTACCTGGTTGAAAGGCTGATCAGGGTCGGCAAAGAAGGGAATTTTCTGACCGGTTACCAGGGCGTTATTAAGGTCAATCCCTGCAATACCCGTGGCGATAAACTCAGAAGGCTGTTGACGACGTACCGGGTTAACACTGGGGCCTCCTATTTCTCGTTCTTCCCCCATGATTTCACCTCCGTCAATGGGCTCACCATATGCGTTAAAGAAACGCCCCGCCAAATCTTCACCCACTTTTAATGTAGGGGCCTTGCCGGTGAAGATAACCTCTGCATCGGTGGCAATACCTTCAGTCCCTGCAAACACCTGAAGGGTAACCACGTCACCCATAATTTTCACTACCTGGGCCAAACGACCCTCGACAATTGCAAGCTCTTCGTTACCAATACCGGAGGCATACAGGGAAACGGTGGCCTTGGTCAACTGGAACAGCTTGGTATATACGCGCTGAAATGCTTTTGTATCCTTTTCCATTATGCTACCTTTCTTTCTTGGATTATTACTTCAAGTTCTTTTTCGTTATTCTTAAATTCGTCTGACTCAAAAACCGAGTAGTTCATCTGCTTAAACTGGTTGATAACTCTCTTAAAGTAAGGGTTCACCTCTTCAAATGATTCAAATTTGAAATCTGAGTTCAACAGGTTTACAACCTTATCTAGCATATACTTTTGACGCTTGAAATCAGATCGCTGGTCGATCTTATCAAAGGCATCCTGCTGCGAAATAACAAAGTCAACCACTTCTCCTTTCCAGAAGGTGATATGATAGTCCAGGGGAACACCATCATCACCCAGGATGTTGATTTGTTCATATACCTCTTTACTTCTGAGCAAAGTATCTTTGATGAAATGTACGTTCTCCGTCCAGTTTTCACCATTATTTTTGTTAAGGTACTCTACAATTTCAGGATACTCCAGGTACTTGGAGTAACTTTCAATGGGGTCAATGGCAGGATACCTCTTACTGTCAGCTCTTTGCTGCGAAAGTGCATAGAAACAGCGTGCAGCCTTTTTGGTAGACTCGGTAACGGGCTCCTTGAGGTTACCCCCGGCGGGTGATACCGTACCAATAAAAGTAATAGAACCGGTTTGTTCATTGTTGAGGTAAACATAACCTGCTCTGGAATAGAAGTTGGAGATGATAGCTGGCAGGTCCATGGGGAATCCGTCTGGCCCCGGAAGTTCCTCCATCCGGTTTGACATCTCTCGCAGGGCCTGTGCCCAGCGTGAGGTAGAGTCTGCAAGCAAGAGTACTTTCAATCCCATGGTGCGGTAATACTCAGAAATGGTCATGGCTGTGTATACAGAGGCCTCACGCGCAGCAACAGGCATGTTGGAGGTATTGGCGATAATGGTAGTACGTTCCATGAGTTTACGCCCGGTGCGCGGGTCTTCCAGCTCAGGGAATTCGGTAAAAATTTCCACCACCTCATTGGCTCGCTCCCCGCAGGCAGCAATCACTACCAGGTCAGCTTCTGCCTGCTTAGAAAGGGCATGTTGCAAAACCGTTTTACCCGAACCGAATGGGCCGGGGATAAATCCAGTACCTCCCTCAGCGATGGGGTTGAGCGTGTCAAATACACGTACACCCGTTTCCAAAACTTTAAACGGTCTTGGCTTTTCAGTGTAAGCACGGATAGGTACTTTAACAGGCCACTTTTGCACCATGGTTACCTTGTGATCCTTACCATCTTTATCAGTAAGTACAGCCATGGTATCATGAATGGTATATTTGCCTTCACCGGTGATGCTCTTAACAGTATATTCACCTTTGAAAACAAAGGGCACCATAATTTTGTGAGCAATCCAGTTCTCTTTTACTTCTCCCAGCCAGTCACCGGCTGAAACTTTTTCGCCTTCTGAGGCCAGGGGCTTGTATTCGTATTCCTGTTCGCTTTGCAGGGGATCGGTGTATTCACCCCTTTTCAGGAAAACACCTGTCATTTTATCCAGGTCGTTTTGCAGCCCGTCAAAGTTTTTCGACAACAGACCCGGCCCGAGGGTTACCTCAAGCATATGTCCGGCAAATTCTACTTCTGCACCAACCTTCAACCCACGTGTGCTTTCAAAAACCTGTACATACACCTTTCGCCCCATAATTTTTATGACCTCAGCCATCAAACGGGTATCCTGGTGCTTAATGAAACAGATTTCGTTTTGAGCAACACGCTCGTCTACTTCTACGACTACAAGGTTGGCAATAATTCCTGTTACCTTACCTATTGTGTTCATATATAATTATTTTTCAGTAAATGATTCTGGTAGTTTATAACTAGATTTTAGTTCATTGAGTAATTCGTTAAACATCTGGCTGCCATGCTCACGATCCAGTGCCAGCCATCTTTCGATCATCCCCAGCTTGATGGAAAAGGCCAGTATTTTATCGATGGTAAAATACTCAAAGAAGGTTTCTTCATCCAGGTAAGCCCATTTGAGCTGGTCAACGGCCTTCTCCCTTTCCTGGATATCATCTTTTTTGGCAATATTGATCAGATCATCCATATAAGGAATTTCGGCGGTGAGGCCAAAATCACGTGCATGGCTTTTGCGAATGGTTTCTGAAATATCATCGTCACCAATAACCTGGTACTCGTAAGGGATATCGTATTTGCGGCAAACTAGGGCGGTGAGCAGGTTTTTCAGATCACGGTTGTATTTAAACCAACCGGAGAGAAAATCATCGTTCAACGACAGAGCGTAATCATAAAACAAAGCTGCCAGCTGGTTTTCTGAACTCATATTGGGGAAAACCGGCTCATTGTTTTTGTAGGCCTCGATAAAACGGTTCATGTATTGGGGCAATTCCCCGGTGGGTTCTTTGATGTTTTGCTCCAACACAGACTGGGAATAAACCCCCATTGGGTTGAATTCCTCCTCGTTCTTTTGCAGCATGTTCAGCAAGTTCTCATTGTCATAAGGAAGAAATAACGTTTCTACAAGTTGATAATCATTGGGGTGCAATTCATCTTTGAGCTCCTCCCTGAACTCCAGCTGTCCTGTGGAAAGTTTGTGAATGTCCAGTGTAATATCCTGTAATCCTGCTACAAGGCAATAATAATTTCGCTTCACGTGAATTTCATTTTTTGACGGATGATACAATTAAGATTACTTCTTCTCGTACAGCATTTCAATAAGTCTTGGCCTTAGGTAGCCACGGAAGTAATTGTCGAAATCTTCATCGGTAAAGCTGATAAGATATCCACCCTCTTTGGGTCCGATCTTAAATCCACCTTTTATCTTGTCGCTAAAAGATATTTCCACGCCCTGGTTAAGAAGTTCACCGGTTTTGCCTTTGAAGAACTTTTCAAAATCCTGTTGTTTCTCTTTAGGAAGTAAAATATTAAGATCCACCGGTTCATCTCCCTTGGGGTTCCAGTTTTTTACCAGGGTGAGCACCACATCGCGAGTAAACTCAATGTCCTTAAAAGCACCTTTGGCTTCGGGTTCAATCACCTGGGTTTCAATAAGCTTTACAATTTTTTGCTGAGCATCAGAAATCATTTGGCGGGCGCTCAGCTGTAGCTCATTCAGGGAGTTCTTCTTGAGTTCATCAGCCTCTTTTTGAGCATTCTTCAGCTGATTTTCAGCATCTTTTTTTGCATTGGCCACAATATCTTCGGCCTGCTTTTTGGCGTCTGCCACTATTTTTTCGGCTTCCTCATTGGCTTTATTTACCCCTTCCTGGTAAATCTTTTCGGTCAGTTCCTGAAGTTTCGTTTGCATAATGTTATTAGGTTAAAAGAACACTTTTACTTTATTATTTACGCTTTTATCAATTTTGACAGGACTAAGTGCCCCGGGTATTTCAACAAAACACTTTCTTTCAACATCAATAGGTTTTGTCGTTGAAAACTGTTAACCGATTGATTTATTTTTATTTGGTTTGCCAAAAATATAAAAAAAAAAATCAAATTTGGCCATTGAAACGGCAGAAAAACCCAAACAGATTGCGTTATTCTTCCATAGGCCGCAAAAGTATAAAAAATCCGGGATGTTACTTTATTAACAACTCATAAATTACCAACAAACTCGGCAAACCAGTTAGTTTTTTACTCAAACACCGGAATATTTTCATGGAATTTCACCAATCAGCTTTATTACAAATCCAAACTCATCGCATTATAAACAGGAGAAACTGGAAGGTGGAAGCTCGAAGGAGGAAGCTCGAAGGAGGAAAAGACGGAAGACGGGAAAAGGTAAATTGTTGAATTGTTGGATTGTTGAGAAGTTAAGTAGTTCGAAAGTGGAAGCGTGGTTAGTGGTCGGTCAAGCTGGAAGTCGTCAGACCACGTTGTGAAGTAGCGGGGTCAGTCGGAATTTTTCCCTAATTTTGCACCCTCACAGCAAAACAGAACGACCATGAACAACCGCCAGCTTTTTTACAATTTTTTGGGGCAAACGTCACAAGCTCCCCTCGCCATCGAAATAGAACGCGCCCAGGGTGTGTACATGTACAGCCCCGGTGGGAAACAATACCTGGACCTGATATCAGGGATATCCGTAAGCAATGTGGGACACAATCACCCCAAGGTGGTGGAAGCGGTCAAAAAACAGGCAGAAACCTACATGCATCTGATGGTGTATGGCGAGTTTGTGCAATGCCCCCAGGTGGAGTTGGCACATCTGCTCACCAGCTACCTGCCTGAAACCCTCAATAATGTTTTCCTGGTCAATTCGGGCAGCGAGGCGGTGGAGGGAGCTTTGAAGCTGGCCAAACGCTACACGGGTCGCAGCGAAATCGTTGCTTTTACAAATGCCTATCATGGCAGCACGCACGGCTCGCTGAGTGTGATGGGCCATGAGGAGATGAAAAATGCTTTCCGACCGCTGTTGCCCGATGTGCGCTTTCTGGAGTTTAATAATCCGGATGGTCTTTCTCAAATCAGTGAACAAACCGCCTGTGTAATTGTGGAAACCATACAGGGCGAAGCGGGGGCAGTGATCCCCTCCCCTGCCTTTATGCAACAACTCCAGCAAGCCTGCAAAGCCAACGGGGCACTGCTTATAATGGATGAAATACAGGCGGGATGCGGCCGCAGTGGCAAGCTTTGGGCTTTTGAGCATTACAATGTACTCCCCGACATCATCACCCTGGCCAAAGGGTTGGGAGGCGGCATGCCCCTGGGTGCATTTATCAGCTCACAACACATCATGCAAGCCCTCACCCACAACCCGGTGCTGGGTCATATCTCCACCTTTGGCGGAAATGCTGTGTGTGCTGCTGCCGCCAAAGCCAACTTTGAAATTATCGTACAAAATCGCCTGTGGGAGAATGCCGCCCGCCAGGAAGAACTTTTCAGGAAACGGTTGCACCATCCCAAAATCAAAAAAATCAGGGGAAAAGGGTTGATGCTGGCCCTGGAGTTTGAAAGCTTCGAGCAAAACAAAGCCATCATAGACCGTTTGATTGAGAAAGGGGTAGTTACCGACTGGTTCCTGTTTGCCCCCCACTGCCTGCGTATTGCCCCGCCACTAAACATCAGCGACCAACAGGTTGAAGAGGCGTGTGAAAAAATCCACCAGGTGCTGGATGAATGATTTAGCGATTTTTAAAGTCGGATGTTGATTTTCAACTACAAATAGTTTACTTTTAAACCACAAAACAGCAATTATGCAAGTGGAGTTACAGGAAAGGCTTAAAAACAACCCCCTGCAAAATATGCCGGTGCTGGGATTTTTTGAAAATTACGCACTCGAAAAATCATTTACATATAATCAATCATTTATCCTCATCGGCACCAGCGATTACAAGTGGGCCTACATGGCCGTCAATAACAAAAAAGACTTTGAAGTTCTGCTGGAGAAATTCAATTTTGAAACCCTCTATTTTGCCAATGTGGAAGAGTGGATGCTCACACAACTTACAGCCATGCATCGTATTGAATGGAAGCTCACCACCGACCGCTATTACCTTCCCGATGATGTGGAAGCAGAAGCAACAGAGAAAGATTGCAGGCCACTCAATGGATCGCACACCAGCTATATTTACCAGCACTCTCCTTACAAAGACTTCACCTCAGAGTCGTATCTAAAGGAGCGATTGCAAAAGGATATTTCTGCAGGGGTATGGATCAATGATGAGTTGGTGGGTTGGGGTCTCACCCATGATGACAGTTCGCTGGGTTTCTTAAATGTATTGCCCGAATACCGGGGCCAGGGAGTGGGAGAAGCAGTGTTTCGCTGCCTGATTACTACCCGAAGGGCTGAAAAAAAACCGGTATTTGTGAATGTGGAACCCCACAACCGACAATCCATCAACTTGCTGGAGAAAGTTGGCCTGATATACGACCGCACCGTTAGCTGGGTGAAGCTGGTTTAATAAATCACACTAGCACCAGCATCAGTTTTACGCTTTATCAGGAATGTCTGTGTCTACACCCTCCAGTTCATCCATCACATAGTTGGGCCCTTTGGGCATGTTGGTTTTGTGCGCCGCTTTGGCAATCATGTGCGAAGCAATGGGCGCAGTCAGAATCACAAAAACCACCACCATCAAAGCTTCAATCCATACAATCCATTGTACATAAAGCAGTGAAACAGCAACAAGCATCAGAATAGCTCCAAGGGATGCCGCCTTAGTGATGGCATGCATGCGCATGTAAACATCCGAAAGTTTCACCACACCTATAGCTGCCACAAGCATAAACAACGAACCTGCTATAAGAAAAAATGCTGCAATCCAATCTATCATTTTTTTATCCTCCTGATTAAATATTTGGCAAAAGCGATATTACCCATAAACACCAACAGTGCAATAGCCACAGCCACATTGAGAAATACCGTCTGACCGGTGGCTATGATATAAACAACAATCAGACCGATGGACAAGGACGCCACCAAATCCATCACCACAATCCTGTCGGGTAGGGTTGGTCCGGTTAACAATCTGTACAGCCCCATAAACAACCCGATGGTCAGGTTGAAAAAGCTGAAATAAATAGCAAAGGTCAATACAGGCGATGTTTGTAATTCCATGATTTTGGGTTTTCTTATTCTATTTTCTTTAAAGAATCACAATGTGCACCACTCACTATTTTATCATCATGGTGCCGTTGATTGGGGTAAGCCCCGCTTTTATCCTTAGCACTACCCCAAACTATCAGAGGAGCAGGTTTTCCTTTTATTCAACTTATTCAAAAATCTGATGAATTTTTTTCTCCAGCTCATTTTTGATTTTATCGACAAACTCCTGCTTATCGTGCAAATACATTGCATGGATGTAGATTTTTGTTTTTTCAGGGTTCATATCCATGCTCAGACTTCCTGGTGTCATGGATATGAGGTTAGCAAACGCAATGATGGCAGTATCATTTTTTAGATCAACCGGCACCTCAACAATACCTGGCTTCATAAGATCTTTAGGAGTTATAATATCATAGGCAATAAACAGGCTTGACAATACCAGCTCCTTCAGGTAGTAAAAAATAAAAAATATAAATCTGAAGATTCTTACAATGATGTCTAAAAGTTTTTTCATCTCTCAATAATTTCAATACCTTTTTACTTGGGTTGCTTCGGCGAAAAAATGGATTTTAAATCGTGTTTTTATTTTCCCAGCACTGCACTGATATACATTTGCGGATTCACAATTTGCTCACCAGCTTGCATACTCAACTCCATAACGGGTCCGACAAATATTCCCAGCAAAATTACAGCCAGTGCCAACAATGAAGTAGCCATTATGGTTGCAGGATGTACTTTTCCTCTACTCTTCACATCCTCAGGTTCCTTTTTCCAGTAGGCTTCATTCCAGATTTTCACCATTGAAAACAGGGTAAACAAACCCGTGAGGATAGCCACTGCCGTGATAAAGTACTGCTGTGCCTCAAACCCTCCCTTTATCAGGAAAAACTTACCAAAGAATCCGGGAAGTGGAGGAATCCCCGCAAGAGACATGGCAGGAATAAAAAACAACAGAGCCAGTAATGGCTTGGCTTTGTAGAGCCCTCCCAAATATTTCAGATCATAACTCCCTGATCGTTGGTAAACCAGCCCCCCTGCCAGAAAAGTGTTCGTTTTGGAGAGCATATTGTGTATGGTAAAATAGATAGCTCCCGCAATACCCGAAACGGTAAAAATCCCAAGCCCCATAATCATATACCCCACCTGGCTGATAATATGAAAAGATAGAATTTTTCGGATATCGAACTGTGATGCAGCCATCAACACACCAATAAACATGGTCAGGCCAGCCAGGGTGAGAATAAAGAGGGTCCAGAACATTTGATCATACACCACAAACAGACTATAAAACCGAAACATGGTATAAACCCCCACCTTGGTGAGTGTTCCTGCAAACAAAGCTGTGATGGCCACCGGGGGTGTATGATAAGAAGCGGGCAGCCAGAAAAAGAACGGCACCAGTGCTGATTTTACACTAAAAGCAATGAAAAACAGCATCAGGGCACTGTTGACATAAGTATGCTCATCCCAGCTACGCATCTTATCAGCCAAATCGGCCATGTTAAGCGTACCGGCTTGTCCGTAAAGAATACCTATGGCACTGACAAAAAAGATAGAGGCCACAAAATTGATGGTAACGTATTTGATAGAACCCCTTAACTGTTCAGCGCTTCCCCCGAGGGCAATCAGCACAAAGGAAGAAGTAAGCATCACTTCATACCATACATAAAGATTGAAAAGGTCACCGGTAAAGAATGCTCCATTAACCCCCATCAAAAGACCGAATACCAGCGGATAGTAACCTGCCGTTTGTCTTTCTTTGTCAATAAAGCCGGGCGAAAAAATCATTACCACCACGGCAACAAAGGAAGCAGTTACCATCATGATGGCAGAAAAAAGGTCAGCCACCAGTGTAATGCCAAAGGGGGCATCCCAGGAACCGGGTTGAACGGCCTTAATGCCGTTTTGCTGAACATCCATCAGGATAAGAAAGCCTACCCACATAAGCACTACACTGGCCAGGATGCTGAATGCCTGCTGAAAAAACAACCACCGGCGGGTAAAAATCAACACCACCATGATGAGCAAGGGCAAGATAATCGGTAATACCAGTATCATAATTATTCGTTTTCTGAGAGTTGGTCGAAATCTACAGTTTTTGTCACTTTATAAAATCGGTACACAAGGGTCAGAGCAAAAGCGGTTACCCCTAACCCAATAACAATGGCTGTAAGGATTAACGCCTGTGGAAGAGGGTCGGACATCCCCACGGTTTCGCCCTGCAACCCCCGTATAAAGGCTGGTTTACCATTGGTGAGACCACCGGCTACAAACAACAACATATTGGTGGCATGCCCCAGGAAGATAAGCCCCAGTACCAGTTTAAATATATTGCGCCGAAGCAGCAAATAAACCGCAGCACCGTACAAAACACCTATCATAATAGCAAATAGAAAAAGCATATATTATTCCTCCATTATTGAAAACATAACTAACATCAACATCCCGGCAACAGCAAAATAGACCCCCACATCAAAAATAAGGGGGGTACCCAGCTTAAGCTCAAAAGCAGTTTGCTTAAAGAAGGTGTACCAGGCTCCGGTCATAAAGCTATCACCCAGCAATAGTGCAGGCAACCCACTGACAACAGCAATCAGCAAACCTAAAGCTGTCAGGTTAATGGGGTTAAAAAAGGTGCTTTCCTGGGTTTTAGCCACCCCGAAAGCCATGGCATAAAGAATGTAGGCTGCACCAAACATCAGTCCCCCGATAAACCCTCCACCTGGCTCATTGTGCCCGCGATAAAGCACTACTAATGAAAGGACTATCAGCAAAGGACGCAGGTGACGTGCAGCAATTTGTAAAATTATTGATTCCATATTGCTTTAGTTTGTTTTTTTGGTCAGTTTTATCATGGCATATATACCTAGGGCGGCTATAGAAATTACGGTGATTTCTCCCAAAGTATCCAGGGCCCTGAAATCTACAAGAATTACATTCACAATATTGCGTCCAAAGGCCAGCGAATAACTTGCTTCCTTGTAATATGCAGAAATGGGAGCATCCAAAGTAGACGTCCCGGCCTGCAATACAAGCACCATAAAAAAGGTCCCCACCAAGGTAGCTACAAGAGCATCACGCATTCGGGCACCGGTGGAAGAGAAGTTCTGATACTTGGGAAGGTGATAAACCACCGCCATGGCCAGGATAATCATCAATGTTTCAACCATAATCATGGTAATGGCAAGGTCTACACCACTGTAGGCAATAAAAATGATAGTAATTCCAAAACCAATGACCCCCATACATATCAGAGCTACTACCCTGGAGTTGGAAACAACAGCAGAAAGGGTGGCCGCAATAATCAACACTACAACTGCAATGAGATTGATGGGCATATCGGAAAAATTCAACTCCAGAATGATAGGGTCAGCTCTCCATATCATCACCCAAACCATTACCGAAGCTACCACAAAAAGGGTCATCAGATAAAAGCGGTGATATCCATGTTGTAGCGCCCTGGTTTTCAACTTAGTAAAAACCAGAAATGCATCTATCATACTGAAAAACACCCGTGTGAACTCCCTGCGAAAATACCGGATATTGAAACGGTCAATGGCCGGCAGAAGCTGATGCCGGTAACGGAAGACCAGGTAACCGCTTAGCAAAGTTAGGACACTCAGGGCCAACACAATATTAAAACCATGCCACAACTTTAGTATAATGGCATCGTGGAGGGGACTGATAGCAGTAATGGCCTTGGAGGTCAGAGGGCCGGCCATGGCAGAGGGTAATAGCCCTAGCACAAAACTTGCCAATACCATTAGAAAGGGGCCCAAAATTAGCGAGAGGCTTGGCTCCTGGGGCTTTTTATCATAGACAGGCTCTTTGCCCCAAAAAATATCAATGGCCAGTCGCAAAGAAAGAAACACCAGTATCACATTGGTCAAAAAACCCAGGGTAAGAATAAAGAGGTGTGCTTTGGGTGCAGCCACACTGGCCTCATAAATCAGTTCCTTACCCAAAAAACCAAGCATGGGAGGTACCCCTGCCATCGACACAAGCGCAAGAATCATAATAATTGCTGCAAAGGGCATATACTTAAAAAGCCCGCCAAGATAACGAATATCCCGGGTACCTGTTTTCTTTTCAATGTTTCCGGCCATCATAAACAAAGTTCCTTTGTACAGGGCATGCACCAGCAGAAAAACGATGGCGGCATTAATGGCATATTCTGTTCCAGTACCTATAAGCAGTACAAGGGTTCCCAGGGCACTTACTGTGGTATAGGCAAGTATCCGTTTGAGATCAACCTGGGTAACACTTAGCCATGCTCCCACAAACATGGTTGTCACCCCAACAATGGTCAAAGAATAGCTCCACACTTCGGTGCCACCCAAAACCGGATTGAGTCTTGCCAGCAAAAACACTCCTGCTTTTACCATGGTGGCCGAATGCAGGTAAGCACTCACAGGAGAGGGGGCCGTCATAGCTCCAGGAAGCCAAAAATGGAAAGGAAACTGGGCCGATTTGGTAAAGGCACCTATGAGTATCAGAATAAGCGCCGGGATATACAGATAATGGTTTTTGATTACATCACCATCGGACAGAAGAGTGGTAAGCTCGTAGCTGTCATAAGGAATAGCCAGCAACACAAAACCTCCAAGCAGTGCCAAACCACCAAAACCCGTTATTAGCAAAGCCTGTAGGGCCGAAGCACGCGCCTCAGGCTTTTCATGGTAATAGCCTATCAAAAGATAGGAGCTGATGCTAGTGAGTTCCCAGAAAACAAACATGGTAATCAGGTTACCTGACACTACTATGCCTTGCATAGCTGTCATAAAAAGCAAAAGGTAGCCCAAAAATCTGCCCTTCATGGGGTATGGACGCATGTAATAACCGGCATAAACCAGTATAAATGTTCCAATCCCCAGAACCAGCAAGCTGAAAAGGACCGATAAACCATCTACATAAAAGGTAAAGGATAAACCCAGCACCGGTATCCATTCATAGGATTCTATTAATATTTCACCTTGCTGGATAACAGGTAACAGGCTCAGGTAATAAAGAAAGCCGGCGAAAGGCCACAGAGCATAAATCCATCCGGCCTGGTGTTTTAAGTATTTTCGTAGGAAAGGTGCTATGGCAGCAACCAGCAGCAAGATAAGCAGAAACAATCCTGTAGTCATGCGAATATCTGTTTGATAAAAAAAGATCCGGAGAACCCGGATGCGCTATTTGTTATATTTTTTTCACAATTAGACGTATATTCCATTTAATAACACAAGGACACGAATATTTGTTTACAAATTATAAAAAAAATCCGTCAAATCTTATCCGGATACAAAGCAAAAAAACGCCACAATGTCATGCAGATCGCAAAATAAGCGTCATTTTGACGCTATTAATTGCAAGTTACTGCCGGATTTTCAGAAATTTCAATGTGGCATTTGATTTGATCTTTTTAGGCTGAAATCAATTAAAAGCAAATGATCTTAAAAATAATTATGTCTAACCAAAAATAAAAGGAGGGTTGTATTATGTTACCAGAATTAAGAAATCGTTTTAACATGCCCGCGTTACTGGATGAATTTTTCGGAAAAGATTTGACCAACACCGGTCTTTTTGAAGACAAGCACTCCATGAGTGTTCCGGCGGTTAACGTGGTAGAAAATCCGGATAATTATGCCATCGAGGTGGCTGCTCCGGGTATGCAGAAAAAAGATTTTAAAATCGACCTTGACAACAACCTGCTTACCATCTCTTCTGAAAAGGAGTTTAAGAATGAAGACAAAGAAGATGGCAGGTTCGTTCGCAGAGAATTTGGGTATGCTAGTTTCAAGCGTACATTCACACTGCCTGAAAGTGTAGAGGCAGATAAGATCAAAGCCAACTACAAAGAAGGCATTTTGCAGATTAGCATTCCCAAAAAGGAAGAGGCCAAGCAAAAACCGCCTAAACAAATTGAAATTTCTTAAGGCATGTTACAAGAAGAGGCTGTCCGGTATGGACAGCCTCTTTTTTTTGTTAGCCAAGCAACTATTTTACTTTTCCACAATTTCAAATTCTGTCCGTCTGTTTTGCTGTCTACCTTCGGCTGTTTCATTGGATGCAATGGGTCGTTCAAAACCATACCCTTTGTAAGTTAACCGATCGGGATCAACTCCCCGTTCTACTAAAAAGTCCACAACGGCCCGGGCCCGCTCTTCAGAAAGTCGCTGATTCAATACGGCCGATCCTACATTGTCGGTATGTCCGGAAATTTCAATTTTTAGCGAAGGATTATCGGTCATCATGGAGTAAAGAATGCCAAGCTCAGCATATGATTCAGGGCGGAGTGTAGCTTCCCCCGTATCAAAAAAGATATTGTTAAGAACAATACTCTCCCCTACTTCCACTTTTTTCAAACGGATATCATTGATTATTTCGCGGGACACGGTGGATTCACTGATATCGATGTTCTCACTATGGAAAAGGTAATCCTCAGCCCGGACAGAAATACCGTAATTTTTTCCTCCCGGTAAAGAGATTACATACTCACCAGTATTTTCATTGGAAGTAAATTCGGCGAGCAACTCCTCAGTTTCATTGTCATAAAGCTCCAAAGAGGCCTCAAGGGGTTCATCTTCGTTGTCATCCAGGATTCTGCCCCGTAAAATGGTCATGGGCACGGTAACTACTTCTACCTCCCGTTCCATCAGGTTCGGGTTCAAAGGCTTTGCCTTATCAGCTATAAAATCAGCAACAGCGGGCACTTCAAGGGGTTTTTCGGGCCCCAGAAAGGTTATCTCATAAATATCACTTGAACCCGAGCCCCCCGGCTTTTTGGAAGAATAATAAGCGGTTTGCTCATCCGGAGCCAGCACAAAATAAAGATCATCTCCGGGTGTGTTGACGGGGTATCCCAGGTTTTCAGGTTCGGTCCAGCGTCCGTTTCTGTAAACTGTTTTAAAGATGTCAAAGCCACCCATTGAGTTATGCCCCTCTGAACTAAAATACAGGGTTTTATCATCGGAAGCAAGAAACAAGCTCTCCTCGTCGTAAGGTGTATTAACAGTACCTCCCAGGTTTACAGGCTCTGTCCATCTGTCACGGTCATCCAGGGTGGAGGTCCAGATATCCTTCCCACCAAATCCACCGGGTTTGTCGCTAATGAAGTACATGGTCCTGCCATCCGAGGTAAACACCACACTGGTCTCCTGGTAATCTCTTTCGGTGATCGTCCTGGAGAGGCGCCTGAGCCTTGACCAGTCACCATTGTCAGATTGCGTTTCCATTAGTTGGCTTCCCCTGCGTCCACTTTGGTAGATGTACAATGCACGTCCATCCGGCGAAATACCAGCCGTTGCTTCATGTGACCTTCTACTGTTTACCCGTCCCTCAACAGCTTGTGCAGGAGTCCATTCACGTCCTCTGTGCTGAGAGTAAAACACATTTTCGTAATACTTGTGATCTACCCTGTCCTGGCGAGGTCGTCTGCCAAAGGGACGTCTACTGGTAAAATACATGGTATTGCCATCGGGCGAAAGAATGGGACTGGAATCATCATATTCTGAATTTATGGCGGGTCCCAATTTGTCAATGAATACTCTTACCGGGTTTTCGACCTTTTCTATTGCATTGTTCGTTTGTGCAATGGCACGCTCAATACGCTCCCTTTGTTGTATGGCTTCCTGGGGTGAAAGGCTCTGGCGATAAAAGTTGTATTGATCCAGGGCTTTCTCAAACTGATAACTGTTACGAAATGCCTCACCCAACAGAAAATAAACCTCCAGGCTGGCCACATTCAAATCAGCAGCTCTCTCCAAAAATTTCACCGCTGTTTCAGGTTCGGCAATATACAGGTAACACTCCCCAATGCGTTTGTTAAGCATGGCATTATCGGGGTTAAATTCATGGGCTCTCAAAAAATAGTCCAAGGCCTTTTCCAGGTTACCCCAGCCCTCTTCATAGAGTTTTTCGCCTTCCCGCAAGTTTCTTCGGGCTTCACGAAGTGCGCTTCTGTCGTCCGGAAAGTAGGCGCGGGTAAATTCTTTACTCTGTGCTACAGTATATGTGGGAGCCAGGATAAAAGACGACAGGATAAAAGCAAATATCAGGGCAGTTGTTATACTGCCTGAAAATAGCACACTTACTTTCATAGAATTCTTTTTTTTATGGTTGGTAGCGTTCATGGTGAATTTGTTTTATTAATCTCATGCACTATTTAATTACCTGTTGGATGAATCAATGTATTCACGGGCCTGTGTGAGTCCCATTTCCAGAGCTTTTTCCCAATCATTGATTGCTCCTCTTTGATCACGAAGCATCTCTTTGGCAATCCCCCTGTTCAGGTAGGCCGCTCCAAATTCCGGGTCGTGCTCTATGGCGCGTGAGTGATCATCCACCGCTTTTTGATAATTCTGCATCCGGTAATGAATCGTACCCCTGATATTAAAGGCAGTGGCATTGTCTTCATCAGCCTCTATTACATGATTTATGTCAGTAAGGGCGCTTTCATAATCCCCCATTTTTTTATAGGCTAAAGACCTGTTTTTAAGCGCTTTGTAATAATCAGGCGACAACCTTATAGCCGTTGAAAACAACTCAATGGCTTCCCGGTTGTTCTCCTGCTGTATTCTAACACTCCCAAGGTTGTTGTAAACAAAATAGAGGGTGTTATCCAGCAACAAGGCCTGCTGGTAATCTGAGGCAGCCGCCTGTAAATCCCCCTGCATCCGCTGGGCACTTCCACGATCGTTGTAAGCGTAAGCAAAGCCGGCATTAATGCTGATGGCATCTGTAAAATCATTGATGGCATCACCATACCTTCCATTTTCGTAGTGAAGGATGCCACGATAGTAGTGGGCCAGGTAGTTTTGTACATCATAGTTAATGGCCTGGGTGTAATCTTCTATGGCTTCTGCCGGACGCCCCATCTCAGCCCTGGCCAGACCTCTTGAAAAATATGCCATGGAAAACCCGGGCTCACCCGAAATGGCAATATTGTAATCAGCAATGGCCTGCCTGTAATCACCTTTGGCTGCCGTTACAACCCCCCGGTTGTAGTAAGCCTGGTAAAAATCCTCCCGGATAGAGATGGCTTCATCAAATTTCCCTGCAGCCTGCGCAAAATCCCCCTCCTCATACAAAGCAATACCTTCATTATATAGCCTTTCAGCAAGCATTGCCTCCTGATCACCAATTCGAACCGTATCGGTGTTTTGGGCAAACAAAGTAGTCGCCACACTTGATAATACAATAGTTAGAGCCAGTAATACTTTTTTCATTTTATTTTTGGTTTGATTTATACTTCAAAGGTAATATGATTTGTTTAAAAAATATTAAAAATACCTGCACATTTGGTTGTGGATTTATTTGCTTTTTTATCATAACATGCCTCAAAAAACCACCATGCAAGCAGCAGGCCCATTTTTGCTTCAAGTCAAAAGGTACACTCTAATAATCCAAAAACAAAACGCAAAATAATAAAAAAAATCGACCCGCTTCAACCTTAAGATAAACTTATCCTGCTTTTAAAGACCATTTTCCAATACTACATTTCTCAATCCGTTTTTGCAGGCAACTTTTATCATTTTCAATGCCGCTGTTTTCTTTACATTAAAGTAGCTTAAAAGTGTTAATATTTTATGGCCGGCAGCTTTTGCTTACCACACCGTTTTTTAAGTTTACTAAAGATTTTTACTTATTTAGAAGGTTGAAAAACAGCAACTTATAAACACAGTGATTTAACTTGCTTCATATCAGTATATAGTCGACTGCAAAACTTTAGTTAAGTTTAGCATCCGGGAATGAAGTTACAGGTTCCAGGATACACCTTTCATTTTCCCCCCGGGCAGATAGAAGAAAAGGACTTGCTTCTTTTAAGCCATAAAACATCTCAAATCTTTCACAGTTAAGCAGTGTCATTAGCTATTCTCACTCATACAGCAGGGATGAAATATTAGAATTCATCTGTTTATAATTTTATCGATGTTGTTATCAGAACGCGGATTACGCGGATTTTGCGGATAATCGCTGATAGAAAAAATCCGTGTGAATCCGTTCGATCCGTGTTATCCGTGTTCGTAGATCTTCATTTTGGTTACTGAATTTCATTTTGTTTTCCAAATAATCATCCTCGTGTGTGTTTAAAGCTTAATCATGCAAGTTTCATCAGAAGCAAAAGTTAAAAACAACAATCAGCCTTCAAAAAAATAATGGACAAAAAATCTCCTTTACCCTGCCGGCTTTTGTGTAATTTTATGCACCACAGACACAACTAATATTTAAAAACGCTTCATTCTCCTGCCACCTGTTCAGCAAGTCATTAGGCAGCACCAGTCTTGGGTGTTAAAACAATACAAGCAGGGCTCATTTTAAGCGAAAGAATCCAAAAGCAGAAGTTTGTCAATACGGGTGGCAGTGCTTTATTTTTACCTGCTTTGGTAAAATCGGGCCCTAATGTTCAACAAATTACTTTTACATGATTCCTGCACAGTTGATTGGATCCTATTTTCAGTGGTTTTTCGAGGCGAAGAGGCTTCACGGTATCCATAGCCCTTTTCTCTACAAATTTCTCAATGAGTGCATATTTGCACCTGATGAGAACCCTGCTGTTTTTCATCCTGTAGAACAATACCGGAATTCTTTGCTTAAAAACTCTGAAACCATTACCTATACAGACCCTGGTGCTGGCACCAGGACACCGGGGATACAACCAAGCCCGGTCGCATCACCCCAAACAATCAAAATAAAACATTTAGCAGCTAAATCCCTTCAAAAACCCAAATACTGCCGGCTATTTCACAGGATGATTCGCTATTTTGACCACCGATCCATCCTGGAGCTTGGAACAAGCTTCGGAATAACCTCATCCTATATGGCCCTGGCCAATCCGAAGTCAAAAATAGAAACCATCGAAGGAGTTGCAAAAATCGCTCAATTAGCACAAACGGGTTTTGGGAAAAACCATCTCAACCATATAATTGTATCCCATACCGGATTATTTGACGATGTTTTACCTGCCATCCCACCAGGAAAAAAATATGACATGATTTATATCGACGGTAATCACCGGGGTGAGTATGTGAAAAAATATGTTTCCTTACTTGAGAAACACCTCCATCCCAATGGAGTTTTCATTATTGATGACATACGATGGTCTGGCTCTATGTACAAGGCATGGAAAGAGATTCAAAAAAAAGCCAATGTAACCATGACCCTGGAGATGCTGACCATGGGGCTGGTATTTATCAATCCTGCTTTGAGCAAAGAAAATTTTTTGATCAGGTTTTAAAATACAAAACTTATCTTTGTTTTGTGACAAACAGTGAAACCATGCAGTTTTCAAAGTCCGGGCATAAAACACAAACAGGGATGAAACCAAGCTAAAACCGGAACGGTTTTGTTAAGACAAATGCGGTAATAATTTATAAAAATCACCTCTATGAAGGAAGAATTGATAAAGATAGAATCGTTAAGCAAACATTACAGGGTGGGTACCGAAGTGGTCAAAGCACTAAGATCGGTCTCCATCTCCATATATAAAAATGAGTATGTGGCACTTATGGGGCCTTCTGGCTCCGGCAAATCAACCCTGATGAACATATTAGGATGCCTGGACAGCCCCACAGCGGGAAGTTATTACCTCAACGGCAAAGATGTGAGCAAACAGGTTGACAATGAGCTGGCAGAAGTCAGAAACAAAGAGATTGGTTTTGTTTTTCAAACCTTTAACCTGCTGCCCCGCTCCACCGCTCTCGACAATGTAGCCCTACCGCTTATTTACTCAGGCATTAACAAGGGAAACCGTCAGCAACAGGCTCTGAAAGTACTGGATCAGGTGGGTCTGTCAGACAGGGTAAGCCATAAGCCCAATGAGCTCTCCGGAGGACAGCGACAAAGAGTAGCGGTGGCAAGGGCACTTGTCAATAATCCATCCATCATCCTGGCCGATGAGCCCACCGGGAACCTCGACTCAAAAACATCCATCGAGATAATGGGCCTTTTTCAGCAAATACACCAGGCAGGAAATACCATTATCCTGGTTACCCACGAGGAAGCTATTGCCAAACATGCACACCGCATTATCAAACTGCTTGATGGGAATGTGGAGTCGGATGAAATCAATGACCACCCCACAAAAATTGACCAACATGCCTTAAAACAAGAAACGGAATAGTAGTTTAAAGTTTCACCATCAAGCCCGGCAGAATTTTCTCTTTCCTGCAAAACATCCTTTCAGGTCTTTTGTTATTTTGAGAGTATTTAGCAAGAGATTTTTTCAAAAGTACTTTTATAAATTCGCCTTGCCGGCCAAATGCGGCAGATCATAAAAATGACTACACCCATGGATGAATGGAAAATTTACACCAGGACAGGTGACAAAGGAGAAACTTCGCTAATAGGAGGCAAGCGGGTAGCCAAAAATCACATCAGAATTGAGGCCTATGGCACCGTTGACGAACTTAACGCCCACGTAGGCTTGATTCGCGATCAGGATATTGACCCACATTATAAAACCGTTTTGCTCCAAATACAGGAAAATTTGTTTATTGCCGAATCTTTGCTTGCTAAAGATGAAACCAATCATGAAGTCAAGCTTCCCTGCCTGAAAGAAACTGATATTACCCAGCTAGAGAAAGAAATGGATACCATGAACGAGGATTTACCAACCTTGAATCATTTTATTCTGCCAGGAGGACACACCACTGTATCCTATACTCATATTGCCAGGTGTGTTTGCAGAAGAGCTGAGCGAATTATCATATCACTTGCGGAGCAGGCTCCTGTGGATGAAATCATTATCCGTTATGTAAATCGCCTGTCTGATTACCTTTTTGTTTTGGCAAGAAAAATTGCCAAAGACCATGGTAAAGAAGACACTATATGGACATCGGAGAGGTGTAAGTAAGGATAATTGAAACTGCCCCTGCTTACAAACCGCAGTCAACAGCCCAATACACAGGGATTTATTACTTCCATAATGTTAATGGATACTTTTTCTTCTCCCATCAAATACATTGCGGGAAATGGGTCTATTATTGCGCAGGGAACCA
>SLQX01000237.1 GCA_007131245.1 Bacteroidales bacterium
AAATATACGCATTTTTTTTTTTTTTTTTCGGATTAAAAAAACCCGAAGACCATTTCGCCCCCGGATTTTTGTGGATCTGCGAATCATCAGGTAAGGCGGATGCCCTTATCCAGGTAAACGTATTGTATAGAGTTGAGGATTTTTTACTCCTTCTTCTATGAGGCGCTGGAAAGTTTTCCGACCGGATTTGCGGCCTATGCCCCGGCCCGCTTGTTTAACACGGCGAAAAACATGGCATCGGCAAGGTTGGATACCACATGGTAGTCTTTTGGGGAAAGGTGAGTGAAAGGCATTTGTATAACAACACCCACTCTTTAAACCATCAAAACAAAATACTAACTCAATTGAATGGCTTCTCATTATTATTGTTATTCATTATGTTATTATCTTTCCAAACAATAGCTTTTGTTGCCACAACGCTTTTAGACCATTGTTTTGCACCTGAATGGGTCAATTAAAAACTCACCCGGCACATACCCTACCCCAAAGCTGTCTGTCAGCCACCGGCCTGACCACTCTCCCGCTTTCCATTCACCGTTTTCCACGATGATAACCAAACCCGGGAAGCCTGGCTTTAGCGGATCCATCACTTCAAAGCAGATGAGCAATATTAAGGGATTATCAGCCTCAGGTTTGATCAAAAATCCTATCTTTGTCGCTGCCAAAGTTCCATGTATCAATAGCTTTGTAAATACCAACAGATTTTTTTCAAACCAGTATACAAACAACTATTATGGGAAATTTTTTATCTAAGACAAAACACCACTCCAAAAGATTTTTTACCAGGGCCCTGGATGTAATAGAAATAGTAGGAAACAAACTTCCCCACCCGGCGACCATTTTTGGCGGGCTTGCCGTGATTGTAGCCCTGCTCTCATGGTTAATGTATTCATTGGGAGCATCAGCCGTTAACCCGGCAGATGGCAACCTTGTAACGGTAAACAACCTCATCAGTGGCGATGGGTTTCGCTGGATGTACACCAACTTACTGGATAACTTCCTGAAATTCCCCCCACTGGGGTATGTACTGGTGGTAATGATTGGTATTGGCCTGGCCGAAGGCACAGGTCTGTTCTCGGTCATGATACGTGCATTGGTGCTAAATGCCCCCAGCAGATTTATTACAGCGGCCATCGTATTGGCAGGTATTATTTCGGGTTTGGCCGTAGAGGCTGGTTATGTTATCCTCATTCCATTGGGTGCAATGATTTTTCATGCTTTGGGCCGACACCCCATGGCGGGGCTGGCAGCAGCCTTTTGCGGGGTGAGCGGAGGCTTTGGCGCCAACTTTTTTATTGGCTCTATCGACCCCATCCTGGCGGGTATTTCTGAAAGTGCAGCCCAGATTATTGACCCGGAAATTGTGGTGAATCCTGCAGTAAACTATTACTTTATGATTGCCTCCAGCTTTATTGTTTTGATTGTGGGTACATGGGTAACAGAAAGGATTGTAGAACCTCGCCTGGGCAAATATGAAGGCACCGCTGAACGCTTTGAAATTGTTCAGCTTACCCCGCAAGAAAACAAAGGACTGCGCTGGGCCGGTATCACCGTGTTGCTTTTCATCGTTGCCATGGCATTTACCGTGGTTCCTGAAAATGGTATCCTCAGAGATCCTGAGACAGGAGGAGTGCTCCGATCGCCCTTTTTTACGGGTATAATCATCGGGATCTTGTTGTTATTTTTCCTGCCTGCATTGGTCTACGGTATTATTGTGGGCACCATTAAAAACGACAAGGATATGATGAAACATATCATCAAATCCATGAGCGGCATGGGAGGCTACATCGTGCTGGTGTTTTTTGCAGCACAGTTCGTTTACTTTTTCAACTACTCCAATCTGGGCCTGATCATTGCCATTAAAGGAGCCTCAGGACTAACCGACATTGGATTTACAGGCCCCTTACTCATTGGTGCATTTGTACTACTGGCAGCATTCATCAACCTGTTTATGGGCAGCGCCTCAGCCAAATGGGCCATTATTGCCCCGGTTTTCATCCCCATGCTCATGCTGCTCGACAACGCTTACCACCCCGGAATAACCCAGGCGGCATTCAGGATAGGTGACTCGCTCACCAACCTGGTTACACCCATGATGAGTTATTTCGCATTGATTGTAACCTTTGCTGAAAAGTATGATGAGCGATATGGTATTGGTACCATTATTTCAACCATGCTACCTTATACCATATTATTGGGTATTGTATGGATTGCAGCCCTAATGTTGTGGATATGGCTGGGTATTCCCCTGGGCCCCGACGGACCTATATACATCAACTAAACCGACCCTCTGAAGCAAAAAAAAGCCGGTTTCTCATCACCCACAGGGTGGAGAAACCGGCTTTTCAAGTAAAACAACAAGAGGGTTTACTCCCTGACCAGCTTAAACCTGCTGACCTGGCCATTGTGCCGGACTTCAAGCAGGTAGATGCCCGGCACCATACCGGCCAGTTCCAATTGGTAGAGTTCACCCTTTTGTCCTTCTTGATGGTACATCCTCTGCCCCTTAAGGTCATATAAGGAAACAGAGAAGACCTTCCCCTCCTCCTCTAAAATAATATTTACAAAACGATCAGCGGGGTTGGGATAAACCCGAATCCCTGATGAAAAATCATAGTCTGCCAGGGAGGTGACCATCACCTCCACACATTGGGACAGTGCTGTGCACTCACCCTGGGTGACCCATACGGCATACTCACCGCTTTCTCCGGGGGTAAACTCAGCCCCTGTTTCACCCGTTATTTCCTGCCCATCGGAACAATCCACCCACTGAAATAGAGCATCCTGGGCATGGGCTATCAAAGTGTTTTCCACCAGCGTAACAGCCGTATCCACGTAAAACACCGTCAAGTCAAGCACAAACAGACTGTCACAGCCCGCCTGTGTCTCTTCTGTATGGTGATAGTACCCTGCCTCACTGCATTCTTCACCAAACCATTCAAAAACCTCACCCGCACATATCTCATGATGCTCTGCAATCTCATAAACCGGGTTTACCGTTAAGTGAAGCGTATAAATACTATCGCAACCAAGCCCGGTTTGGTATAGGGCATGATAAGTTCCTTGCTCCGTATAAGCATCACCATGCCATTCGTATACTTCACCCTCACAAATGGCCTCGTTCTCCTCAAATGCATAAGCAGGACTTACCGCAAGGTTGAGCACATACACACTATCACAGCCATGGATGGTTTCATACACTGCCGTGTAGTTCCCCGCGGTATCGTACTCATTGCCTTGCCAGGTAAATGTATCTCCTTCACAAATTTGATGTTCTTCTGTGAATTCATATGCAGGATAGATATCAATCATTGCAGTAGTAACATGGTCCAGTCCGGTTTCAAAATCAGAAGCTGTGAGTGTTACCGTATAACTTCCATGGTCACCATAAAAATGCTCCGGCTCAAACGCTTCACTCTCCTGCCCATCGCCAAAATCCCAATGCCAGGTATCAGCATCCACACTGTTATTGGTGAAATACACCGTGCCTTCATGGCAAAATTCATTTTCGTTTACCGTAAAATCGGCCCAAGGCAGAAGAAGTTTTTCAAACTCCTCACTTAACACACTACTCCATAGCCCATACTCATCTTTAAACTGAAAATGGACGGTATAAACCCCCGCAGGCACTTGCCTCATTTCAAGCAAAGTAATCCACTCAAAAGGGTTGACAGCTTCTTCCAACTCCACGTGAGCAGCCTGCTGCCACGCATCGTTCAGCCAATAACGATAGGTTGTTATCTTATTATCGGCAACTTCACTCACCGGCACCTTGTAAAAATAGCTGCTGTGTACTGAGCTCCAACGGCTGGACTCATCCCTGAATCGGATGTGCAGGGTATGCAAACCATCACTTATTTGTGAAAAATCCAGGTACTCACTCAGCAAAAAGGTCTGCTCATTGCTGGCATTTGCAGTAACGGCTCCCTGGAAATCATTGTTGACCCAGTATTGATATTCCACTATTTGAGTACCTGCTACTTCTTCCGCACCAACTTTATAGAAAAAGCTACTGAGTGTACTGCTCCACTTCCCTGCGCTATCCCTGAACCGAATGTGCAAGGTATGTATCCCGTTATGAAGCTCAGAAAAATCAAGATTATCATCCAGGGTAAACGATTGTTGATTACCGGCATCGACCAAAACAGCCTGGTCAAAGTCATTATTTACCCAGTATTGCAATTGCGAAACTTCAGCTTCGGCTACATGTTCTTCTGGCAACTTATAAAAAAACGCACTGTGCGAGCTACTCCAAAGGCCCTGGCTATCGCGGAAACGAATATGGAAAGTATGCAATCCACTGGTCATCCCGGCAGCATCAAAGCTTTCATTTAAACTTATTACAGCTGCATTTTCAACCTCTACCACCAGGGCATCTTCAAAATTGTCATTAAACCAAAGTTCATAGGCTTCAACAAGATTGCTTCCGGTTGGTCCTGGCTCTGTTTTGTAAAAAAAGCTGCTCCGCGTGCTGCTCCAATGATTCTCTGAATCCCGAAACTGTATGTGAAAGGTATGCAACCCACCGGAAAGGTGTTCCACAGAAATATTTTCTGAGAAAACAATGGTAGCTGCGGGCGTTACCAGGTCAGCCGTAACAGCCTCGCTATAATCGCTGTTAAACCAGTACCTGGATTGTTCCACTAAGTTTTGAGCACTGAGCTGAAAAAATAAAAATCCCAATATGATAAATATAATTTGTTTCATTTGTTTGTCATTAGATTTGCAAGGCCATCCACCGGGTTATGCATCCCCTCTTTAGTTGCAGTAAGAACCTTATTTAACACAAAATCTACCATTCATTAAATACCTAAAGCTATCATGCCTGGAGAATTTCTTAAAGTTTTATACATATTTACTGTTCCAAAACAATTTACTCATCCTGTGCTTCCACTTCAATCTCAACGCCAAGATTGCCCTCTTCGTCAGTGCTGCTTTCGATGTCTTTACTTAGAATTTGCGGGTTCGAAGGGCGAGTGTTTTCCTTGAAAGGATAAAGCCCGCCGTAAATGCCCACCTGGTTGCCTGTGTTGCCATGGTAGCTTGCAGGGTCTTGCAGGTGATAATTACTTTCATAGCTATAATTTTGCGAAAACTCAATAAACAGCGCTTCTTCATCCACATCAACATAGTTGTTTATCCATGTATTTTGCTCATTTCCGGTGGGGTTTTCGCTAAAAACATTATTTTCAAATCTATTACCGTGATAATTAGAAAATAAAGAACCATAAGAGCCATATCTAATAAAAATATTGTTCTCAATAAGAGCGTTAAACGTATATCTTAATACATCATAATGTTGCCTGATTATGATATTATTGGCTATCCATGCAACATTAGTTATACCATCATTGGAATTATCAACATATGACACTCTTTGAAAAATGTTATTAAACAAATTCAGGTTCGTAATATCGGAATATCTGCCACTGAATTCATCAAAAACACATTCCCTGACAGTAATATTTGAGCATTGCTGACAAGCATCACCCATAATCCTGTAAAGCCGAATATGTCCGTCAACATGCAACCTTTTTAAAGTAACATCCTGTATCTCATCTCCTGCAAATTGCACATAGCCACTTACATACATTCCTTCAAAATGACTTCCTGAAGAGCCATCTCTGAAAATAAAACCACTTATACGTGTTCTGCCTGTGGCTTCAGTGTGCCCGGGATGGTAGCCTGTGCCAAAGACGGTTAAACTTTTTTCAAAATCGCCTGGACTCGTGTATTGTAACCCCGGGAGATATATCGTATCTCCGTCAACAGCTGCAGCATATGCGTCAATAAACGCATCCGGGGTGCTGAAAATGGTGGTTTCGCCATTACTCTGCAAAATAGCATTATGTTGAGCAAATGATGTTAATGCTAAAATACTTAGCACGAATGTTGTTGATAAAAAACGAGTCATAACAAAAAAAATAAAAATGAATTAATAAAAAATATAAAACACAAACCAATGTTTACTGTAAAGAGTTACTTTCACTTTTAACGTTTAGTTTTTCATCCCGAATCGTTTCACTCCCGGGACTTCAGCTTCGATCCAACTTTCACACCTACTCATCCTGCGCTTCCACCTGGATTTCTACTTCAATAGTTCCATCTGCATCTGTTTCTGTAGAGATTGACTTCGAGATGATATGGGGGTTTATTGGAATGGAGCCTTCTTTAAAAGGGCGCAACGTTCCGTATATTCCAATATCAAAACCATCTGTAGCAGCTTCAAACCCGGGCGAGCCTTGGTTTAAGTTATAATCGAAATCATAACTGAAAGCATGCCCTGTATGATGAATAAAAATGTCTTCTATTGGCTGGTCAACAATATTGTTATCTCCTGTTGAGCCTGTAGGTATGGAAAAATCATGATGCCATAAATTATTGTAAAAATTATTGGCGGACATATCCCGGAAACAATTACTGCTGCTTATGCAAAGAATTACATTATTTCGAAAAGTGGAATTTTCTATGTGCCGAAATGATGTATAAACTGTGGAGTTGCTTCCGTCTAAAAATATATTATTTGTAAATAATGCATTCCCATCAAAATACCAGAATGATTTTTCAATAATGTTTTTTGAAAAAAGCACATTTTGAGCACCTCCACCATAAACCCTTCCTCTGATGATACTTTCGATGACATGGATTTGCTCGGCTTCCCCTGTTGTTGATGCTGTAAGGCTCAAATACAAATCATTCATGCTACACCTTTTGATGTTGACCTGATTTACGTTTTGATTATCTGTAGTTGTTCCTATCCTGATATCTCCGGAAATGTAAAAACCTTCCAGGTGAATATTCTCAAGCGGAATTTCGGGGTCAGCCTGTCGCATGTATATAGTGCCGTTGAGCATTGTAATGCCTGTTGCTTCTGTATACTCAGGGTGGTGACCAGCCCCATAAATAGTTAGTTCCTTTTCAATATAGGTTATACCAATATTGATGGCTCCTCCGGGTAAATAGATAATGGCTCCTTCTTCAGCAGCACCCAGTGCATCATCAAAATGGTTGAACACCTGAGTTTGTTGCTCGTTTTGCACAACTATGCGTGATTGAGAAAAACCCCAGGAAACAAAAAAGGTAACAAATACCCCTATCAAAAAAATCTTTTTCATATCAATGGATTTTTTTAGTGAAAGTCGTGAGCCAGGCGTCTGTCCTATTATCCTGGACACCTATTTATTATGTTAAAAAACGTCAATAGCCAAAAGTATCCTGTTGATACCAGATCCACTCTCCAATTCGTAAAAAAAACTTGTCAAAACGTAAAAAAAGACTTTGTATTTTTACACTTTATTTAAAGATCAAAACCTAATTAACTGGCCCACATGCTACAAGTGATATTATCGCTAAACCCCGTATACGTTACCCTTTTTTGGGCAGTGGTCCTGAACTTTTACCCCAGTCGCACCCATCCCCCCAAAGTCTTCCTGGGGAAATTTATGCTGGTCTGCTTTATTTTATACCTTTCCCATTTCTTTTATTTTACATCACAATGGGATGTTTATTATTATTTCGACAGCTTTTATATGTGGGCCTCCCTGCTGGTATACCCTCTTTACCACATATATGTACGACTTCTCACCAAGGAGCGCAAGTTCTCCCTCTCTCAGCATGGCAAATACGTGGCTCTACCCACGCTCATCTTCCTGCTTTATGGTTCAGGGGTTTTGTTGACAAGTAGTGAAGTTCATAACCGGTTTTTACAACAAACCATCTCAACCACCCTGCTGCAATCGCCTGATACATCGGGCATTCATCTTTACCTGCTTTGGGTGTACCGTGCAGCAAGAGTGGTTTTTGTTTTACAGGTTTTTTACTTTCTGTACAACAACTTCCGGCTCATAAGACAAAACTCAAGGCAACTGCAGGATTATTATTCCAACACAGAAGATAGGAAGCTGCGTTGGGTACAGTTTTTCAATGTTTCTCTTGCTGTAACTTCCCTTGCAAGTATTTCGGCTGCCATTACCGGCCGTGAAGCATTTGCATCGGGTGAGTTTTCTCTTGCCGGTCCCTCCGTTATATTCAGCACCATGCTCTTTTTCATCGGATTGCTTGGAAATACACAAAACCCGGTGCGTATTGAAACTGAAAGCCCGAATAACCCGGAGATGGAAAAAGAAAGGCTACCCGATCAAAAATTAAAGAGAGAGTTGGAAAGCCTTTTTGAGCAAGAAAAGATTTTCAAAAATGCCGATCTGAAAATCTGGGAAGTCAGTCAAATGCTGGGCACCAACCGCACGTATGTATCGCGGTTTATCAATAGCGAATACAATCGTAATTTCTGCAATCACGTGAATTATTACCGGATACAATATGTAAAAAAGCTTATGAAAGAAAACCATAGTTTCACCAATCAACAACTTGCAGAAATGTCGGGATTCGGTTCTTTAAACTCCTTTTACCGGGCATTCCAAAACCTCCAGGGGGAAAGTTTTAGCCAGTACCGGAAAAAGCTGGCCCCTTAGTTTTTGGGTTATAGCCTGTCATACCCCTGCTAAAATTAAAAAAATTGTGTAGGTTTGCTTGGCAAACCCGATCTAGAATACACCTAAAAGAACACTCATATGTTACAAATAAAAACATTCCCCTTCAATCCATTCCAGGTAAACACCTATGTATTGTATGATGAAACCGGTGAGTGCGCCATTGTGGATGCAGCTACCTATGAAGAACACGAGCAACGGCAGCTTCAAGCTTTTATGGATGAGAAGCAGCTCAAGCCCGTATGCCTGCTAACTACCCATGCCCATATCGATCACATCCTTGGCAACAACTTCATCAACGAAACTTACGCCCTAAAACCTCTCATGCATAAAGCCGGAATAGATTTCCTGCATCATGCGGTTGAATATGGGCAGGCGTTTGGCTTCAATGTGGAGCAGCCTGTTATGCCTGAAAAACACCTGGAAGAAGGAGATATAGTGTCGTTTGGCCATCAAAAGATGAAAGTACTGGAAACACCCGGGCATGCAGATGGCAGCCTTTGTTTTTACCACGAAAAAGAGGGTTTTGTTATTGCCGGAGATGTTCTTTTCCAGGGTGGAATTGGTCGAACTGACCTGCCCACGGGTAATTATGAAACACTCATTGCTTCCATACGAAACAAGCTTCTTTGCTTACCCCCCGACACCAAAGTATATTGCGGGCATGGACCGGCCACAGAAATTGGTTTTGAAAAGGAACAAAACCCCTATATAAACGGGTCTTTTTGATTTCTGTAAAGATCAGGTGGAGCAGCAAATAAAGCGCCCTAGCAACCAAAAAAAAATATGTTTTGCCCCACTCAAATCACACGCTAAAAAAGCGCAAAGCATCAGCGAAGGCTTTTCAGAACATCATTCACCCACCGGGCAATGGCATCCTGGGAAATGTCTTCCATACATTTGAAATGCTTTTTCGGGCATTTGCTATAGCCTATTTTACTACACGGCCGGCAACGCAAGTTGTTGATCTCAAATATTTTTGAAACAGGCTTTTGCCCTTTACCAGGAAAATAAGGATACATGCCAAGTTGGGGTACCGTGTTGCCCCATACCGAAGCAAGGGGTTTGTTGAAGGCAGCGGCAATATGCATAAGCCCGGTATCATGACTGACAACGACCTGGGCTTGTTCAACCAGCGAAGCAGAGCCATTCAGCGAAAACTTACCGCAGGCATTGAACACCTCTGTTTTGGATTTGGAAACAATCTCATCCGCTGTATCCCTATCTTCGGGGCCTCCCAGCAAAACAACAGGCTTGTGCAGTTGATTGCAAAGGGATACCATCTTATGAACAGGTAATCGCTTGGTAGCATAAGTACCCCCGATAACAAAACCCACAAAGCCATTGCGGAAATTTTCGGGCAATTGCCCGGGGTCCACTTTTTCTCCATCAGGGATAAAAAAATCAAGACCCTGCTTGTCATTTTCTATGCCCAGTTGCTGAGCTGTTAGCATATAACGGTCCACAATGTGCATCTCGGGCATGCGATCAATCTTCAGGTTGGTAAGCAGCCATTTTTGGGCATTCAACTTATGAAAGGCTTTTGAGGGCTTGCCCAATGCCATTTTTACACGCATTGACCTAAGATTATTGTGCAAATCAATCACAAAATCATAATTTTCTTTTTTCAACCCGCCAATTACTTCGGGCAAGCTATCCTGCAGCGAATAAACCTTATCAATATAAGGATAGTTGCGCACAAAAGAAGCAAATGATCTCTTCGTAAGAAAATGGGTTTCAACAGGCTTGCCGGGTATCTGTTTCAGACAACGCAAAACCGGCGAACAAAGAACGATGTCGCCTATGGAGCTAAAACGTATTACCAGGACTTTGAGCTTTTTTGTATCTGCCATACCAAAGATTTGTAAAACCCTGCAAAATTATAAAGATTTATGGTTTAAAGGGTTCTGCCTTTCAGTGATTATTACCCTGCCTTTTTGCGCACTTAATTATTTATTTTAAATTTACAAATCATTTGTTGCATCCATATATGGAAAAATTTTGCAACTATGTGTAAAAGAAATCCATTCAGAACATCATTTTTCAAACATTATACAAACAAAACAATACAAACAAACTATCATTATGGGAAAAACTTTAGGACACTTGCAGCCCAAAAGGATTTGGGAAATATTTGAAGAAATCTGTCAGGTACCCAGGCCTTCCAAGAAAGAAGAAAAAATCCTGAACTACCTCATCGATTTTGCCAAAAATCATGATCTGGATTACAAACAAGACAGGGTGGGAAACCTATTAATTACCAAACCTGGTCAAGCCGGACATGAAAAGAAAAAAACGGTGGTTCTTCAGAGCCATGTGGATATGGTTTGCGAAAAAAATTCGGATGTGGAGCATGATTTCGACAATGACCCCATTGTACCGGTAGTTGATGGCGAATGGGTAAAGGCCAGGGGAACCACTCTGGGGGCAGATGACGGTATTGGCATGGCCCTTCAGCTGGCTGTGCTTGAAAGCAAAGACCTTGAACATGGGCCTCTGGAGTGTCTTTTTACTGTGGATGAAGAAACAGGCATGACGGGTGCATTTGGCCTTGAACCCGGATTTCTGCAGGGAAAAACACTACTAAACCTTGACTCAGAAGATGATGGTGAACTTTTTATTGGATGCGCCGGTGGGATTGACACCACAGCAACCTTTTCCTACGAAAGTGTCAACAATGAAACAGACCATATTGCCTTTAAACTCAATGTAAGCGGACTCAAGGGTGGTCATTCGGGAGATGACATCCATAAGGGCAGAGGTAACGCCAACAAAATTCTCAACCGTATGCTCTGGAACTGCGAGCGGATGTTTGAGCTCCGCCTTGCGCAAATTGATGGCGGCAACCTTCGCAATGCCATCGCCCGGGAAGCCTTTGCCATCGTCACCATTCCCAAAAGGTTCCAGAAAGATTTTGAGACGACCATCCAGGAGTTTACCCATGACATCAGAGAAGAGCTCCAAACCAACGATCCGGATGTAAAAATCACCCTCCATGAAACCGCTATGCCGGAATGTCTGGTTGACTATTCAACCCAAAGCAGGTTGCTGGGAGCCCTTTATGCTTGCCCACATGGAGTAATGGGCATGTCACCTGACATTCCTGACCTGGTGGAAACCTCCACCAACCTGGCCTCCGTGAAAATGACCTCCAAAGAAATTACCATTTCCACCAGCCAGCGAAGCTCGGTGGAAAGCCTTAAAAAAGATATTGCCGATATGGTAAGCAGTGTCTTCCAGCTTGCGGGTGCCAGGGTTAAACACGGCGATGGATATCCGGGATGGACACCCAATGTGAAATCGGAAATTCTCTTTATCACCCAAACCCAATACAAAAACCTGTTCAAAGAAGACCCCAAAGTGCTTGCAATTCATGCTGGACTGGAGTGCGGTCTCATTGGAGAGAAATACCCGGGAATGGATATGATCTCCTATGGCCCCACAATGCGTGGAGCCCACTCGCCCGATGAAAAAGTACTTATCCCAACGGTTGAAAAGTTCTGGGATCTTACACTGGCGGTATTGAAAAACATCCCCGAAGAATAGATTACAAAGAAACGAAACCAAACAAGCCCTGCCTCCCGGTGGGGCTTTTGCTTTTTAAGAACATACCTGCTGGGGCAAATGTCTTTGAAGAAAAGATTGTCGCAACCTGAAAACATTCTCCAACTCCAGCTGAATCAGGCTATCGGCTGTCCTTACCAGCTGCTTCAACGCTTCCTCCTCTTTCCATGTAAAAGCCATTTCGGGAAGAAAAGCGATTCGGTCAACATCAGGGTATACCGAATCATTGAGCATATGAAGCACCTCACGCAACCGAATAACCCCGGCAAAATACAAACTATCCTTTTCCTTACCTGCGGGTATAACGATTTCATCCATACTCCCCAAAACCTTGTATATGGAATCTTTGGCTTGCCGGGCCGCCACCGAATCCATCCTGCTAACTGCAGCTACCCACAAAGCCTCCTGCTCCATGTAAAGATTCAGATTTGAAATAATACGCTTGTCCTTTTCAAGCATTTTTTCCCTGTAGGAGCCGCATTGCATCAGGCCTGCCGCAATAACCATTAAGATCAATACTTTTATCTTCATATCCTATAAATTACAATCAGACGACCCTCCTGCAAAACAGGACTAATCATTCTCCATCGCCAGAACCAGGCACCAGGCATCCTCCACCTGGTTTTTATCCAACAACGTTTTCACTTTCTCATGCAGCTGGACCAGCGATCCTCCTTTGTTTTCCGTTAGACCCTTCATCAATTTGCGCCCTTCATCCGATTGGCGAAACGCTGTAACCACTTCTTTTTCTGGCATACTGGTTACGCCAGCCAGCATGGCCAGATGATGCCCGGTAAGAACCTTGCTGTTTTTCAAATGGGCAGGCAAATTATCAAACCCCATGGCAATATGGGCCGGAGGCTGTTTGATGGCAAATATACTTTGGGGATTGGCATGGCAATAATTGAAATTCCCCAACCGACCCACCATGTCAATGCGGAGGGGATCGATGGTATCATCGTCTGCAAAAACATCTTCCTTCATATGGATAAGCACGGCCTGGGCCATGATAAGATTAGCCGCACCCGGCTTATCACTCAGACTCCTAACCTCCAACACCTTGCATTCAAACTGCACCGGGGATTCTTTTACCCGCCAGGGTTTTACCTTTTCTGAAGCAAGGGGTGTAAAGCCACCTTTCTCAAACTCATTGACACCCGTGTCGTATTCTACCCCACAAATTGCCATCTGACGTGACATGGGGTAGTTAACCAAATTGATTACCACCTCTCCTGTTGCCTTTGCATTACGCAGGGTATCTTTATGGGTACCATCCCGGCGCGTATTTACCGAAAAAATAAACACCGGCGGGGTGCTGCTAAACACATTAAAAAAACTGTAAGGAGCCAGGTTAGGACGGCCATCCTTATCAAGGGTACTGGCAAAACAAATGGGCCGGGGGTTTACCGAACCCAGTATGTATTGATGACGCTGCCTGGGTGTCAGATCTTCAGCTGTAAAAGTCCGAAACATAATGAATTGGATGTTGGTTTCTATTTATCGATTTTCGTCTGTTATCCTTGATTACATAAAAGCAGAACCGTTCAACTCTTTTGCTTTACAGGCCCATCCCCTGCCCTGTTATAATGATGTATTATCCGGGGAAGATTGCCAGGGGCAGCTCCTGTTTCTTTTATCGTCCTTAAATAAACCATCCAACCCCTTTATCAACCTTATTCCTGCATTCCCGACTCCCTGTATCAACAGGCCGGGCCAGCTATTGCCTAATGTAACCTAAGTAAAGTTTATTCCTGCTCAAAGCCGCTTTTTCCTGGTCAACGGGTATTCCATATAACGGGCTGTTTTCCGGGCCACTTCAACGCCTTTCAACTTTTCCAGCAAATACAATGATACATCTATCCCGGCACTTACTCCTGCAGAAGTTAAAAGCTTGCCATTATCGGTAAACCGGTTATTTGGACGAACCCTCGCTCGTGGTGCCAGTCTTTGCACATCGTCAAACACACTGTGATGTGTGGTAAAGGTCTGTCCGTCAAGCAATCCCAGTACAGCAGGAATACGTGCACCGCTGCACACCGAAAAGGCGTGTTGGGAGCCATGGTACAACGCCTCCAGCTTTTGTAAAACGGATTGTTGTTCGATAACCTCTTTGGTGCCATCCCCTCCGGGCCAAACCAAAATATCGGGCTGTGGCACACTGTTTATATCATAGACAGGATTCACGCTTAGCCCGTTGATGGTTTTCACCGCATCCATACTGCAGGCAAACACATAAACGTCAAAAAAGTTTTGATTTAAGGCTATGTTTGCTGCCGAAAAGACCTCAAGAGGTCCGCAAAAATCAAGGGTTTCCACATTGGGGAAAATAAATATTCCGGTTTTTATCATGGATAAAATTTTTAAAACAAAGTTGCCTTTGCTGTTTGATAAACAGGTATTCCTGATTACACAAATTCATTGATATAAACAATTGTCATCATCAATCGTACACCTCCGGCTGTATGCAACCCCGGGTTTTAATGAACAATAATTGGTTTTTGGCAATCTTGGCCGTGAAGCTAAATATTGATACAAGTAAATTTCAAGAGCAGCCATGTTGCGTTACATAATCATTACATCCTTACCTGAATGCTTTTGGCGGCGTATTTGATTTAGCTCCAGGAGTTTAATTCAATCGCTCCTCAGGACCAATGGTGCTGAAGATTTGCCGGGTCGGAAATCCGGAGTGGTGATAGACTTTCCGCAAGATCAGAATGCCTGCGCAAATCGTCCAACCCACCCTGCAGCAATGGCTACCTTAGAATTAATGCCACACTGATTCCTAAATAATTTCCAATAGCGTATCCGATAATACCCACTGTAAGTCCTGATATAATAATCTCCTTATTTTTTAAAGCGCCCGCTACAACAGGTACAAAAGGAGGAGAACAGATGAGTGCCGTGGAGGTGATGATCATTGTATCGGTATCAACGTCAAAGATTTTGCTGAGCAAAAGATGCAACAAAAGAGAGCCAAATATAACCAAAGCCACATAGAAAAACAAACCGGGCGCCGACCCGGCAAACTTGCTCACATCGGCCATTGAAGCCACTGCAAGGCTGAATATTAGTATAAAATACATCCCCGTTTCAAAGGTTTTATCAATTTTATTGACTCTGGGAATCAGGCTGGCAATGATCCCCAGGGATGTAATTGACAGAATGACGATCAACATAGATATACCTCCTGTAATCAGAAAACTCAGCCCGATACTTACACCTGCAATGAATATCGAGAGCCCGGTGGCCACCAAAAGGGGGTAAAAAGTTTTTTTGCGAAAGATCCCTTCATACGGATCGTAGCCATCAAACTCCAGGGCTTGATCATCCAGCCTTTTGTTTCCTGCAAAAGGTTTCAGGAATTTCCCAAATACTCTTTGCCCCACAGTCATCAGAAAAGCAAGGTAAAGTGACGAAATAATGATATCGTGTGTATTGAGGATGATATAAGTTTCAGGGTGTGCCTGCACAACACTCTGGATAGAAGCCATATTGGGTGTTCCTCCACTGTACACCCCAACCATCATCCCTGAAATTTTCCAGATTTCATCCAGCATATCCCTGAAAATATAATACCCCAACAGCACCATCACCACCGCTGACCCGATGCCCAGCGCAAGGGAAAGCATGGTTTTGCCGGCTACCCGCAACCAGCTCCTGATATTTAGCGAAAACAGCAGCAGTGGTAATGCCAGGGGGATGGTAGCCGAGGTCAAAGCCTCCTGCACAACCTCGCTGCCCGGGGGCAAAAGCCCGAAATTTCCTGCAAGCAAACCAATGATGTAGGCCATCACAACAGCACCCAGTTTATTCACAAACCGGTACCGGTGACATAGATGTAAAACCAGGATGGGTGTACCCAGGTAAAAAACAAGCAATATCGCAACAGTCATATTATCAGCAATTTGAACAGTTCAGTTGAAAAACAAAACCGGACAAACACACGAAACACAGGTAATCGTCCGGCATTACCGGGAGCAAATTTAGAAAAATCCTTTGATGATGAGCATTTAGCATCCCCCTATTATTTTTTTCAAACCACAGCCCCTTTACCCGACAGGCAAAATATTTTAACCCATAACCCAATTGGGGGATTCCCGGTTACCAGCATACTTTCATTCTATGGCTCCCGCTAAAATTCGGTTTCAGCGCCCTCTCCGTTTGTGGGGCCTCCCTGGGTATTGGGAAAGGGACAAACGGATAAATCATAAACATTTCACTCCACGGAACAATTCTTTTGGCCAGGCCAAAACAGGGAAAACACCATCCGTAGATTGGATGAACTCAAGCACCAAAACGGTGTGCCACACCGAAACATGTTTTCTCCGGGAGCAATGATTTTCATAAAAAAAGGACCTTGTGAAAACTTGCCAACGAATGAATTTGGCAAAAAGCTACCCATTGCCCAATTAATTTCCTAATTTTGGACTTCATATGTTACAATACCTATTTCAAAAAAAGCATCACCCATTAAAAACAAACAAAAATGAAAAGAACCATTCAACTGGCCCTGGCAGGCATGATGATGGCAATAGGCTTTCATGCCTGTGCACCCCAGCCAGACAACGATGAATTTACAGAACAAATGAAAGAAAGAGTTGACAATTTTGAAGAAGTAACCCTCAGCACCGATCTGAGCTGGTTGAGCGAAAACGAGCGTGAGATTATCCGCATCCTGATGGAAGCTGCCGACATCATGGACGACATTTTCTGGATGCAATCTTACGGAGATAAAGATGCCCTTTTAGACAACATCGACAATCCTTACGCAAAGGAGTATGTTAAAATCAACTACGGCCCATGGGATCGGCTGGAGGCCAATACTGCTTTTATAAATGGCTATGATGACAAGCCCCTGGGAGCCAACTTTTACCCCTCCGACATGACCCGCGAGGAATTTGAAGCATGGGACGAACCGGCAAAAACCAGTCTGTACACACTGATTCGTCGTGATGAAGAAGGCAACCTGAAAGCCATCCCCTATTCCGAAGCTTACAAAGAACAGCATGAAGAAGCAGCACGCCTGATGCGAAAAGCTGCCGAACTGGCCGAAGACCCCGGCCTTAAAAACTATTTGCAAGTGCGGGCAGAAGCATTGCTCACCGACGATTACCAGCCCAGCGACTTCGCATGGATGGAAATGAAAGAGTCCAACATTGACTTTATTGTGGGCCCCATCGAAAATTACGAAGACCGGCTCTTTGGACACAAAGCTGCTCATGAAGCATTCATATTGGTAAAAGATATGGAATGGAGTGAACAGTTGGAGAAATTCAATGACATGCTTCCCCAATTGCAGGCTGGTCTGCCCGTGGCACCCGAATACAAAGCTGAAGAGCCTGGCACAGATGCCGACATGAATGTGTATTACGCAATTTATTACGCCGGTGACTGTAATGCGGGAACCAAAACCATAGCCATCAACCTGCCCAACGACCCACATATCCATCTTACCGTGGGTAGCCGAAAGCTACAGCTGAAAAACTCCATGAAAGCCAAGTTTGATCAAATCCTGGTACCCATCACCGAAATTCTTATTGATGAAAGCCAACGCGATCACATCACCTTTGATGCCTTTTTTGAAAACACTACTTTTCACGAGGTAGCTCACGGCATGGGCGTCAAAGAAACCATCACCGGCAAGGGTTCTGTCAGGGAAGCACTCCAGGAGTATTACTCTGCCATTGAGGAAGCAAAAGCGGACATCATGGGGCTCTACCTTGTAACCCAACTATACGAGATGGGTGAGATTACCAGCGGTGAGGTGATGGACAATTATGTTACCTTCTTTGCAGGAATTTTCCGCTCCAGCCGGTTCGGAGCATCCAGCGCTCACGGAATGGCCAACATGCTGAACATGAAGTACTTTGCCGATAATGAAGCATTTGTTTACCAGGATGACGGCACCTACAAAGTAAATTTTGAAGAGATGAAAACGGCCGTCTCATCATTACTGGAAAAGATCCTCATCATACAAGGTGACGGGGATTATGAGACCGCTAAAAAATGGGTAGAAGAAGATGGTGTTATGACCGACCAACTGCGTCAAAACCTGGAGCAGGTAAATGCTACCGACATTCCCATTGATATTGTATTTAACCAGGGTAAAGAGGTTTTAGGACTGTAGCAGCCTATAAACGTTTAACCCAACCAAAAGCCCGTCTGTAAGAATTATACAGACGGGCTTTCTTATAATGGATCGGTGGGGTTTATATCATGCTATAAAAGGTCAACTGGTCAGCTGTGCAAGTGACATGAACCTTTTCAGGTGTTTGCATCACCTCACCATCTATTTGAAAATCTGCTCTATCCAGGTTCAGAATTTCTGCTTCACGAGCCGGCCAGATTTGCACATTATCTGCCTGATCAAGGGTGCCCTGAAACAGCGCAAAAGACAAAGCAGCCATATCTTCAAAACCATCAGGGTTAATGGAGATTATTTCCATAACACCATCATCAATTTTCCCCACCGGGTTGATGATAGCACCTGTTCCATATTTGTCCGCATTGGCAATTACCAGCAGTTTAGCCTCTGTTTCATATAGAATCCCATCCACTTTTACCTCAAACCGGTATGGGCGCATTTCCATAAACTGACTGAGAGAACTTTTAAAATAGCTGATCATCCCCCGCTCATCCTCTTCTTCAAACTTTTTGACAATGCCGGCATTGAACCCAAAGTCACCCAGATGCAGACAAATTTCATCATTGATATTCAGCACATCCAGTTTCCGGGTATTCCCTTTTTTAATGGCCAAAACTGCATCATTCAGATTGTCAATCCCAAGACATTTGGCCAATCCGTTGGCAGAACCAAGTGGTATAATCCCCATTGGGATGGATCGTTTATCCAATGCACTTGCCACCATACGGATGGTACCGTCACCCCCGCCCACCATCAACAGGTCCGGATGGAGGGCATCACAGACATCTTTCACCCTGGGGGCATCATTTTTACCGCTGGTTTCAAGAACTTCAAAAACCCCTTTTCCAAAAGTTTCAATAAGTTCCTGCTCCACCCTTTTACGATTGTTCCGGTTTCCGGAAATGGGGTTGACCACATACAAAACTGTTTTTCCCACAATATTAGTCGATTAATTTATGTTTACGTGCATGTTCCATGGCTTGCTCGGTTGTTTCCACAAAGATTACATCCGGAGCACCCGGATCATTTATCCTGGCTTGAAGTAGTTTACGCCTTTGATCCGAAATGGTTTTTATCTCCCTGATATAGACAGCGATTACCCGGGCCGGATGTGATGACATAATTTCAGCATACAGTTCGGGATCATGCTGACCGCTATCTCCAATCAATATAAACTTCATACCCGGGTACAAATCCAAAAGCATTTCTATTTTCTCCAGTTTATGCTGATGGCTCCCCCCCCCTGATTTCCAGATATTACGCAAATCCACATGCAAGTCTTTCAACAAGACAGGCCCAAGGGGTATTTTCCGGTAATTCAAAAAATCCCGTATCATATCATACAAGTTCCAGTCGCTGCTGGATACATAAAAAACGGGGTGTTTTCCTTTTTCAGACAACGCCTCATAAAAACGACTTACTCCCGGAAAGGGCCTCCGGGTATAAGCATTTTTTGACACCGATAACCAAAACTTTTTCCCGGTGCGGGTAGCATGAGAAATCAAAATCGTATCATCAATATCTGAAATCACCCCACGGGGGTGTTGAGTGTCAAACCGCGATACTTTTATTTTCACCTGTTCTCTTTCGGGCCGCACGCCTTCTTCAGGCACCAACCTGAAATAGATATGGTCATTCTGCTCTGGCGGGAGATTTGGCAACTCAAAATCGCCGTCAATAATCCCCTCCTCATCACTTTTCAATTTTTTTTTAACCTGAGCATACGTTACCTCCACCCTTGCCCCAGGCACACTACTTCCGGCATAGCGTCTAAGCGCAGCAAGAATATTTTGCAAATAGGTTTTACGGGCAGATGGTTTGCTCTGGCGATAGGACTCCACCACACGCGCTTTGAAAAACATCTTTTCCTGGTTTCCAAAAGCATACAAGGGCTCAACCTTAACAGTATCCAGTTTGCCAATTCGTTTTTTTAACCTGGCAAAAGCATACCGAACAGGTAAAGTAAGGAATCGTAGTATCATAAATGGTAACGATTTGTTAAAAGACCAATCTTAAATCAGGTTTACCAAAAACATAACTGGCATACTCCCAAAAGGGCCATACCAAAGAGGTTTTTACAATCTTTGCCTTTCAGCAGGTTTAGAATTTTGATTTGGCCTCTTTGAACGAAGTGTTCAACTCATTCCATGCTTTATCCAAACCTTCTTTCATTGTCTTCCATGCCTCATCACCCGAGCCCTTCAACTCCTGGAGTTTTCCCTTGGACTCTTCAATGGCTCCTTTTAACTTTTCAATCTCTTTTTGCTGCTGCACTTTTTCAGTAGCTGCCTCTTTTTTCAGACGGGCTTCCATAAGTCGTATTTCAGCATCCCACTCTTCAAGCTGTGCTTCCAATTGCTGTTTGTAACTATCAAATTCGCTCATAACTGTTGTTTTTAATTTAGTTTAAAATATCATTTTTCAAATTCATGGTTGATTGTGAGTTATTTCTCCTGTAATCGAACAGCAAATCGCCGGTACGGCTGTACAATCGAATAAAGTTAAGCCGGTACCAAACGAACAGCTGCCCCACTTCGATGCGCGACAGGATATCAATGCGTTCATCATTATTGGGCAGGGTAACAATGCGAACGGTAGACCTGTCTTTGATCCGCATCTTGTCAAAATATACATCCTCGCCGTTTTGGGTTCTTATTTCTATCACTCCCGATTTATTTTTCAGGAAGTTGATTTTCCCGATATTGGCAAAAGTTTCAGGAAAGCTCCTGCGGAATGAAGGGTTTCCCCGGTTGATGGCTTCCTGAGCTGCTGTTCCCGGGAAAACAGTTCCATCAGCTTTGGCCAGATGAATGGCTGCAAAAAGCCCGGCAATAGAGGATTCTACATCCTGGTTAATTAGCTCCCGGTTTTTATGGATAAGCATATCGGCATAACTCATTTCTGCTGCGGTGGCCACCTCGGGAGCCCGGTACATGGTAAGGCCACTGGTATTACCAAACGTACCGGTAAGAACCACACCATACTCTCCATCAAGGTAAAGGCCGGCTACCCTTTCACGAGGGTCGTTGTAGTAATGGGTTGCCAGAGGTCTTCCGTTCATGTCAAGATGAAACGAGTAGGCCAGGGCATTGTTATGATGCCGGGTATCCAAGCCTGCATTTTCCAACCATCGCAATTGTCCCCGTGGGGAAAAAGCAGCCACAAAAGCATCGGGCGCTCCGGCTGATGACTGAAGTCGCCTGCCTTGTGCTTGTAAGTTTTGGGTAAAGCTGCCAGCCACAACCAGGTTGCCTTGGGGATTAAGCAAAAGTGAAAACCCGGTGGCATCACCTTCAGATTCCAGTGGATGTGCCCACTGTATATCCATATTTTCATCGAAGGAGGCCACAAATGCCGTTCGCTTATCCTCCTGCCCCTGGATGGAAACACCGGAATCACCAAAATGCTTGTTAAAATACCCGGTTACATAAATCATCCCCCCGGGAGCTTTTGCCAAATCGTTATACCGGTTACCTCTGCGTCCACCCAGCTCAAAAATTTGTTGCCAGGCCCTTTCAGCCAACTCGTAAATCGCACCTTGTGGATCAACCATCCAGGCTTGAGGAGTCTGGTGAGCCAAATCAGGCATGGTCATTCCAAGCGGAGCATTGATAAAGGTGGGATCGGCAATTACAAAAGGCTTGTTGTCAATCACCAGGTAATCGCCGGCAGGGTTGCCTTCTGGAAAATGGACAGCATTGGCCAGGTGATTGGGGTAAAGCACCGCAGCCACCTGCTGGTCGGTAAAATTACGAACCATCCAGGCAAACAAAACTGCCCGGTCATCACAATCCGATTTATCATAATGCATTACCTCATCGGGAAACATATATCTCTGATAGCCAAACTGTTCGATATCGGTTTCGTATTGAAAAGCTATCTGTGTCATTGTTAGCAGAAAGTTTACCTGTTCCACATCATCCCTGTATCGGAACATGTTCTCCAGGAACGTCTCTGTGGATTGCATCAGGTGGTTAGATGCAACGGCATCAAGATACACATTCATATCAGCCTGAGGTTGATCTCTAAGCAGTTTTACCAGCACAGGGTCGTAAGAGAGAGTCACACTGTAAAAATCATCTCCAAAAGGAAATTCTAATGTTTTTGTGGCAGGAGAGGCAGCCAACTGCGGGCTTTGGTAAAAGTTCATATCCAAACTCCGGTAAGCTCCCTCCATGGGTTGGTCATAGGTGTAGACAGGACCTGATGTGGATTCATCAAGAATATAATAGGTTTTATCATCCAGGGTTAACCTGGGAGTATTATAAACGATATGGTTAAAAGGGGCCAAAAGGATCAGGCGATCATCCTGCCTGCCCAGCCTGACATCATAACCGGCCTGTACCATCATAAACCAGGCATACAGCGTATGTGCCGTTGGGTCATCTGATACCAGTTGCTTTGCAGTCTTCCTGGCAGCCATCAGCAAGGCCCAGTCGTTCATACCTGTTTCACCGGCTTTTTCCAGTAACTGCACCAGGGTGGGTGTGAACTCAGCCTGGCTGGCCTTTTGGAACCACCCGGAAACATCGTCTTCGGAAACCCCTCCAGACTCCAGACCACGAAAAGAAGGGGCCGTTTCAAAGTTAAAAGTGCGGCCGTAAAAATCTACGGTGACAGGCTCAAGGGGTTGTTCTTCCTGCTCAACAGGACGCAGACGCAGGGGTTCATGGAATGGAACCGGAGATATATCCCGCTCCCTGACAGGCTCCTCAACATCTTTGGCAGACTTTTCTCTTTCCTCTTCTACAGGTGGATCGTCAATGGGCTGCGGTGTGTAGTGAGGCATCTCTTCGGGTTTGGGCATGGGCCTCCTCTTTTCTCCTTCAAACACTCTTCGCCGCTCCCATTCTCTTTTCAAATATTCGGCATACTCACGATTGCGCTGTTCAACAAAATTCTCAAAGTCCTCTTCAAGCGCTTTGAGTGCCTGCTCACGCTCCTCTGCAAACGCCTCGAACTGCTGCTCCTGTTGCCTGCGCCAGGTCTCAAAATCGGTTTCCTGCGACATCATCCCCAAAGGGAGAAAACACAGGTGTGCTAAAATCAGGAAGAAGGTTTTTCTCATGGTTGACAGGTTTTTGGGGTTATTTCCCTGCATCAGGGTACGGCACCTTCTACAATGAAATTTTCCACAACTGTTTGACAACGAAGGTGCAAATTACTCATCCAGTATTCCCATTTACAAACAAAAATAACGAAAAATTCAATATGACTAACCTCGACATCTGTTAGCAATGCCGCAATGCTCACCAACAGAAATGTCTTTAATTAAAATACTTGTTTTTTTAATTAAACCGGGTATCAAACCCTCCCTGCTTCCTCAAAACAGACAAGCAACAGCCAGGAAGACAAACAAAACACCTGCCAAAACACTCACAGCAATCTCTATACACAAAACCATTGGAACCTATCTTCATTTAAATCACCCTTTGCGGTTGAAAGAATTTTCTTAAATTTACCGAGTGGAGTTTACCAACAAAAGGGCATGTACAATGTAAACACACCCAAAACAAAACACCTGGACAACCTTTAAAGTCATCATACCCACCAAATAAAAATCAATATGCATATTTTTAGATTCACCGGATTTATTTGCATGGTGCTTGCAGCCCAAATCCATGTTGCACAAAGCACATACAGCTTTTCGTCCACCGATATCATCCAGCGGCTAAAAACAGATGTGCACACACTTGCCTCTGAAGAAATGGAAGGCAGGGAAGCAGGGACTCAAGGAGAACGCAAAGCGGCTGATTACATCAGCCAGCAAATGGAGGAAGCAGGAGTCGACCCATTGTTTGACGGCAGCTGGTTCCAGGAGTTTACTTTTCATGGAGACTGGACTTACGGAGAAGACAACTTTTTCAATATTGGCGAACGGGAGTTTGTTTTCCAGGAAGACTTTTTTGTTTTGCCCAACGCTGCCTCTTCTCACGTATATGCCCAGGGTGTTTATGTGGGTTACGGTCTGAAAAAGGAAGACTATAACGATTATGCAGACCTGGAGCAACTGGAAGACAAAGTGTTCTTCATAGAGTATTACCTTCCCGAGGAGATAGATGATTCGGGGGAAAATCTCCCCCTGGAAAAGCTTCAGCAAAAAACGGAAACAGCCATTGAGAAAGGAGCCCTGGCTATTGTGTTTGTAAACACCCAGGGAAACCGGACAGACCCACCCACCCATCTTCAACAAGACCTGGGAAGAGAAGAGATTCCGATCTTCTTTGCCCGGCAGGAGTTGGTGGAATACTTTCAGCAGTTGCAGGAAGACGAATATCTTTTTATTTCGGCCGACATTTACCGTAAAACCTACACAGCGATTAATGTTGCCGGCTACTGGGACAACAACGCAGACCATACTGTTGTAATTGGCGGACATTATGACCACCTGGGCATGGGAGGGCGCACATCACGCAGCCCGGGGGTACAACAAATTCATTACGGCGCTGACGACAATGCATCCGGTGTTGCCGGTGTCCTGGAAGCGGCCAGGTTTTTGCCCCAGGCCCACTTCACATCCAACAACTATCTTTTCATTGCCTTTTCGGCCGAAGAAAAGGGACTGCTTGGAAGCAGGCATTTTACCCTCAGTGATGCCTACGATATGGGGAAAGTGAACTACATGTTCAACCTGGATATGATTGGCCGTATGATTGACAACCAGCTCACCATCCTGGGCACAGGCACCTCACCCCTCTGGGATGAGACCATCGAAAAAGCAGATACTGACATCAACATTCGCAAAGTACCGGCTGGAGTGGGCGGCTCCGACCATACAAACTTCTATCACCAGCAAATACCCGCGCTGTTTTTCTTTACAGGTATCCATGAGGATTACCACCGCCCATCAGACACTCCTGATAAAATCAATTATGAAGGTTTGGCAGAGGTTCTTTCCCTGGCCTACAACATGATAGCCGTTCTGGACAATAAAGGTAAACTTGAATTTACCACCGCCCCGGCTACTCGCAGGGGAAGCCCCCGACGGGAAGGGCCTACTCTGGGTGTAATGCCCGACCATGGCTTTTCAGGCAACGGGATGAAAATCCAGGCTGTGATTGATGACAGGCCCGCCCAAAAAGCAGGAATTATAGATGGTGATGTGATTGTCAGGCTCGGGGATGTGAGGGTTAGCGATATCAGAACCTATATGGAAGGATTGGACAAGCTCAGCAAAAACGACACGATAAACATTCTTATCATCAGAGGGGATGAAGAAATAGAGCTGGAAGTTGAGCTGTAATACAAGGGCTGCGCAACATCCGGCAAGCTACAAACCCGGAAAAAAGGAGGGAGTATTGAGCTACTCCCTCCCTTTTTTATATCAGGTAAACTCCATATTTTTCTTTACGGTAATCTTTTCACAATAGTGGCATTTGAGCCTGATATCCTCTTTGTCTACCACGTTAAAGCGAGTAGTAATAAATTCTTTGTTGGTGATGCAATTGGGGTTAAAACACTTTACTATCGCCACGATATCGTCAGGGGTTTCCACAACGGTTTTGCGGGCCACCTTGTAATCTTTGATCTCAATAATCGTGGCATGAGGGGCCACCAGCGCTATTTTATTAAGCTCTTCGGGCTTAAAGTATTTATTACTTACCTTAATGATTCCTTTTAATCCATACTTTTTACTTTCCAGGTTGGTGCCAAAGAGCACCATTTGGTCAAAATCATCTAATTTTAGCATTTTTATGACCTGGAATACTGCATTTGCCGGGATATGGTCGATTACTGTACCATTTTCGATGGCAGATACCTTGAGTTCTTTTACGTTATCATTCATTTTGCGATCCAAATTAAATTTTCATCAATGCTATTCATTATCAACAAGGAGGACTACCTGATACCCAGAATTAAGGAAAGTAATGCCTGCCTTACATACACACCGTTCAACGCCTGCTGGAAATAATAGGCCCTGGGGTCAGCATCCACATTCACATGAATTTCGTTGACCCTTGGCATGGGGTGCAAAATTCTCAGGTTGCGCTTTGTATCATGTAACATTTCCTTTTCAAGAATGTAAGAGTTTTTGATGCGCTCATACTCCAGGGGATCAGAAAAGCGCTCTTTTTGAATGCGCGTCATATACAAAATATCAGCCTGGGGAATTACTTCCTCCATGCTGGTATATTGATGGTAGGCCAACTTTTTCTCCTTAATATGCATTTTAACAGAACTGGGTAGTTTCAGCTCAACGGGAGAAACCAAATGGAAAGTCGTATTGTAATTGCATAGAGCAATCACCAGGGAGTGTACCGTACGTCCATACTTGAGGTCACCCACAAAAGCAACGTGAAGGTCGTCAAGGGTTTCCTGGGTCTTAAGGATGCTGTAAAGGTCCAGCAGGGTTTGTGTGGGATGCTGATTAGATCCATCTCCGGCATTGATAACAGGCACGGGAGATATTTCAGATGCAAACCGCGCGCTTCCTTCCACAGGATTTCGCATAACAATCAGGTCAGAGTAGTTGGCCACAGTCAGGATGCTATCCCTGAGGGATTCTCCTTTTTTAACGCTGGTGTT
>SLQX01000115.1 GCA_007131245.1 Bacteroidales bacterium
CAGGGGCTTTAAGAAGCATATCATGGTTTTTCATCGGGCTACTGTTGGCTTTTGTGTCCCATAATGCAGAAGCAAATGTTTGCGGCGAACTGCGGGCGGCAGAACGTGAGAAACAGTTTGACACAAAACACCTGGACCGGCCGCAAGAAAATAAAGAATGGCTCGTGGGCCATTTTTCCTACCATGAAGTTGACACATTTTCCCCAAAAAGAGACGCTCTAACTGTACACCTTGAAAATGGGTATGCACAGGCCCGGTTCCGGCATCCGGAAGTATACACACCTTACAGGAGTGGCTACAGGGTAAAAAAAGTAAAAATTGTATTCACCAAATACCCCTACCATAAAGAAGACTGGCGAACCAACTATTACGACTTGCTTGCCTGGAGATTACAGGCCCTGTTTGATCTGGACAGCTTATTGAATGACGCCTCTGCAGAGTGGTCACTGGTATTACAGACTTCCGGTAAAACCGAACCTGCAGCAAAAAACCTTTTTCATGGCATTGTATTGCAGCTCAAACCCATGGCTCATTCTCCAGAAGTGGCTCCGCCCTACGACAGAGTTACTACGAGAGTATTGCCCGAGCCCATCCAAAGAAAGGGGTGGACACTACAGCGTAAACTCAGCCCGGATTTCCACCGAAGCAGGTTTATTTTACGCCCCCAACTCCCACCGAGGCAACAGCGCAATATGCAACCCAGTGACCTGGAGTGCCCAACATGGAATTGACAAGACTTCAACACAGAAACCTGAACCCGTAAAAACGCCCCTTAATCTCACCGAGAAGCCAGATTGCCAAATCTTTATAAACCAAAATAAAAACAATACAGTATTTCCAATAAATTATGTTTCTTTGTGGGGAAGAAAGGCCCTGGCTCAAAAGGAAAACCCAAAGGGTTTCCCAAAAAGTTTATAATCCGGGGCGGCATTGCATTACAAATAATACACCTTCAATAAACTTTTTTTATGCGTAAGATTATCAGGGTAATTCCGGTTATCATCTTTGTAAGTATTGCATTCTCCCATGTATTTGCTTCAGATACGGAAATAAAAAAACAACAGGTCGTTGAAACCATAACATCAGAAGAATTGATGGATTATGTCCATGAACTAACAGACACGACATACAGGGGCAGACTGGCTGGCAGCCCGGAATATATGGATGTGGCAGACTGGGCGGCAGGACTTTTCAAACAGTGGGGTATCGAACCTGCGGGAGACAATGGAAGTTATTACCAATATTTTGAGTGGCCTTATACCGAAGTTCTTTCCACAGGAGAGGTTACGCTTTACCAGGATGGGGAAGCCACCAGACTATCCACACCTGATGATTACTATCCTGGCTCATCATCTTTTAACGGAAGTGTTCGCCAGGAGTTGGTCTTTGCGGGCTACGGAATTTCAGCACCCGAGCTGGGCTATGACGATTATACCGATACAGATGTGCAGGGAAAGATTGTAATGATTGCCGGCAGAACACCATACACCGGGGACAATCCAGACACTTTGAATCTTTGGGGAAAATACAGCAGCCCGGTATACAAAATGGAAAATGCACACAGCCAGGGGGCCGCAGGAGTTCTTTACCTCAACAAACTGGCCAGCCCGGGGATGCCCCATTTCCCCGGCTTCTACTATGCACATATCGACACCCATGTGAGTGAACAAATCCTGGGAAAACCCCTGGAAGAAACACTGGAAAAAATTCGCCAACAAGGTAAACCACAGTCATTTACCACAGACTTCGAAGCAGAAATTGTTTCCCGCACACGTCACCATGGAAAAGGAACCACGGCCAATGTAATAGGATATATTCCCGGCACCGACCCTGAACTCAAAGAGGAGGTCATAATGCTGGGGGCACATCTGGACGGCCAGGGATACCTGGGCTTTCATCTGCCCGGTGCCCTGGACAATGCATCCGGGGTGGCTGATGTACTGGCAGCAGCCAGGGCCCTCTCAGAATTTCGTGGAGAGATGAAGCGTTCGGTGGCCTTTATCTTATTTGGCGCCGAAGAGGTCGGCCTGGTGGGGAGCACCCTATATTGCGAGAACCCTGTGTTCCCTTCTGAAAAAACATTGCTCTTCATGAACCTTGACATGGTGGGCAATGGTGAAGGTCTGGCCCTGTGGCATGGCGAATCATACCCTGAACTGTTAAAGCATTTTGAAACCAACAACGAGAAATACACAGACCGCACCCTGCGCAGTTCCAAAGGCTCCATGCCAGTGGGCAGACCGCGTACCGACGGGCTGGTATTTATGCAACATGGTTTCCGGACTTTTCATGTGGGCACCACCGACCGAGTAAACCCCCTTTACTATCACGATCCACGTGACACTGCCGAACATCTTGTCCCGGAAATCATGAGAGACGTTTCCCGGATGATCGCAGCAGGTATAGTCGACATGGCCAATGATGACAGTATCAGGGCAGATGAGTTGTTTCTTATAGAGTAAGCACCAGCGAATTAATAATAACCGTTCTGCTTATCCTGCCGGCAGAGTTCAGGTTTTTCGTTTTTTGCAGGTCCACGGGAAGCTTTGCATTCATTGATGCAGACCTACCTATTCCTCCTGGTAGGATTTTAATATTTCCAAATCCCGACCATAATCATACTGCAAATCTTCATGGAGTTTCTGCAAGGCTTTTTCGATTTTAAGAACCTGGCGGTTATAGATATTTTCAGTCACCGGGTGGTCGTGTACAGGCAGCCCACATCTATTCATTGACTGGCAGAAATATATCAACAACTCTACCTCAGTTTGCTTGTTTGCAGCAAATTTGATGTAGTTATTGGTAAGCCGCAGAGCCTTACGGATGGTTTTCTTTGCAAAATAAATATTCCTTGCCATGAGAGAAAAATGATGGTCTATCTCCTCCTTCACATTCTTTATATACATGGCCTGGTTATCGGCTTCAAACAGCAAATAAGTGAGAAGTTCCTTGTTCTCCTTTTTAAAGGATGCCAACCTTACGCACAACTCAGAAATCTCTTTGTGGTTAAGCGTTGTAAGGGCTTTTTTAATGTCACTCAAAGTTGCAGGCTTCATCGTTTCAAATTTTATTTCAGTATTATTGCGGTATTTTTTTGCGTTGTGGCAGTTGGATTAAAAGCGGCAAAATTTATCACGGGTGTTTGATTACTCCCCATAAAACATTTAACCTGAGTACCCATCAGGGCGAATGTTCCCTTTTCAGCTGGGCAATCAAATGGTCAAGTCCGTTGATTTTAATTTCATAGACCGTTTGCATCATCATCCCCAGTTTCCCCTTTGGAAATCCCTGCCGCTGAAACCATTCCAGGTAGTGCACCGGCAAATCACAAATCTTACGTCCTTTATACTGACCAAAAGGCATGGCTATCCGGATAATATCAATGAGGATATGAGGATCGTGCTGCATCTAACTTTTTTTTGCAAAGATAAATTGTAATTGGCATGCCTGATAATAACATGTAAAAAACCATCCCCGAGCGCCAGAGGACTCACCAGTCAATTCTTGCCTGCTGAACTATTTCTGCCGGGGTAAAGGTTCTGATGCGGTTTTCAGATATGTAGGCCAGCAAATCTTTGTAAACTTGTGTCCATCCCCCGTATTTATAATCCGTAAAAAAGTTGTTGTGCCACACCAGCGAAAACAAACCGTTGTGGGGATTTTTTTCGAAAGTATCAATAATGGCGTTCCTGACCTGGTTTACCGGCATTTTCATATACCTGTGAAATGTGGTATCCATAAACACCAGTGGTGCTTCTACAAAGTTATACGGCTGCTTTTTTCTGAAATCGAAAGGCTGGAAAGCTCCTGCGTAGGAGTTTCTGAACCCATACCTTTCAGCAAAACCCAGGCTGGAGTCAAATTGCACCGATGACTCAGAAAGTTGGGGCCACTGTTCTGGGGGCAAAAACATAAGAAAATGATACCGGTTATAAGGCTCCAGCATCTTTTCCTTTGACAACTCCTGGTCCAGAGTTTGGTCTGCCGTAGACTTATGCAATCCGTTTACAAAACCCTTTTCCCGCACTGTTTTCAACAGTTTTCTTTCCCTCTGAATGGAATAATCGGCGTTGCCCACCTGGTTCTTTCCTCTCCCCTTTGCTACCAACCAGAAAAAAACAGCCTTCACATCATAGGCTGAATTGATGCGCATTATTTTATCCATGTTTTTCCAATGGGGTTTCCTGCTCACTTCACCAGCAATAAGAGAAAGCATGGCAGCAGGCTTAATGTTCTTCAACGTCCAAAAACCATCCTGCCACAGAGACCCGTAAAGCGTATCGATATCGTGCGACAGGAAAAAAGCGCTTGGATTTTTATGGCATCTGAGCCCCAGCTCACTGCATAAGGTATCCATATATTGCTGAACAAGATTTTGCCGGATACTATCAAACTTATGCTGATAGGATGCTTCATAACGAAACCTCCCCAAAGCATCCAGGTCTTCCTGGGTTGCAGCAAATTCCTGCAGACAGTTTATCATATAAAAGATACTTGCCAGAAGGTCAGCCCTTCCCTGACTGTCAAATATCATTTGCTCGCCGGCAAATACCTGCTTGTGGGAAAGCCCAGGGAGCTCCTTGTCCAACTCATCATAAAACTCCCGGGCAATAACCTGGCTTCCCGGGTGCTGATGGTCCCATAACAGGCTTGCATTGTTCGACTCATCCGTAAAATCAAATTTTGTATTTTGATTTTTTTCGATGGTTTTCAAGGTATATAAAACCGGATGGTAATAACTTGTATTTTTTCTGATGTAAACCCTGGGCATATTTACAGGTACATTTAACAGATTGCCTGCCGACACTTATATATTATACTGCAATCATTCATCATTCTGACATCAAAGATATTTTCATTTCACGAATAATCCTATAAAACAAGCGCTAAAGGTGGAAAATCCAGCCAAACCCGGCCAGGAAAGCCTGATTTTGGCAGGGAATTCTTTATGGTTGGATTAAAATTATCCTTCCCAAGCCAGTGCCAGCACTTATGGTTATTTTCATACAAAAATACCGACTGGTACGGATTGTGTCCGGTTCTTTCAGGGGTTATCTTTGCTGTATTAAAAAACACAGGAAACCCTTGGGTGGGCAATGAACCTTGCATTCAAAAAACTCTCTTCAATAAATAAATTGTAATTCTCTTAAAGTTAAAGCTAAGTAAGTAAGCGGCTGCCCCATTGACAGGGCAGCCGCTTTTGTTCATCCTCACTGGAGGCTGTTTTAGGGGTATAAGCCAAAAGCAAAGCCCTTCTGCAAGAGAGCAAAAGGGCTTTGTTTTATAGCTTTCCATGAAAGATTGTTACTCTTTTACTGCAGCCAGGGCCTTTTCAACGGCATCAAACAGGGGTTGGTTGCTTATCTGCTCACCAACAGCTTTTTCCATCCACTGACGTGGAGTCAGTTGTCCGATAGAGAAAATGCGCGTTACCTCTTGGGCAAAGTCCTTGTCCGCAATATAGTCCTCAAGCTGGAACATAATCAGACGGCCGTAGGGGTAATTCATCAGGTAAAGGGGTGACTGGATCATATGCGAATAAATAGCCAGCAACGGATCATCGGTCACACCAAAAACGTCGGCATAGTATTCGTTCCAAACATCTTTGGCAATACGAATGGTCGCCTCTTTGAGTTGTTGTGCATCAGCATCCGGATTGTCATACAACCATTTCCACACCTTCATGTCCACCAGGGATACCCCCATCATTTCATAATTGTCCCAGAACACATCCAGCACATCCAGGTGTTCCATCATGGGATCAGTCTGGTCTATGCCAAGTAATTCCAGGTCTCTTTTCTGGAACATAAACGCCAGGGCTTCCGTAAATGCGGTGTTGGGTATACCATTGATAAAGTAGTTGTCTACATAATGGTTGCTGATGGTTTGCTCCACATTGTGACCAAATTCGTGAACGGCAATATTATATCCTTTATAATCCATTCCATCAGCCGCAATTCGTGTTCGCAGGTGGGAGGGCATTTCCCGCATGGATGCACGCATGGCATGGCCTGAGCCGCGTGCCGCATCCACATCAATTTTTGAGGCAATAAATTCAGCCTCTTCATGATCCCATCCCAGTTCGCGCAACATCCTTGGCAGGTCACGATTGAGGGCATCGGCATCGGGGTAACGGCTCCTGGTAATCTCATCCAGTTCAGCTTCAGAAATACCGGCCCGGCCTACAAACCCGTTATACCAAAGGTCGAAAGGGCGCAGTTCGCGGCCCAATCGATCGCTAACCAATCCGGCAACTTCACGAAGCAAGGGTGAGGAAGCATATTCTTTAAAAAGTTCTTCTACCTCTTCAATGGGAATTTCCATACTATTTTCAAAACGCCGTTGAATGTAATTGTCCGAATCGGTATAATAAGGATCCACATTTTTCATAGCCTGGAAGTTATTGAGCAAGTATTGGTAACGACGGGTATCTTCGGGTTCGAAGTCCACCTGTTGGCCATTTTCAAAAACTTCGTTGGTATGGGGGTTCCATTTATATTCCGGGTTATTGATAACTTCCCTGGGGATATCCTGATTGATGATGCGTAGCATTACCTTGTAAAGCATCTCCTGCTTGGGCAGTCCATCCTCCTCACCATAGTTTGATTTAATTTCATCGCGTATGTTCCAGTGTGCAAGCAACCTCATTTCATCCGGGAATAGTTGCTCACCCTGCTCGTTGACCAATTTACCGGCATAAATATTATACTCAGAGATGTACAGTCTTGCTTCGCTGTAAATGCTGGAGTTTTCCTGCAGTATACTGGGAGGTATACGTGCAGAGTAGGAGTCACCCAGGCGGGCAAACCCCCATTGACGACCATCCCAGTCGCTACCAAGGTCATTCTTCTCATCAAGGCTGTAGTTGGGGAAGTTTAAAACAATAATGAAAGCAATCTTATTGTTGAAAAAATCATCCTGAACATGCGCTGAAACGCTGTAAGAGCCAAACCGTTGGTCGATGGGATGGATAGGCCCACGGTCTTCCTGTATCTGGCGATTCAACTCTACACCGATACGGCCCAGATATCCATACAGATACTCGAAGTTATTGGCCAGACGGTCAAATACCAAATTCAGCTCATCCTGGTCGGCAATAAACTGCTCCATGCAAAAGGCTTCAAAATCATCGACGCTGCCATCGGAGTCACGCCACAATGATGCGGCACGTTCAACGCCTCTTTCAATACGAAAAGCATGTTCCTGGCCATGCTTCTCCAGAAGTGCTGTTTGCACTTTTTCAATGGTACCCTGATCAATTATTTGGGTATCCATCTGTTCTTTAACATGTTGTGTGCAGGATACTGCAAATACCAGCACCAACAGTGTGTAAATAAGTTTCTTCATAGGTTTTGTATGTTCGTTATAATAATATTTCTGTACTCGGCAAACCTACGGAATTTTTGGGAAAATATGATATAAAAACACAGGATTTTCATGAGGTTCATTGGGTAAATTCATCAAAATCACCCAACGGTTTTGGACGAAAATTGAAATCTTTGGATTACAAGTTGCCATTTTGTTAACCAAGCACGGACACCCTCTTTAAAAATTTATAATCATTGATGATGCCCCGTTTTTTAAGGGAAAGCTTAAGCTGGTTTGCCACAAATAGAAGAGAGAGGCATCCTGCTGAAAAATTCCAAAAAACATTTGTCTATATAAAAAATAATCCCGTACTTTGCACTCCTTAAAAAAGCAATAAACTGAAAGTTTACAAGTTACAATTTAAAAATATACGCTAAAGATGTCACGAATTTGTCAGATTACCGGAAAGAAACCCATCACGGGTCATCGTGTATCCCACTCAAATATTAAAACCAAAAGAAGATTTTTGCCCAACCTCCAGGTAAAAAAGTTTTATATTCCCGAAGAGGACCGTTGGGTCGTTTTAAAGGTCTCATCCAAGGCAATTCGCATTATCAACAAAAAAGGGATAACGAATGCTCTAAAGGAAGCACGAGCAAAGGGTTATTTAAAATAACATACAGCTATTATAAACTTACTGAAGCTGCTGCCAATGAGGTCGCAGCTTTTTTTGTTTTCAGTAAACATCACAGGCGCTGTGTCGTTAATTTTTTAAAAATCCATGAAGTTCCCCTTATAACTGTCCTGACAATTTGTGGTTTATCATTACTTTTACCTGACCAATATCCAACTTGCTTATGCGTTACTGGTTAAAATATCTTATCCTCGTAGTCATTGCAATTGGTGCCTTTTTAATGGGCCGCAACCTGCACGGAGAGGAAAACGAGGAGCATCCTCCACGCAGAGTCATCCAGTTCAGTGGCCTAGTGCTTACGGGTGACAGTCTGAAACCCGTCCCCTTTGCCAATATCTGGGTAAAAAATACCGGCAGGGGTACCGTTACCGATTACCAGGGATTCTTCTCGATAGCCGTACGCGAGCGAGATACACTCAGGTTCTCTTCCATAGGCTTCAAGGAAGTGTATTACACGGTTCCCGATACCCTCACATCAAGACGTTACTCAGCCGTGCAAATGATGACCAAAGACACTGTGCATTTGCCAGAAACAGTCATTTACCCCTGGCCCACCCGCGAACAGTTCCGTTATGCTTTTCTCAACACAGAGATTCCGGACGATGATTATGACCGGGCAATGCGCAACCTGGAAAGAGCAGAGATGAAAGAGCGCCTTGAAAAGATGCCGCTGGATGGCTATTCGGCATATCGCCATTCGGTTGACCAGCATGCTCAGCGTCTCTACTATGCAGGGCAGCGACCACCCATGCGAATTTTTGACCCCCTGGCCTGGGCTGAATTTTTCAGAGCCTGGAGAGAGGGAAGATTCAAAAGAAGTGACTAATAAGTACCGCCTTTACACAATAATCATGGGTTTTATAAGTTTATTATTCTAATTTGCTAATTTTGTCAGGCAAAAAAGCATCATCCGCAAAATTCAGTTTTCCTGTGAAGTTACAGCCCACATCCTTTCTTGTTCTACTTTTAATGGTATCTGGCATTACCGGTTTTGCCCAAACATCAGTAATAGAAGGAATAGTAAAAAATGAAAACGACGAGCCTATGGAGTTTGTCAGTGTTGCTCTGCAAGGCACCACCATAGGCACCACGACCAATAGCGACGGGTATTTCAGCTTAAATATTGCAGCCAGGACAACCCACCAGCTGAGTTTTTCCTTTTTGGGATACAAGCCTCATACCATGGAAGTAAGCCTTGAGGCCGGGGAAAACAGGAACATGGAAATCCAGTTGGAGCCACTGGCCACCACTCTGCCTGATTTTGAAGTGAGAGAAGAGCAAATCATCACCAGCCAGTATATAAAAATTGACCCCAAACTATCTACTATCATACCTGGCCCCGGGAACGGTGTAGAAAGCTTGCTGGCAACCATGCCTGGTGTCAGTTCAACCAGCGAGCTCTCTTCACAATATTCAGTCAGGGGCGGTAATTTTGATGAAAACCTGGTATATGTTAATGGCATAGAAATCTATCGTCCGTTCCTGGTGCGATCGGGAGAGCAAGAGGGGTTAAGCTTCTTAAACTCAAACCTGGTATCGTCCATTACTTTTTCGGCCGGTGGCTTTGATGCACAATATGGTGACAAAATGGCGTCAGTGCTGGATATTACCTATAAAACACCTGAAGAATTCAGTGGTTCATTTTCCATGAGTTTACTGGAAGGTTCACTCCATATAGAAGACAGCAGGCTTGACAACAGGCTCACCTATTTATTCGGCTTGCGCCATAAATCCAATCAGTATTTGCTGGGGACACTGGACACCCAGGGAGATTACAAGCCAGAATTCACTGACTTCCAGGGGCTGATTAGCTACCAGTTTAACCCGGAGTGGGAACTCAGCTTCCTGGGTAATTACTCCAGGAACCATTACCTGTTTACACCCGAAGTACAAAGAACACGCTTTGGTACTGTTACCGAGGTTAGGCAATTTACGGTGTTTTTTGATGGCCAGGAAACAAACCGGTTCCTCACCTCCATGGGAGCACTATCACTAACCTATGAGCCACAAGATGGTCAGAAATTTCAGCTTATCTCTTCGGTTTTTCAAACCGATGAAACCGAAAGCTTTGATATCAAAGGGAGTTACCTTTTGGAAAGGGTTGAGACAGATTTTGGAGCCGATGAGTTTGGCCAGCCTACGGGCACTCCCCTGGGTGTAGGTGCATTTCACAACCACGCAAGGAATTACCTCAATGCCATTGTCTGGAATATTGAACATAAAGGGGAAATTGTATCGGACAGGAACACCTTAAGGTGGGGCTTGAAATACCAGTACGAAGATATCTTTGACCGGCTTAACGAATACTCTTTGGTAGACTCTGCAGGATATGCCATTCCAAGACCACAAGAAAACAACCTGCTGGAGCTTCAAAACACTGTGAATACACAGATATTTCTTCAATCAAGCAGAACTACGGCCTATTTACAAAACTCCCATGAATTTCGTTTTAATCATGGCAGGTATATTCTGACAGCCGGAGTAAGAACCAATTATTGGACCTTTAACAACCAATGGCTCTTCTCACCCAGGGGAACTCTTTTATACAAACCTGGGTGGGCACCCAGGATGGTTTTCAGAGCATCGGGCGGTTTGTATTACCAGCCCCCGTTTTACAAAGAGCTAAGAGATTTTGACGGAAACCTGAACAAAGATATCCAGGCCCAGGAAAGTTTGCACCTGGTGCTGGGCACCGAATACAACCTGCAACTATGGGGAAGACCTTTTAAATATACCAGCGAAGTATACTATAAAGAATTTGATAATCTTATCCCCTATGAGCTGGATAATGTAAGAATTCGTTATCATGCAAAAAATAATGCCTCAGGCTATGGGACGGGGATTGACATGAAGATTAACGGCGAATTTGTACCCGGTGTTGAGTCATGGGCCAGTTTGTCACTCATGAAAACAGAAGAAAAGATTGAAGGCACGCACTATATTGACGAGGATGGCAACGAACAACCCCTTGGGTATCTCCCCCGCCCTACGGATCAAAGATTTGCATTCAACCTTTTTTTCCAGGATTTTCTGCCACGCAACCCCTCTTACAAAGTAAACCTTGCCCTGATATATGGTAGCGGTCTGCCCATCAGCCCCCCTACCGACACAAAATTTAAAGAAGCCAGCTATATGCCCCCCTACCGCCGGGTAGATATTGGTTTTTCCAAGGAGCTCATTGGGGCAGGTAGCTCGTTTGGTGAAAATAACCCGCTGAACCACATCAAATCCATGTGGATTACAGCAGAAGTATTTAACCTGCTGGAGATAAACAATACCATCAGTTACCTTTGGATTAAAGATGTGAGCAATAATTACTACGCCATACCCAACTACCTTACATCAAGGTTGATCAATATAAAGTTGATCGCCGAATTCTAAAACCCCTGTCTTTTTGTCACCTTTTTGTCAGGTCTTTTCAAAGCAGTATTTTTTGTCAGCAGGCAAAACATCCTACAGCAAGCATCAAGCTAACACCCTGCATACCAACACATAAACCTTTACACATAAAAACCTTTCCGGCAAACAACACAGGTACAACGGTGTAATCTTTATAAGAAAAGTAAATTTTCACCCATTGGCACAATCCTTGAAAACAGAAGAGCGAAAATTAAGAACGTTAAATAAGAATAGTAATCATAAAACATAAAACACAATGGGTAAAATAATTGGAATAGATTTAGGAACAACCAACTCATGTGTAGCCGTAATGGAAGGGAATGAACCTGTGGTGATTCCCAACAGCGAGGGCCGCCGCACAACTCCATCTATGGTTGCATTTACTGAAGACGGAGAAAGAAAAGTAGGGGATCCAGCCAAAAGGCAGGCCATCATAAATCCACAAAAAACCGTATCCTCTATCAAACGGTTCATGGGTGAAACCTTCGAGTCAACTAAAAATGACAGAGGACGGGTTTCCTATGAAGTGGTTAAAGGGGACAACTCTACCCCCAGGGTAAAAATTGATGACAGAAAGTACACGCCACAAGAGATTTCTGCTATGGTGCTTCAGAAGATGAAGAAAACAGCAGAAGATCATCTTGGACAGGAAGTGACCGAAGCGGTCATTACCGTACCTGCCTACTTTAACGACTCCCAAAGGCAAGCAACAAAAGAGGCAGGTGAAGTAGCCGGGCTTACCGTTAAAAGAATTATCAACGAGCCCACCGCTGCATCCCTTGCTTATGGTCTTGACAAAAAGGACAAAGACGTTAGAATTGCTGTATTTGACCTGGGTGGTGGAACATTTGACATATCCATCCTGGAGCTGGGCGACGGTGTTTTTGAAGTAAAATCTACCAACGGTGATACACACCTGGGTGGTGACGACTTCGACAATCTCATTATCGACTGGCTGGCTGAAGAGTTTATCAAAGACGAAAACATTGATCTTCGCAAAGATCCCATGGCCACTCAGCGTCTAAAAGAAGCTGCGGAAAAAGCCAAGGTAGAATTATCAAGCTCTACATCTACCGAAATCAACCTGCCTTACATCATGCCGGTTGACGGAATACCAAAACACCTTGTGCGCACACTTACACGCAGTAAGTTTGAGCAACTTACAGACAAGCTTATCCAGGCAACATTGGAGCCCTGCAAAAAATCGCTGAGCGATGCCAATCTGCAACCTTCAGACATTGACGAGGTGATTCTGGTAGGTGGTTCAACCCGTATTCCTGCCATCCAGCAGGTAGTTGAAAAGTTCTTTGGCAAAAAGCCTTCCAAGGGTGTAAACCCCGATGAGGTTGTTGCCATAGGTGCTGCTATACAGGGTGCAGTTCTTAGTGGTGAAATCAAAGATGTATTATTGTTGGATGTTACGCCCCTATCTTTGGGTATCGAAACCATGGGTGGTGTAATGACCAAGCTCATCGAATCTAACACCACTATCCCTACCAAGAAAACGGAAACATTCTCCACAGCAGCAGATAATCAAACATCTGTAGAAATACATATTCTTCAGGGTGAAAGACCCATGGCCAACGACAACAGAACCATTGGCCGGTTCCACCTGGATGGGATACCGCCTGCTCCAAGGGGTGTGCCCCAGATCGAAGTAATGTTTGACATTGATGCCAATGGTATCCTTAATGTTTCAGCCAAAGACAAGGCCACTGGTAAATCGCAAAACATTCGCATTGAAGCTTCCAGTGGATTGAGCGAGGATGAAATCGAAAAGATGAAGAAAGAGGCTGAAGAAAATGCTGAAAAGGACAAGAAGATCAAGGAAGAAACCGAAAAGATCAACGCTGCCGACAGCATGATCTTCCAAACGGAGAAGCAGTTGAAAGAGTTTGGCGAAAAGCTCCCTGCTGATAAGAAAGAGCCCATCGAAAAAGCCCTTGAAGATCTGAAAACTGCTCATAAAAACAAGGATTTGGCAGCCATTGATACTGCGATGGGAGCTATCAATACGGCATGGCAAGCTGCCAGCTCAGAAATGTATAATGCGACCCAGGGGCAAGCAGAACAAGACGGACAACCTGGTGGCGCAGGAGCCGAGCAACAAGAGCAGCCCCAGGATGCCAATCAGAACAAGGGTGGAGACGATGACGACGGAGAAGTTACAGATGTAGACTTTGAAGAAGTGAAATAAATCGCTTATCACAATCAAAAAAAGCGAATCCTCTAAACCGGGTTCGCTTTTTTTATTTTCAAAAAATAAGTACTGGATGAGCAACCGACACTAAACAAGCCTTTTTACCTCCTCCAGGGCTTTATCATAATCAGGATGTTGCGATAGTTCTTTTACAATTTCCACATACCTGACCTCATCACGCTGATCAACAATAACAATCCCACGTGCCAGCATGCGTAACTCCTCAATTAAAAAACCATATTTGATCCCAAAATCGGTTTCCTTATGATCCGAAATGGTAAGAATTTTATCAATACCTTCAGTAGCACAAAATCGTTTTAAAGCGTAAGGTAAGTCACAAGAGATAACAATAACCTGAACACCGCCCAGCTTTGATGCTTCAAGATTAAACCTCCTGGTTTGCTGAGCACCAACATCCGTATCTACTGAATTAACTGCAGAGATGATACGAGCTTTTCCCTGGTAGTCGCTCAACTGAACAGGATTCAAATCCGTATCGGTAGCAATAAAGTTTTTGGCATTGGCACCAACCTTTACAATCTTACCCAATAGGGTCACCGGATTCCCGCCAGCTGTTACTACATTTGAATTTCGTTTCATACTTAAAAATTTTGAATTAACGCTTCCTTTTTTGTAATGATTCATTGTGAAGCATTCCGGGCTTGCATGCTAAACTTTCTACTTTGCACCCTACCTTGGTGTTACCATTTTGGAATAAAACAGATTAAAGCAATAAATGCACGATCACCCCCAATGCTTTTTCACTACAGACAAAACAAACCTTCAGATTTAATTTTTCAATAGCTACAGACCCGGCTGCAACCTTCGAATTCTTCAAAAAAATTCAAACATCTAACAACCGGGGCGGGGTTGCTAATTGGGATGTAAACCAGCTGCAAGAACGTTTAAACAACAAATCATTCTTATTGACAAACAAAATCAGTCTATTAAACCCAGCAATAATAAACATGATAACAAAAAGTACAGACTATTGTTTAAAAAAACAAGCGTTTGCATAAAAATAGGCGGACTTATTCATGAGATACACCAGGCTTGTCCCAGCCAACATCATGACAAAATAAAAACCTGGTCCGGGTAAGAAGCACCCAAACCAGGTTTGGTTTTCAGAAAACTGAAAACAATCTGTTATTGAATTTTTAAATGATATACTGGCTTACCACTTTTCCAGCCCTATTTCTTCTTTGTCCGGTCGAAAAAAGGATTTTTAGAGCTGGCGCTTAAAGGGATACCCCAGATAATTTTTACCGATTTGCTGAGAATTTCAAGGTTGAGGGCAGCTATGCCAATAGTATGCATTATCCTGTTATCAATGCGGTGATCGGCGGCCACAGAAACGGCTGAACCAACAGCAATACCTAAGTCACCCACATTATAGACACAGGGTACTTCGGGGTATTTTTCTTTGGTTGCACAATCTGCAAATCCACATAAACTACAAACCTTCAGGCCCAGGGTTTTGATTCGTGTGCCCATGACTACTACGGCATCAGCACTGGCCAATACATTATCTGCATCCCTGATAAAAATATCGTATTCTTTTTGTTCGCCAATTTTTCTCATTTCCATGGCAAGCAACCTAATGTCATTGTCTGTAAGTATGGCCATTTCCAGGTTATCTACTCCCTTGCCTTTGGGCGCAGTTCGTGCAGCAACAAGCATCTTTTTGGCCACTTGTAAAATAGTATCTTTTCGTTCCTCAAGTTCTTTATGTATGCTCATAGTAACAGGTTTTAATTTTTGCCTAAATTAATAAAAAAAGCCCTGTTGCATAATTTCCAACAGGGCTTTTTTCTTATTTATAATCATTTTACTTATCGGTAAACTTGGCTAAACTTTCAATAAACCTGAGGTTCACCACACTTTCGTTTTTCTTATTATCAAATTTTCCTATGATAATTTCCACCAGGTTTTTTTCTTCCTCAGGGTTGCCATTTTTTTGATATATATCGCTTCGATGTAAGAACATTACCACATCCGAAAGCTCAGACAAAAATACAGGCATGTTCTTCAATGAAGGTCTTTGATTGACTTTCCCGTAGTAGTGTCCGGGTATTTGAGAAAACAATACCAGCGGAATATTCAGCTCGCGGGCAACCTCTTTGAGTTGCAAAACAATTTTGCTGAGCTGTTCCTCACGGCTTTCATTATCGTTAGTAATTGAGTTTATCAGCTCCAGGTAATCAACAATAATAAGTTCGATCCCTTTATTCAGTTTCAGATGCCTGGCTTTTTGAGCAATTTCATCAGCAGAAACAGAAGGTGAGTCGTCAATAAATACATTTGCTTTAGCAATATTGTTAACCAGAGAGAACATGTGATCCCGCTGACGTGGTTTCATATTACCATGGGTCAGTTTTTCAAGCGACATACCGGTTTCACTCTCAATAAGCCGGTTGGTTATCTTTTGCCGGGATCGTTCAGGGGAGAAAATTGCTACGGAGTGATTGTTTTTGATGGCGATGTTGTTGGTTAGCGACAACATCAGGGCTGTTTTACCCATTCCGGGTTTTACAGCAATGGTGGTTAATTGTCCTTTTGTAAAGCCGGATATAACTTTGTCTATATCCCTGAACCCGGTGGACAGACCGTTGGCGATGCTGTTTTCACTGAAGTTTTGCTGAAGTGTCTGATTTACCATTTCCCTTAAGCTGGCAAACTCAAACACTTCAGAACGCTCTGTGAGTTCTAAAGTATTTTGTTCCATAACGCATGGTTTTTAAATTTATCATTTATTTTGACCTCTTAAATTCATTTATTCAGGCGGAGTAGCTTGTCTCTTTAAGTAACACCATTATCTTGGCAATGGTTTACTACCTTTAGTTAAACTCTTAATTTACCATCAGAGGTGCTGTGAACAATAACTTCAAAGGGCAGGTTCAATTCACTCATCAGGTTTTTCCAGACCTCGAGGGTATCTTCGTCGTCATTCAAATAGTTCCATACAAGGCGTACATTTTTATATTCCTGGTGATGCGTATCAAGCAATTCCAGGATTCTAAAAATATAATTCAGTGAGCTGGTGTTGATATACTCAATGGCAAATCCCACCGAGATGGGAGAAGTTACCGGGAGTGATAAATACTCATCTATCCATTCTAATACCGGCTGAAAAAAATCAATTGCATCAGATGGATAAGAAAATCCGGAAAAAAAAAGGTTGTTTTTATCCGGGTCCAGATTAATTTTCAAAGTTTCATTCGTGGGAGCAATTGTGAGCTTGCGCATCTTTCAGTTCTTATCCTACAATAGTTTAGTGACCATCTACAAATTTAAAAAAAACCACGATAGTTTTGGGTTTTATTTTAGTGTGTTTTGCAAATAATTATTAAACTTACCCTGTATAAAGTAAAACCCTGTATTAAACCGAATATTGTCTTGTAAAGGTTGTTTATTTATAAAGTTCAAGGCACATTTTAGCCCTTTCCAACGCCTGTTCAATATTGATACAAACATTTTCTTTTCCAATACGGTCGATAATCCCCTGTTTTTTAAGTGTGAGATAGGGTTGGGGAGGTAATCCGCTTAAAATAATATGAACGTGATCGTTTCTTGATTTTAGCAAAAAGCTGTTGAGGTTTTTTACCCCGGTGGAATCAATAAAGGGTACCCTGCTCATTCTTATAATTCTGATTTTGGGTTTTTCTCCCAATTCTTTATCTGCCTCTTCAAACCGGTTCGCCACCCCAAAAAAGAACGGCCCTTTTATCTGGAACACCTCTATTCCCTGAGGAATATTGAGTTTCTCATCTTCAATATCATCACTCATATGCGACTTTTCATCCACAATATCATTTTTAAATACCTTGACATCTGATGTTTCCGAAACCCTTTTTACAAAGAGAAACGCAGCAAGCACCAGCCCAAATTGGATGGCAACACTGATATCCAGGAAAATTGTCAGAAAAAAGGTAGTAAGCAAAACGGTGATATCACTTTTGGTATTGTTAAAAATGGCTTTAAAAGATCGCCATTCACTCATATTGTAGGATACCACGAAAAGTATCCCTGCCAGGGTCGCCATGGGAATATGCCTGGCCCACTTACCAAAAACAAGCAAAATGAGTAAAATAAACACCGAGTGCACCATCCCTGCCACGGGAGTTTGTCCGCCATTGCGCACATTGGTCATGGTGCGGGCCACTGCACCGCAGGCCGGAATACCCCCAAAAAGCGGAGTACACAAATTAGCAACACCATGGGCCATCAGCTCGGTGTCGGGCCTGCTTCGTGTATTTTTCACCCCATCAGAAACCATCATAGATAGCAACGACTCAATAGAGCCAAGCATAGCTATGGTAAATGCCGGCAAAAAGAGTTCACGCACCAGCGAAAGATCGATCCATGCCAATGTGGGGCTGGGAATCTCTGCAGTTAAGGTTCCAAAACTACTTCCTATGGTGGCAACCGGTATATTGAAAAATGTCACCAGCAGTGTACTCACAATAATGGCCATGAGTGTACCGGGAATTTTACGACTGATTTTGGAACCATAGACCGTAAAAAGAATGGTCAACCCACCGATTAAAGCAGCATACCAGTTAACAGTGGAGACATTATTGAAATAATACACCACTTTGCCTGCAAAATCAGCAGGAAGCCCTTCTCCTGCTATCCCAAAGAAATATTGCACCTGCGTAGAGAAAATGATCACGGCTATACCACTTGTAAAGCCAATAATGATGGGATAAGGCATATACTGAATAATACCTCCCAAACGTATGGCACCCATCAAAAGCATCATCAAACCAGCCATGAAAGTGGCCATGAGCAAGCCCTCAATCCCATATTGCTCCACAATGCTGTAAAGAACCACGATAAAGGCACCTGTGGGTCCGGCTATCTGCACTTTGCTTCCCCCAAGGAAAGAGATGATAAAACCCCCTATAGCAGCTGTAATAAGACCTTTTTCAGGTGCTACCCCTGAAGCTATGGCAAAAGCTATAGATAAAGGAAGAGCAACTATGCCCACGATTACTCCTGAACTCAAATCTGCAAAAAACTTCTGCTGGTTGTATTTTTTTATTGTGTCAAAAAACTTTGGTCTAAACGATATCATAGTATGTATCCCTGCATTATTTTCAACAATTTTCCGGTAAGAGCCCGTCGCGAATAACTTTTTACTTTCGCCCGATCGGGAAGCCAGTGTTTATGGTCCAGGGCAAACTGCAGCACATATTTTTCCATACCATGATCATCTCTATAGTCAAACATCATTCCCGATTTGGTTTGTTCAAGCATAAGAGCAGCATCCCCATCCACCGGGCCGATGCCCAACACAGGCCTTTCTGCCGCCATATATTCAAAAATCTTCCCTGTTACTATTCCTTTATTGTTTTCTATGGCCGGAATAACCAATAGCAGCATATGAGTCTGAAGCATATGCCTGATGGCTTCTTTATGGCTAACATGGTTGATTATTTCAACAGAAAACACCTTTTGAAGAGCCCTTCTCCATTGATCACTTATGGCACCCACAAACTTCAATTGTATCTTTTTCCCCAATTGCTGCTCGGCGATTTTCATAGCCTTTATAAATCCTGAAATATCATATTCCGGGCTTAAGGTTCCTGTGTAAGTTATCGTAAAATCATCACTGGGCTGGTAGTCAGTATGTAAGACAAAATCATCCGGATCATACCCGTTGGGGATCACATGAAAGCGATCATACAAACCGGGTGTCACCTTCTTCTGAAAAACTCTTTTTAAATCATTGCTTACCGTTATGATGGCATCTGCATTTTCCAATACCCGTTGTTCCAACTTGCGATCTTTCTTTTTCACAAAAGGCAGATGGTACATTTTTCCATAATAATAAATATCTGTCCAGGGGTCTCTCATATCTGCTATCCATTTCAGGTGCGGATACTTTTTTTTAAGGTAGAGGCCAGCCAGCTGTGAAGAATGAGGAGGACTTGTGGTAATGATAACCCCTGGGTCAATTTCGGCAATCAGCTTTTCTGCTTTTGCAATGGCAAAAGCATTCCATCCTTTACGGGCATCTGGCACAAAAAAATTTCCCCTAACAAAACGTGAAAATGCACTCAACACCCCTCCCTTCTGCTCATTGGCAAAACCCGAATAGGGAACCTCTTTTTTACTCAGCAGGCGCTGATAATATTTATAAGGCTCACGGGTTTCTGTGGTATGTACCGTAGCTTTTTCAGAAACCTCATCTACCAGAGATGGGTCTTGTACAGGGTATGTAGCTAATGTAGGATCAACAGTGATTACATGGGGCAGGTAACCCAGCTCTGGCAGATACTTCACAAACTTAAGCCATCGCTGTACACCGGGCCCACCACTCGGCGGCCAATAATAAGTTAAAACAAGCACCTTATCCATAAAAGTCCAAGATATATTCCCCTGTAATACCGGTTCAGTTCATTTTCAAGCCCGGCACAATTATCAATTAAACAAGTGCAACCAGCACCCAAGAGTTACTCCTAATGCTCCTGGTCTTCAGGTGCTTGAATTCCCTTTTCACGGGAACGGTAATACCATCGTACGCCATACCCCACGATGGCCAACACAAGAATTGCACTAAAAACAAAGGCTATCGTTCCCCCGGCGAAGTATGAGCGCGGCTCAAAACGAAACTCAACTTCATGGTCTCCCTGGGGTATTACCATAGCCCTTAGCACATAGTTTGCGCGGAAATGTTCCTTTTCCTCACCATTTACAAACACTTTCCATCCATCGGGATAATAAACTTCAGAGAAAACAGCTAGTTGTGGCGTTGATGCTGAAGTCTGGTAACGAAGTTTGTTGGGTTGATAATGTACCAGTTCGATTTGAGCAAGACTATCCATTTGCCATTGCACGCCGGCTACCTTCTCTTCAAATCTTCTGTCAACCAAAGCAATAGATGCAGGATCAAAATCATGTAAAGCTTCTATTTCCTCATCAGCATCTTCAACCCATTGTATCTCATCCACAAACCAGGCATTCCCCAGCGCATCGGGGTTGAAACTGGCTGTGGGTTGTTGATTTTCACCGGGCACAATAAAGTACTTTGTGTTAAGCATATTGAGGACATCCATATTCCCAGGAGAGATGTGATGGTCAATCAACTCCTGGTATCGCTGGAGCTTGGCGCCATGATAGCCCCCTATCGAGTGGTGAAACCAACTGGTGGAGGCATCATTGAAACTGTTCACTGTAACGTTGTACACCCTGAAATTAGGGTCATCATCCTGCAAAATTTGCTGGTTAGCTTGTGTAGGCTGATAAGGGTTCTCAACCTGCCTTTTGGGTTTGAAGTTTGAGGTATCAAAGTATCTTCGGTTAATGGGCCACATATCCACCAAAATCAACAAGGCCACGATGACCACAAACAAAGTACGATTGATCAATTTTTTCACAAACAAAGCAGTAACAACCGCGGCGGCAGCTATAAACCCGAGGCTTCTTAGGGCGTCAGACCTGAAAAGGCCAATACGTATTTGTTCTACTTTATCATAATTGTTTAACATCTCCCCATCTTGCGTGGTAGCAAGCATAGCTCTTTCGCCCTGACTTAAAAAGTTCAAAAAGGTGGAAGGCATAAGATATAGCAACAAAACCACGCCACCTGTAGCCCCCAGCGCCCAATAAAATGGTTTGCCAGGCACTTTAAGCAATTCGGGTTTCTTATACCATTGATGCAACCCCAGGAATGCCAGTGCAGGAATGCACAATTCAAGAATAACCAGAGTCATGCTCACGGCACGGAATTTATTGTATCCCGGCACATAGGCAATAAAAAAATCTGTAAACCACTGCAGGTTTTTACCCCAGGCGAGTAACAACGACAAAACAATGGCTATAAGCAGTCCCCATTTCAAAGGTCCTTTCACATAAAAAAGTGCCAGCACAAAGAAAAACATGACAATCGCTCCCACATAAACCGGTCCCGATGTAAAGGGTTGATCGCCCCAGTATTTGCTTACGTGGTTTCCGGATTGAAGCTGTTGGATGATAAATTGAACGAAAGCGGGATCGTACTGATCAATCACTTCCCTGGCTTCTCTTTGCTCACGGGGTGTTCCCTGGTTGAGTGCAATAAGCTCGTCGTAAAGCAAAGGTTCGGATGCTCCGCCCTTGGCATTGGGGATGAGCACCGATAAAGATTCTTCAATCCCATAACTCCACTGGGTAATATATTCTGGAGAGAGTCCTGATGCTACAGGTCTTTCATCGGAGGCCAGCTCGGTGCCCCCCCGCATGGTGTGCTGTGCATAAGTGTATGTAGACCAGAAGTTTCCTATATTAACTCCAATAGCAATAACAGCCCCTGCTATCAACACAACCATGGTCCTAAGAAACTGTCTGTGCTTACCTTCTCTAATCTGTTGCACCATTTCAAAAATGCCATACAACACCACAATAATCAACAAGTAGTAAGTAATTTGCAGGTGATTGGAAAACAACTGCAGAGCCAGGAATATGGAAAACAATATCCCTCCTGAAAACAAGTGTCCCCGGAAAGCATGAATGATGGAAGCCAGGACCGGCGCCATATAAGCTATAGCCAGCGCTTTAGAGTTATGCCCGGCTTCTATGATGATAAAGTGATAGGTAGACATGGCAAACCCTATGGCACCCAAAAAGGCAATCCACACATTAACCTTAAGCAGAAGCAGAAAAACAAAAAAACCTGCAAAATACAGGAAGATCATATCGGCGGGCCTGGGAAGGCCTAAAGTAAACACACTGTGAAAGAAATTGGATATATTATAAGCATAGCGCACAGAGATCTGGAATGCTGGCATCCCGCCAAACATAGAATTGGTCCACAATGCCTCTTCACCGGTTTCCTCCCTAAAGTCCTTAACTTCCTTGGCCATACCCTCAAACTGTACGATATCGGGTTGCAACAGCCTTTGGCCTTCAATAACGGGATGCACATAGGCCACACTTAAAATAACAAATATCAAAAGGGCTCCTCCGTAGGGCAAAAGTTTCTTCAAGCCATATTTATCCATACACTAAGTTTTAAAAGGTAGAAATCACTTATTATTCTCGCCATTCTTATCATTGTCATCATCCAGTTCTTCGTAATCAACATACTCCCCCACATCGTCCATCGACTGGCTGTATTGCCTTGTCTTACGATTGTTGAACCATATACGGGTTTTGTTCTTCCTTTTGGGTTCATCATCCTGCCTTAGGTGCGGGTTTTGCTCATAAAATTTTTTCTTGAAACGATTAAGGTACCAGCGAGCAACCCAGGGTAACACCAGCGTAATAAAAAGCCTGAAAGCAAGATATATAAGAACAAAAATGGCAATTAATCTTAGCAGTCCCATAGTGTGGAATGTATACAATTATTAAATCGAAAACCGGTAACTACGCCAGAAGCCATGTGATGGGAAGCATTTTCTACCAGGAGTAACTTTGGAGTATTTCTTTTAACAAATCCGCAAATCCGGGGTTTCCAGGATTGCGGAAAAGTTGTACCAGGTAATCAGCATCCCGGTTTTCAGCAACCGGCCTACAAGCAAATATAAAAAAACTAATTATAAAATCGGTTTCTGGCAGGTATAATAAAACAAAAAGAGGTTGTTTCAACAAAATTGACACAACCTCTAATAAACCAAAAACGAATGATTAACCAAATTTCTATTTATGTGATTTATCACTTGAAACACTTAGTCTTTTCCTACCTTTGGATCTTCTGGCTGCCAGAACTCTTTGACCATTTTTGGTTTCCATTCTTTTTCTGAAACCATGCTTGTTTTTCCTGCGTTTGCGTGATGGTTGGTATGTCCTTTTCATTTTTTCTTAATTTATTTAATGCAAAATAGAATACCCGTTACCTGGATAAGCAACCCGGTGGGTAGCTACTTGATTATAATTTATTTTCGTTTTAATTCGGGACTCAATACAGCCACCTGCAGGGGCTGATTTTTAGGACTGCAAAGATAGATAATTGTTTTTGAATGACAAATCCTTTTGCGAGAATTTTATGGCGATTTTTTATGAATTTGCCATACCCATCATACAGCTCTCATCTTACTATGCGCAAACCACTACCTTACGTTTTTCTTTACTTTTTCATTATAAAAAATTCGCTCATCCATATCATATTAGGAAACAAGAAGAAACCAACTTGCCATTAATTGGTTATTGAAAAAACTCACCTGTTTTTAAATTATAATACTTTTGCACGGCATCGGCCGTCAGGCAGGAGTGCACCGGAATAATCCCCAGCAGATCTCCGGGCATAATGGTATCAAAATATTCGTCAGGACACTTAAGTATGCCATGTTCCTGCGATAATCTGTTTACATAAACCGGTTCGGGGAAACGTTCCCACTGCTTTTCTGTCAGTCTCACCACTTCACCAAAAACCGGCCCATCAAGCTCAAGATAATCTTTTGACAGGTGCACGGCCCCGGAATACACAACAACTTCTTTTCGTGCATTTTGCCTGGAAACAACAGGTGCTGCAAGCACCATAGCAATCTGATCCCAGTCGCATGAAGCCAGGTGATACTGCATCAGATCATAAAAAACAAAATTGCCGGGTCTGATTTCATCCAAGGTTTCAAATTCATCCATGAGGCTACAAGTGGGCGTATCTCCCCATGAAACAATGGCATCCGGGTATTCTGCGGCAAATGTATTTTTAACATACTCCAACCGACCACTTCCTTCTCTGAAAATTTTGTGCACTTCATTCAAAGAACGGGTTTGATACGTATGACCAGCATGGGCAACAAAGCCCCTGAATTTCAGCAGGGGATTATTTTTTGCCTGGTCCAACAGGGATTTTATCCCATCCAGGTCATCAGGGATAAATCCGCTGCGGTGATTCCCAACATCCAGCTTTATATAAAAGTCTGTTTTGTGCATTAACCCCGTTTTAAGGGTGGGTAATACGCCCGGATCGGAAAGTAATATCCCCAGTTTTATTTCTCCGGCCAGTTGATTCAAAGCTGACATCTCCCGGAGATTAACAGGAAAAGCAACCATGATATCTTTCCAACCATCTTTGGCAAAGCGGGTGGCCATCGAAAAAGACGAAACAGCAATTTTGTACACCCCTTTTTCTCTAAACCAACGGCCGATGGTCAGGGACTGGTGAGTTTTAAAATGCGGGCGAAAATCAACGCCCGCATTTTCAGCTTTTTGTACCATGTTCCTGATGTTACGCTGACATTTGTCTTCGTCAACCATAAGCACAGGCATGGTAATTTTATCCATCATTTTTTCCTGGTTTTATCAACCTATTTTTTGTTCCACCTTTTTAATAATCTCTTCTTCCCGCTTAATGGCTGCATCACGAATTTCTTTGCCTTTTTGAACGATATCGTTTACAAACTTTTTGTCCTCAAGGTCTGCAGTATTAATCCGAACATTCATAAATGCACCCATGATGGCTGTTCTTGCACACAATGCACCCACACCAGCATCAGTAACCGAGGCGGGGTTCCCTTTCTCTACCATTTCTTCAATCACATCAAAGCTTTCGTAAGCCTTTTGCATCACCCTGAAAGGTACCTCGATGGCATATTTGGTAGCATCCTGTATGGCTTGCTTACGGGCTTTCTTTTCTTCATCAGAGCCCTTGGGCAACCCAAATGCTTCCATAATACGGTTAAAAGAACGGGTATCTTCATCCACCAAAAACATCAGCTCATCCTTGATGGTCTGTCCTTTTTCGGCCCAGTTGCCGAAAAACTCCCATTTATCGTCCCAACCTCTTTTATGGGAAGAGAGATTGGCTACCATGGTAGCAAGGGAAACACCCAGGGAGCCCACATAAGCAGAAATAGAGCCTCCACCAGGTGCAGGAGATTCGCTGGAAGTTTCATCGGCAAACGCCTGCAAATCCATATCGGCCAGTTTCTTGCCTGCACCCTCATCAATCATATACTCAATAATCTTTTCTTTCGGGTTGAATGGCTTTAGCTCGTCAAGTCCCATGGATTTAACAGCAATTTTAATCAGTTCCGATTCGGAAACACCAACACTGCGATTTTGCTTGCGCAGGAAATATTTACCCGCATCAATCATAGCCTGCAATGGCACAAGACCCACAAGCTCTGAGCCCGTTACCCGTATACCTCGTTGGGTAGCTTTGTTCACTACCTCATCAAAGGCCTTATGAACAGGGGTAATGCTGATATTGGTCAGGTTCATGGATATCTGGGCAACACCATACTCTTCAATAAACCATCCTATGGCTTTAACAGCTTTGAGTGTACCGGGAATAAAAACCTTATCTCCTTTTTCATCGGTAACAATTTTACCGGTAATTGGATTACCTTCTCTCTTTACCCGCCCTTTCTCTCTCACGTCAAAAGCAATGGCATTAGCCCTGCGGGTGGAAGTAGTATTGAGATTGATATTATAAGCAACCAGGAAGTCACGCGCACCAACGGCTGTGGCACCGGCTTTGGCATTGAAACTGGCGGGCCCAAAATCGGGTTTCCATTCCGGGGTAGTTATTTTATCCGCTAACCCTTCATACTCGCCACTACGGCAATTAGCCAGGTTCATCCGTTTTTTCGCAAAGGCAGCATTCTCGTAGCAATACACTGGTATGTCAAGTTCTTCACCTATTCGTTTGGCAAGATTACGGGCATACTCTACAGTTTCCTCCATGGTAATATTGGCCACCGGCACCAAAGGACAAACATCGGTAGCACCCATCCGGGGGTGTTCACCCTTATGCTTGCTCATGTCAATCAACTGTGAAGCCTTTTTTACAGCCAGGTAAGCAGCTTCCACAACCTCTTCGGGGGTACCCACCATGGTAACAACCGTGCGATTGGTAGCCTTACCGGGGTCAACATCCAACAGCTTAACGCCCTCAACAGATTCAATTTCAGCCGTGATTTGATCAATAATATTCATATCATTGCCTTCACTGAAGTTGGGCACACATTCAATCAGTTTTTTCATATTTATTTTGGGATTTATGGGTTTGTAAATAAGTCTTGGCAAAAATAATTCAAAACCTGCGGTATCAGAGGCTAAGTTATAAAAAAAAAGCCACTGGATACCTCCACTGGCTTCTCTGCTGAATATAATTCAGTTATATCATTGAAC
>SLQX01000167.1 GCA_007131245.1 Bacteroidales bacterium
CTTTCTGTGAGGGAGAAGCAGGTGTAGAAGTTGGTCTTGATGGTTCACAAACAGGTGTAAACTACCAGCTTTTACTGGATGGAACAGACACAGGAGTTTCTGTGGAAGGTACCGGTGGTGCCATAAGTTTCGGAGAGCAGAACCAGGAAGGATTTTATACCGTTTTTGCCAATGATCCTGACACAGGATGTGCGCAGTTGATGGATGGTGAAGCTGAAATCATTATCAATCCACTACCTGAGGTTACCATTGCCGCAGCAGGTGACACAGAAATTTGCGAAGGAGAAAGTGTGGAATTGGAAGCATTTACACCCGATGCAGTTTCTTATCAATGGTATGAAGTTAGCACAGGGCTATTGCCAGGTGAAGATTCGTTTATCTATACAGCTTCCGAAACAGGAGTCTATTTTGCAGAAGCCACAGACAGCAACGGTTGTACAGGGGTTTCAGACGAAATAGAGGTGAATGTAACACCTGCCCCCGTGGCCTATAATGTTACCGGCGGTGGTTCATATTGTGAAGGAAGTGACGGTGTGGAAGTAGGATTAGATGGTTCGCAGACCGATGTAGATTATTTTCTGCTCCTTGACGGCAGTGATACAGGTATTTCCGTATCCGGCACAGGAAGTGCCATCAGCTTTGGCTTGCAAACCGCTGAGGGAGTATATACTGTTGAAGCCATTAGCCAGGATGGTGCAGCATGCTCTGCATTAATGAACGGCTCGGTAGAAGTAACAATTGATCCATTACCCACAGCTTTTGAGGTAACAGGAGGAGGAGACATTTGTGAAGGAGAAGAAGGAGTTGAAGTGGGTCTTGACGGATCTGAAACAGGTGTAATGTATCAGCTGCAAATCAACGGTTCAGATACCGGATCACCCCTTGCTGGTACAGGATCTCCTTTAAGCTTTGGCATCCAGGATCAGGAAGGCACTTATACCGTAATAGCCACCAACGAAACTACCCTTTGTGAAAGCCCAATGAATGGAAGTGCTGAAATTATCATTCACCCTGAACCTGAGGTACAGGTTTTTGTACTGGGTGATAATGAAATTTGTGAGGGAGAGACTGTTGAGTTTGAAGCATTTGCACTCAATGCCGTAAGTTACCAGTGGTATGAAACCACAGAAGGCATTTTGGTCGGTGAAACCTCTCCCTTGTTTTATGCCACCGAGTCGGGCAATTACTATGCAGAAGTAGTAGATGAAAATGGATGTACGGGCACATCTGAGCCTGTGGAAATTATTGTTCACCCATTTCCTGAAGTGTTCAATGTAACGGGGGGTGGAGAATATTGTGAAGGTGATACAGGTGTGGAGGTTGGCCTGGATGGATCAGAAACCGGGGTGGATTACCAGTTATTGGTTGATGACGACCCGACTGGAACCCCCATTGCCGGTACCGGCGAAGCCATCAGTTTTGGTTTGCAAACGGTCCAGGGCGAATACACTGTTGCAGCATTTGAACAGGATCTGGGTTGCCAGAATATGATGGATGGCAGTGTACAGGTTACCGTACAGCCTTTACCCATGGTATTTGAAGTGACGGGTGGAGGATCGTTTTGTGAAGGTGAGCCAGGTGTAGAGGTTGGACTCTCAGGCTCGCAAACAGGTGTTGACTACCAGCTGTTGCTGGATGGAACCCATACGGGCACCACAGTCGAGGGTACAGGAAGTGCCATCAGTTTTGGTCTGCAAGACGAGTCGGGTGAATACACTGTGCTGGCTATCGATCAAAACCTGGATTGCCAGACTATGATGGAGGGAAGTGCACAAATACAAGAAGACCCGCTACCAGAAGTATTCAACGTAACGGGTGGAGGAACCTATTGCCAGGGAGATGAAGGGCTCACGGCAGGTCTTGACGGATCACAAACCAATGTGGCGTATCAGCTATTTGTTGATGGTGCTGCCACAGGAAGCCCCATAGAAGGAACAGGTTCGGCTATCGATTTTGGTTTGCAAACACAGGAAGGAACATACACTGTATCGGCAATTCATACTACTACGGGTTGTGAAGCAGAAATGGCCGGCAGTGCAGAAATTATTATTCAGCCCCAACCCACGGCATTTAATGTCACAGGCGGTGGTGAATACTGCGAAGGAGATGAAGGCTTAGAAGTTGGGCTGAATGGTTCACAAACAGGCGTAGAATACCAGTTGCTGCTTGATAATGAGCCCACCGGAAGCCCGGTTGAAGGAACCGGTAGCCTTATTAGTTTTGGACTCCAACAGGAAGAAGGAATTTATACGGTGATTGCCACACATGAAGAATTTGGCTGTGAGGCCATAATGGATGGCAATGCAGAAATTATTATCAACCCGTTGCCCGATGTTCAGGTATATGTAATTGGTGAAACCACGGTTTGCGAAGGCGAATCGGTGGAAATGGAGGCATTCGCCCTCAATGCAGTTTCTTATCAATGGTTTGAAGAGTCACAAGGATTGCTGCCCGGTGAAACGTCCCCCATTTTTTATGCCCATGAATCAGGGTCCTATTATGTACAGGTGGAAAACACCCATGGATGTATTGGATACTCTGATCTCGTTGATGTAACAGTCAGCCCACTACCCGAAGTAGATATTTCCTATGATGAGGATCCCTATTGTGCTGAAGGCTTTGCCCAGGTAACCATCGATGGGCAAATCAGCTCATCACAAAGTGTAACCTATACCGCAGGACATATTCCCACGGATCCTGAGTTTACTTCACTCCCCGGCGAATCAACATGCCCGGGTATCCTTACCGTAAACATCCCGGAAAACTCGGTGATTACAGCGGTAGATGTGGAATACGACATGACCTCTTCGGGGTTGGCTTCTACCACATTTATGTCGCAACAGCGCAGCCAGCTTCGTTGCACATCACCTGGTGGCGAAGATGAAGAACAAATTTATCAGGGTGTTGGAGAAACCACCGGCACTTATTCTTACAGCCGTTCTGGCCTGGAAATTGCCAATGGAGTTGCCGGTGGCGGAGCTATTGATTTTGAGCTGCATGCCGGACGGCTTTGGCCTGACTTCGGCGGTTGTGCCACCGATCGGCACAGGGTGGTAAACGAAACCTGGACCGTGACAGTACATTACGCCGCAGAACACCTGTTCACCGCAGAACCCGAAGGTCTTGAGATCGACCCGGTTACCGGTGAAATAGACCTGGGAGCCAGCGAACCCGGTGATTATACGGTTACTTACCACTTCAGCGACGGTATTTGCTCCAACACTACTACCACAGAGGTAACGGTATTGCCCCTGCCTACCGCTGAAATTTCCTACGAAGATTCACCTTATTGCGCTTATGAAGGCAATATTGCCCAGGTAACCTTTGGACCCGAAAGTGTGAACGATGGTACCTTTAGCGCAGACAGCGACGACCTGGCGATAGATGAAAACAGTGGAGATGTTGATCTGGGAGAAAGCGAACCGGGAACTTATACCGTTACCTATTTCTTCAGCGATGGCGTTTGTGACAACACCACCACCGCTGAAATCACCATCCGTCCCCTGCCACAGGCCAGCATTGTGTACGAAGACTCACCCTACTGTGCAGGTGAAGGGGAAGCTTTTGTAACCCTGGACGGAGTAACCGGGGGGAGTTTTGAATCAACCGACCCGGAGGTTGTCATTGACGAAGATACGGGTACCGTTGACCTGGACCTTACCCCTGCGGGCACGTATACCATACAGTACGTCTTTGTGGATGAAGACGAAATTTGCGAAAACATCACAGAAACAACCCTGGTTATCAATCCCCAACCCGAGGTTACCCTCACCTATGCACAGGATGTTGTTTGTGCCGAGGGAAGCATTGCCCCGCTAGAAGCCAGCCCCGAGGGCGGTTTCTTCAGCACTGACCCAGCAGATGGCATTGTTATCAATAATGAGGGTGTTATCAACCTGGATGACAGCCAGCCCGGTGATTACACCATCTTCTACACCTACACCGATGGTGAAGGCTGCACCAATGAAGCATCCTTTGACATCACCATCCATGCCTTGCCCACTGCGGGAATCGCTTATGAAGATTCACCCTATTGCAACACTGAAGGAGCTTTTGCCCAGGTAACATTTGACGAGGGGAGTATTGAAGACGGCACATTCAGTGCCGATGACGATCTGGCCATTGATGAGGCTACCGGTGAGGTAGACCTGGGTGCCAGTGTGCCCGGCACATACACTGTTACATACACATTCGAAGATGAAAACTGTGAAAATACAACCACCACAACCATTACCATCAATCCATTGCCTGTGGTTGAGCTGGAATACGCTGACACAGAGTTCTGTGCCGACGGTACCACAGCCCCGGTACTGGCAAGCCCTGATGGTGGTGATTTTAGCGCTTCAGGCACACTGGTGATTGACGATAACGGAATCATTGACCTGGAAGCAAGTGGTGAAGGCGACTACACCATTTATTACACCTATACCGATGAAAACGGCTGCACCAATGAGGCATCCTTTGACATCACCATCAATGCCCTGCCCACTGCAGACTTTTTCTATGAATTCTCCCCCTACTGTGCCTATGAAGGGGATGTGGCAGATGTAACTTTCGGCCCCGGAAGCCCCACCGACGGCACTTTCAGTGCGGATGAGGACCTTGCCATTGATGAAAACACCGGCCAGGTTGACCTGGGAGAAAGTGAACCGGGAACCTATACCGTTACCTATTTCTTCAGCGATGGCGTTTGTGACAACACCACCACCGCTGAAATCACCATCCGTCCCCTGCCACAGGCCAGCATTGTGTATGAAGACTCGCCCTACTGTGCAGGTGAGGGAGAAGCCCTGGTAACCATTGACGGAGTGACCGGAGGTGTTTTTGAATCAACCAGCCCCGAGGTTGTCATAGACGAAGACACGGGTACCATTGATTTGGAACTTACGCCCGCAGGCACGTACACCATACAGTACGTTTTTGTGGATGAGGATGAGATTTGCGAAAACATCACAGAAACAACCCTGGTTATCAACCCCCAACCCGAAGTTACCCTTACCTATCCCGAGGATGCTGTTTGTGCCACAGGAAGCATGGCTCCCGAAACAGCCAGCCCCGAAGGTGGTTTCTTTAGCACCGACCCCGCTGATGGCATTGTTATCAACGAGGAGGGTGTTATCAACCTGGATGACAGCCAGCCCGGTGATTACACTATCTTTTACACCTACACCGATGGTGAAGGCTGCACCAATGAAGCATCCTTTGACATCACCATCCATGCCTTGCCCACTGCAGGAATCGCTTATGAAGATTCACCCTATTGCAACACTGAAGGAGCTTTTGCCCAGGTAACATTTGACGAGGGGAGTATTGAAGACGGTACATTCAGTGCCGATGATGATCTGGTTATTGATGAATCTACCGGTGAGGTAGATCTGGGTGCCAGTATGCCCGGCACATACACTGTTACATACACATTCGAGGATGAAAACTGTGAAAATATAACCACCACAACCATTACCATCAACCCACTGCCTGTGGTTGAGCTGGAGTACGCTGACACAGAATTCTGTGCCGACGGAACTACAGCCCCGGTACTGGTAAGTCCTGATGGTGGTGAGTTTAGCGCTTCAGGCACATTGGTGATTGACGATAACGGAATCATTGACCTGGAAGCCAGTGGTGCAGGCGACTACACCATTTATTACACCTACACCGATGAAAACGGCTGCACCAACGAGGCATCCTTTGACATCACCATCAATGCACTGCCTACTGCAGAGATTTTCTATGACTTCTCTCCCTACTGTGCTTATGAAGGGGATGTGGCAGATGTGACTTTCGGCCCTGGAAGCCCCACCGACGGTACTTTTAGTGCGGATGAGGACCTGGCCATTGATGAAAACACGGGTATGGTTGATTTGGGTGCCAGCGAACCAGGCACCTACATCGTTACCTATTTTTTCAGCGATGGTATTTGCAACAATACAACATCGACTGAAATCACAATCCGCCCCTTGCCACAAGCCTCTCTCTATTATGAAGGTGCTCCCTATTGTGAAAGCACAGGAGAAGCTCATGTCGCATTTGACTTTGGACCGGAAGACGGTGTGTTTGCTGTGATAGATGCACCTGCATCCATTGATGTAGGGGATGTGGATATTGATGAACACACCGGAACAGTGCAACTGGATGGCCTGCCTGAGGGAACTTATACAGTGATTTACATTTTTGCCGATGAAGATGAAATTTGTGAAAACTATGAAGAAATCCAGTTTGTCATACAACCCAGTCCTGAGCTTGCCATAGAAGCACAGGATGTTTTATGCGCAGGTGAATCCTCGGGTGCCATAACGGTATCTGCCATTTCTGGACAACCACCCTACTTGTACGAGTTGTTCGACGAAGAAATGAACCTTCTTGCCACCCTTGAAGCCGATGACAACGAGCCACAAACATTTGAAGGCCTTGCGGCGGGCAGCTATTTTGTGATCCTTACCGATACCCAATGCCCATCGCCTGTTTCAGAAGCCATCATTATCGACGAACCCGACCCCATCGTAATCGATCCCGCTTCTGTGGAGTTGCATCATGTGAGTTGCTTCGGCGACAGCGACGGACAAATCCTGCTCTCTGCCAATGGAGGCACAGGAGATCTCAGCTATTACCTGCTGTCAGAAGGCGATACCCTGGCAGGGCCTCAGATGGGAATGGCAGACTTTACAGAGCTCACTGCCGGCCTTTACAATGTTGCTGTCAGTGATGAGCTGGGCTGCTGGGTACTTTCAGAAGACTTCGAGATTACCGAACCCGACCCGGTACTGGTGGATGCACAAGTCAACCCCGACATTGTTTGTGAAGGAGATCAGGCTGCCATTGAAGCATCCGCGTGGCAAGGTATTGCACCCTATACCTTTACCCTTTGGTTTGAAGAAGAAGAGGTAATGGGCCCCATTGCTGGCGAGGAAGATGAGTGGATTATCTTTGAAGGCATCACCGATAGCGGCATCTATACTGTAATGGCAGAAGATAGTAACGGCTGCCAAACCACGACGGAAGTAACGGTTTCAGAGCCTCAGGAGCTTACAGTATACAATCTGACTACACCCGGTGACGGCTCCTATTGTGAAAACGAAGAAGGAGTATACCTCGAACTTCACGGCAGCGACACAGGTATTCTTTACCAGTTGTTACTGGCCGGTGAACCGCAGGGAGAGGCCGTGGAAGGAACGGGAGAAAGCATTGACTTTGGAATTGTGAGCACGGAAGGTATCTACACCGTTGTGGCCATTGACCCCGACACAGGCTGTGAAACCCTGATGGCAGGTGATGTGAAAGTGCTGATGCTTCCATTGCCGGAAGCTACCATCGCTTACGAAGAGGACCCCTATTGTGCAGAAGGAGTTGCAGAAGTTACCATCACTGGCCAGGAGGGCGGAACTTTTACAGCAGATGAAGGCCTTATCATTGATGAAGATTCAGGAGATGTTGATCTTGAAGCAAGTTCCACAGGCACTTACGAGGTTACTTATGTATTTACAGATGGCAGTTGTACCAATTCCACTACCACCCAAATCACCATTCTCGCCATGCCCGAAGCATCCATTGATGCCTCAGCAACAGAAATATGCCTGGGAGAACAGGTGACTTTGACAGGTTCTGGAGGAGATACTTTCTCATGGACGGCCGATCCCGAATACGATTTTGGTGATATGGAAAATGAGCCGCAGGTTGAGATGGAGCCCCTGGAGACTACAACAGTTTTTCTCACCGTAACCAACGAATGTGGAGAGAGTACTGCTGAAATTACCATAGAGGTAAATCCTGCTCCTGTGGTAGACCTGGGAGACGATATCACCGCCTGTGAAGGTGAAGAAGTGATACTGGACGCGGGTGAGCATGACAATGTTTCCTACCTGTGGTCTGACGGAAGTACCGGACAAACCCTGGTTGTTACCCAACCAGACTTGTATTGGGTAGAGGTAACACACAATGAATCACTATGCAGCGCTTACGATGAAATTAATGTAAGCTTCGATCCCCTGCCACTGGCACTGGTTGCTGATGACCAGGAGATTTGTTTTGGTGAAGAAATACACATCGGTGCAGACCCCGATGACGTGGACCCCATTCCTGCCAATGAATATATGTGGATCAGTGTACCCGATGATCCTTCACTCACCGACCCCACGGAAGCCAACCCCCTGGTCAGTCCGGAAGTAACTACTACGTATACCCTGATTGAGACCTACATAGAGAGCGGTTGCTCCAACTCCAACTCGGTTACCATTACTGTTATAGAAACGGAAGCCGATGCGGGCGAAGACCAGGTAATATGTGAAGGAGAGCCTGTAACCCTGGGTCCGGAACAGGCCATAGAAGGCGTTAACTATACATGGACCTCGGACAATCCGGAAGAGGATTTTGAAAATGACGTCCCCAATCCGGTAGTAACCCCTGACACCACAACTACTTATACACTGGTGGCCGAATACATTGAAAGTGGGTGCATTGCTACCGCAGAGGTAACCATAACAGTTAATCCGCTGCCAATGGCCGATGCGGGCGCTGATCAGGATATATGCCTGGGTGACTTTGTGACACTGGGAGTGGAATACACTGAACCCATGCCACCCAACACCTATCAATGGATCAGCGAGCCCGAGGATGACTCTATAGATGACCCAACCATATCCAATCCAACGGTAAGTCCACAGGTTACCACCACCTACACCCTGATAGAGACCTACACCTTCACCGGATGTAGCAACCAAAACTCAGTGGTGGTTACCGTGCATGATGATCCTGAAATAGATATTATTGAAGATACCGAGGTGTGCGAAGACCAGGAAATACAACTGGCAACTGCCAACGATGAAGATGCCTTTGACTATACCTGGACATCCGAACCCACAGGATTCTTTAGTAACGAGGCTAACCCAACGGTGATCCCTGGATTCTATGATACCGATGAAAACAACCAGATTACTTTCATGGTTGAAGCTTCCAACGGATTTTGCACAGCCCAGGAGCAGGTGGTGATTACCATCCTCCCCTCACCCGAATTGGATATTGCAGAAGACATGATCCTTTGTGAGCCTGAAGAGGTATCAATAGGTGGAGCCCCTGTAGAAGGATACACCTACCTGTGGAGTTCTTCCCAGGATGAAGAATTCAGCTCTACAGAAGCCAACCCCGCTGTTACCCCGGAGGAGACCACCACCTATACCGTGCTGGTTACAGATACCCAGTCAGGATGTACAGCTGAGGGACAGGTAATCATTACCCTGAGCGATCTAACCCTTGTCATGGCTGACAACCCGCAAATATGCGAAGGAGAAAACCGGGCATTTTTGGGTGAAAACATTGTTGTAGAAGGTGGTTCAGAACCTTACCAGTACATCTGGACCGATGCAGAGGGCAACAACATTTCAAACGAAATAAACCCGGTTGTAAATACACCCTTTGCCGAGAGCTACAACCTGATGGTTATGGATCAGGACGGATGCTTTATCAACACTTCAGTGGTAGTGGAATTTATTGAAAGCCCCCAAGTAGCCCTGTATATTAATAATATAATGGCGGGTGAATATCATGACATTTACCTGGGGCAAACAGTAAGATTTGAAGCATTGCCTGCAGATTACGATCTCTATGAGTTTTATCTTATTGAGCCTGACTCTGAAGATATCCCAACAGATGAAAACGGAGATGAAGGTGAAGAAGGAGATGAAACCAAAAATGTGATGACAGAAGGCACCCTGGTACAGTCAGGTTCTTCAAACACCTATACAACCAGTGATCTTGTCAATGGACAAAAGGTGTATGCTGTGGTTTACGACCGCGGATGCCATGGAGAAAGCCAGGTTATTACCATCCTGGTAAACGAACTGCCCAATGCCTTCACACCTGATGGTGATGGCATCAACGACATTTTTGGAGAAGGGGCTGAACTGACTATCTTCAACCGCTGGGGTCAAAAGATTTACGAAGGAACCCAGGGGTGGGATGGTACTTTCAACGGAAGAAAGGTTTCTCCCGGCACCTATTACTACCTGAGAAACATGTATGATGCAGATAATAATAAGAATACTGTTAAAGGTTCTGTTACCGTTATACTCAATGAAATTGATTAAACATGGTTCCGGCTTTATGCCGGAACCTTTATAAAACTTATGCGTATAAACAATTTAAGGGTTTTTGTGCACACCCGTCTATGTAGTTTTATAGAACAAATGTGTGAATTCACAAAATATAAAAAGCGGCATCAATAAAAACCACTTCTTTGTAATGAGAAAAGTATCTGTTTATATGTTAGTTATTCTGCTTAGTCTTCCTTTGCTGGCTCAACGCACCCAGCAGAGGATAGATGTGGGCAATGAGTATTTTGAGTCGGGACAGTACCATGAAGCCATAGATGTTTACGAACGGATTCTGAGAAGGGAGGATGACAACCGAATAAGGAGAGAAATATCCTTTAAAATGGGCGAATCGCACAGGTACTTGCTTGATTACGAAGAAGCCAGGAAGTGGTATAGCATTTCTCTGAACCTGGGGTATGAAGATGCTGAAATTTTGCTTCATCTGAGTGAGATGACCCTGGGACTGGAAGAGTTTGACGCTTCCATTGATTACATCCAGCGTTTCCTGGAAGAGCAGCCTGAGGATGAAAGGGGGCAAAAGCTTTTGGAATCAGCCCAGTTTGCCAAAGAGAATTATGATACCGAAACCATCTTTGAGGTTTCCAATGAAGCTACCATCAATAACCCCGGCCAGCAATGGGGGGCTGCATTTTTGGAAAACGTGGTGGTGGTCTACGAGGAACAGGAAAAAGTGGATCAGCAGTTTGATATTGATGTGCGCCTGCGCCACAACAACATCTTTTATTGGGTGTGGAGTTCGCGTACCCTTAAAGAAAGGATTGTGTTTTCTTCCACACAACCTATCAACGGTGATGAAACCACCGGCTTATCTGATATTTACCAGGCCACCTTCAACCGTCGTGAACGGGACTGGGACCCTCCACAACAACTTAAAGGTGAAATCAACTCAGAGTTTTACGATGGTTTTTTATCTTACGATGAAGAAAATGAGCTTGCTTACTTTATGAACAGCGGCGGACAAACCGGCGAACGTGCCACTGCCGATATTTATACCGCACAGTACAACCCCGAGACAGATACATGGGGTACACCGGCTATTTTCCCCATCAACAGTGATGAATACAATATTGGCTACCCCTCCATCAACGAAGATGGTACTGTGCTGTACTTTGCATCAGACATGCCGGGCGGCCATGGCGGTTATGACATTTACAAAACTTTAAAGGATGAAGAAGGACAGTGGGGTGATCCTATCAACCTGGGGTCTGTTATCAATACCGCTTTTAACGAGTCGTACCCTTATATTGCCGGCGACGTGCTCTACTTCTCCTCTTTTGGTCACCCGGGCTTTGGAGGTTTCGATGTGTTTTACTCTGTAATTGATGAAGATGGCAATTACGGAAATCCCACCAATATGGGTGTTCCCGTAAACAGTAGCGCCGACGATTTTGGTTTTATCATTGATGAAAACTATACCCGCGGTTTTTTTAGCAGCAATCGCCCCGGTGGCAAGGGAGAAGACGACCTATACTCTTTCCGGGTGGTTCCCAAAACATTCACAGTCCAGGGGCAGGTTACCGATTTGGCTACGGGTGATCCGGTGGTAGATCTGGAGATCTATTTTTATGATGATCAAAACAACTTTTTTTCCACCCACACCGATGAGCAGGGTTATTACGATCTGCCGGACCTCAGTACAGATGTGAATTATTACATTTCGGCTTACCCCACTGGCTATTTGGAGGTTTCAGACACCCTGGCCGTCAAAGACCAGCTGCTTTTGAGCAGGTTTGAGGTAGTTACCGATTTTGAAAAAGACTTTGAACTGATCCCCGAAGATTACATGGTAGCCGAGGTTGATGAGCCGGAAGAAGAACCCCAAGCAACCGAGGAAGTTGTGGAAGATGTTGCCCAAGTAATTGAGGAGGAGGAAACAGAACCTGTGGAAATTATTGAAGAAGAGCCTCCGGTGGCAGAGATTGTGGAAGAAGAACAAATACAGCCCTCCGAAACAGTTACTGATATTCATGAGGATTTTGACAAGTTCACCGTTAGCAATGATGGATTACCAGTCATTTACTTCGACTTTGGTAAAGCCAGCTTAAGGGATTTTGCCAAACAACAACTGGATACAGTAATTATGTTTATGGAGGCGAACCCCGAAAAAGGGGTAATTATTCATGCCCACACGGATGAAGTAAGCGGTTATTTGTTCAACTTCTATCTTTCACAGCAACGGGCGCAAAGCATATTGAGATACCTGGAAAGACAAGGTATTGATCGCGCCAGGGTTTATCCCAAAGGCCATGGAAAATCCAGCCTGGTGGCACCCAATGCCACCACCCAGCGTGAGCATCAGCTCAACCGCAGGGCCGATTTCCAGTCCATCCCCTTGAATGAGTTTAACGATTACCTTGCCACATCATCAAGGCACAGTTTCAGGTACCTCAACTCCATTGAAAAGGATGCACATTTTGCCCAAGGCATAGAGTTTATGGTGCAGTTTATGGCGTCTAATGTGCCCATACATCCTGATTTTTACAGGAAAATAATGCGAAACATACCCCATGTGGATATTATCTATTACTACGATGCCGAGGACCACTACCACCGATACCTGGTGGGAAGTTTCCGTGATTTCTCATCTGCTTACACCATGCAAAGAGAACTCAGGACACTGGGCTACGAAATCTACATGGTTGCCTTTGAAAACGGGGAAAGAATACCCGTTAGCCAGGCACGCAGATTAACAGGCGAATTATAGATATAAAAAATACTTACACCATGAAGAAACTAACACTTCTTTTTATAGCACTGATGTTTTCACAGCTGTTGCTGAAAGCACAAAACGACGTGCACTTCAGCCAGTACATGTTCAACGAAGTGACTTTTAATCCGGCAGCCATCGAAATCTCCAATACTATCAATGCTTCTCTGGTAGCCAGACAGCAATGGATTGGTTTTGAAAATGCCCCTTCCTCCCAGGCGCTCAGTGCCAGTGCTTATATACAGGAAATATTTGGCGGTGCAGGCATCAATATCATCAGCGACAGGCTGGGGTATGAAAGTTTTCTTTCGGCCAGGGCCTTTTATGCTTTTCCCGTACAAACGGGTGTGCTCTCCAGCGTAACCTTTGGGTTGGGTGCCGGAATTGTAAACCGCACACTGGATGGTACAAACCTAAGATACGAAGAACAAAATGACCCCAATGCCTTTTATACCAAAGAAAACTTCCTCAGACCCGACTTCAACTTCGGAGCCGAATATGTGGATCCCAACCTGACGGTGGGTTTTGCCATCACTCACCTGTACCGATCGGTGAAAGGGTCGGAGATTGATTATGCCCCACGGCATTATTACCTATATGGCAAATATCTTTTCGAGGATGTAGTAGATCGCGTGGACATTCAGCCCTACCTGCTGTTTAAGAGCAGCTGGTTTATGACCCAGTTCGATATCAATGTCATTGGCTATTACGACAACATGCTGTGGGGTGGATTTTCTTACCGGCTGGGTGATGCTGTTTCGGCCATGGTGGGTTATTACATCACCGAAGACATTAGGGTAGGATACGCCTATGACTATGCAGTAGGTGTCAGCAGAGGCTACAACGGCGGATCGCACGAAATTATGATTAGCACGAGTTTTGAAGGTTTTAATAAAACAAGGGTAACCCCCAAAACACCGCGCATCTTTAACTAACTATCCGAACCCCTGCCAGAGCAGATCTACTGATTACACCTCTTCTTCAAATAATTCGGCAATGGTGCGCACCACACCGTTGTTGTTATTGTCATAGCGGGTAATAAACCGTGATTTTACCCTGATACCTTCGTGGGCATTTTTCATGGCATAGCTATAGTAACCGACAGACATCATATCCCAGTCGTTCAGGTAATCCCCGAATACCAGGGTTTCTTCTCGGGAGATATTAAACCGCTCCTGTATCTTTTCAAGGGCAGCCCCTTTGTTGGCTGAGTGTTTGGTAATATCCAGCCAAACATTGCCGGCAACCGCTACCTTGAATTTTTTTTCAAAAGTTTTAAAATGGGGATAGGAGTTTGTTTCGGCATCTAATTCATCCCATAATGTCACTTTCAGCACCTGGTCCTCCACTTCCATCAAATCAGGGGTAACCTGTAATCGCCGGTAATAATGTTGAACACTTTCCAAAAAAGGTTCGTAGGTGCTGTCCACATAGGCTGATTGTTTCCCACACAAAACCAGGTGGGCGTTTTGCACTTCCCTCCCTTTTCTCATAAGCGACCGGGCAGCGGCAAGCCCCATATCTTCCACTTGCAACTCCCGGTTGCCATACCTCACATGAGTACCATTTTCAGCCAGTATAATCAACGAATCCCGTATGGAACGAAACTGTTCTTCAATGGTGAAGTATTGCCGGCCACTTGCCGCGACAAACATTACCCCCTTTTCCCTGTGCAGTTTCTCGTAAAGATGCCAGAAAGAGGGATCAACCTGCCGTTGATCATTCAGCAAGGTTCCGTCCAAATCAAATGCAATCAGTTTTATCATTATTTTTTGGAATTATCATATCCACTTTTATATTGTAAAAATTACTTTTTTGGCCCTCAACAAGACCAATTTACTAAACAGCCCCGGAGATCAAATGTTTGCCACAATCAATTGTTGTCCCGTTTAAACCCTCTTCAGATTTTCATATCCCCACCTGTCATCCGGATCAGACTCATATATTAAAACCTCACGAAGGTAAAACAGTTTTTATGACCCGGTAAATTCCATAATACCCTTTTAATGATTCTTACCACAATTTTTATTTGTACCCAGACCGTTGCCGGACTTCAAGCACCATTTTTTCAAACCATTCTATATTTTGCAACTGGCAAAAGTCTATCAAATTGAAACCGAATTTATCAAAAGAAAAATAATCTATAAAATGTTCTTAAACCATCATCAACCTGAATGACTGGCACAAAATCAGAAAATAAAAAAAGTATAACTCGATCGTTTAAAATTTTACTATATTTGTACAACCATTTGACAACATTATGTTTAGCCACGTTATAAATAACAACAATAATAATAATCTTTCCACCGGAAGGAATGGCTGAACTATGTAAAAAATATATTTACCTGATACAAAGCCTTCCTTTTAAAGAGAAGGCTTTTTTTTGACCAAAAATTTACCCCTATGAACCGGTATAAACATTTCAACTTCAATAACAATAACAATAACAATCTTTCCCCACCCCAGTTGGCGTGAGCTGATAATATTATATATATAAGCCCGCCAATTTGCGGGCTTTTTTTTTGACCCTAAAATTATGAACCTCTTAAACATTTAAATCATGGAAAAACCGGATGTCATCCAAACAGAAAAAGCCATCAGTTATGTAAAAAAAACATTTGCAAGCAAACTGCGGAAAAAGCTTAAGCTTACAGAAGTTTCATCACCCATCGCCATCATTGATGGTACGGGCATCAATGATGATCTGAACGGGACTGAACAGCCAGTGGGTTTTTCATTGAAAGACATGGGAGGCCCACGTGCGGTAATTGTCCAGTCGCTCGCCAAATGGAAACGCCTTCGCCTGCATGAGTTGGCTATCCCCCAGGGGCAAGGCATCCTCACTCATATGCATGCACTTCGCCCTGATGAGTTGCTTAGCCCGCTACATTCCATTTATGTGGACCAGTGGGACTGGGAAAAACATATCCCGGGGGAAAAGCGAACCCTGGAATACCTGCAACAAGCCGTAAGGAAAATTTACAAGGCCCTTTATAAAACCGAAAAGAAAGTTGCCGCACGTTTTACAAGCATCACCCCGGTTTTGCCGCAGGAAATCACCTTTATCCATGCCGAAGATTTGGCCCGGCGTTATCCCGGTCTTTCATCACAGCAACTCGAAAACCTGGCTGCCAGGGAGTACGGAGCTGTTTTCATAATGGGTATTGGTCATTCTCTCAGCCATGGAGAGCCCCACGAAGGAAGAGCTCCCGACTATGACGACTGGAGCACCATAAACGCAGATGGCTATCACGGGCTCAATGGCGACATTATCGTATGGAACACTGTGCTGGAACAAGCTTTTGAGATATCGTCCATGGGCATACGTGTAGACCAGGCAGCTTTGCTCAGGCAACTGGAGATAACCCACAGCACAGAGAGAAAGCAGTTGCTTTTTCACCGGATGTTGCTCAACGGGGAGTTGCCGGCAAGCATTGGCGGAGGTATCGGCCAGTCACGCCTGTGTATGTTCATGCTCCGAAAAAAACACATAGGAGAAGTACAGGTAGGTATCTGGCCCCAAACTCTCAGAGATGAAATGCATCAAAATAAAGAAATGGTAATCCTTTAATGGCCCCTGGGAGTTTGCCTGCAAGAAAAAGATCATAAGTCGGGATATGGACGAGCAGCCATAGCTTAAGTCCTTTGCCGGAGAGCATAACCCACTGGCCATGATTAAATTCCTGCAAAGCGCAGCACATCCCATGGATTTTTGTACTTTTATACCTTTAAACACAACAAGGGACATTGAACTGCAGACATCCTGCTTTTCACAATCCCCAGGAATTAAACCTGGCCTGGCAACGATTATAAAGAGAGATTGCCTCTGCTTGCTGGCCACCAATCATAAAGAAAGCAAAAAGCGTAAATCGTTTTATATTTGTTGCCTTTACATGTATATTTTAAAAACCAGGAATGAGTATCCAGCGGTGGAGTATATTCAAATCAGGGATGAAGATTTTACCCTGGTTATCTACTGTAAAACAGAAAGGCTTTTTCAGCAACTCAAAGAAAACAACCTGCTGATCCTGGAGGAAGAAATCAAAAAGGTATTGCCTGTTTTGCAAGCTGGCAATTTACATAAGCTTAAAACATCATAATATCAAATATTCAATAGCATGCCTCTCGACACCATTATTGATCTGGATAAAATAGCTGTTTTTCAAAAAAACCAGCTTATCCTATCGCAGGTAAGCCTGCAAATAGAAAGAGGTGAGTTTTGTTACCTGATAGGACGCACCGGCAGTGGGAAAAGTTCACTGATGAAAATTTTATATGCAGATTTGCCCATGGTTGAAGGCGAAGCCCGGGTTGCCGGGTTCAATCTTCATGAACTCAAGGAAAAGCAAATCCCTTTCCTGCGCCGCAAAATCGGAATTGTTTTCCAGGACTTCCAGCTGCTCAACGACAGGAGCATCAAGGAAAACCTGCTGTTTGTGATGAGAGCCACCGGCTGGCGCGACAAAATAGCCATGGAGGAAAGACTGGAGGACGTGTTGGAAAAGGTGAGCCTGCAAACTAAAAGTTTTAAAATGCCCCACCAGTTATCAGGTGGCGAGCAGCAAAGGGTAGTGATTGCGAGAGCCCTAATCAACGACCCCGATATCATCCTGGCCGATGAGCCCACCGGTAACCTCGACCCCGAAACCAGCCTGGGAATCATGGAGTTGCTGAGAGAAATCAGCAAAACCGGACGTGCCATCCTCATGGCAACACACGATTATACCCTTTTTCAAAAATTCCCCGGGCGGATTTTCCGCTGCGAAGCCGGCAAAGTAGTAGACCTTAACCCCGATTATTATCAAAACAAAGAAGAAGAGGTAAAAGAAGAAAAGTAATCCACCCTCATACAAACCTGCCATAAACTTTGGCCAGTTCCTTTTCCTCGTTTTCCCAGCAAAGTTCTTGGGATATTTTATGAGCATTACTACGCCAGCGCTCATAGCGCGAGGCATCTGAGAACATATCCTCTATTACACGTGCAATATGGGCCGGATCATGGTCCTGAATACACATACCCACATCATACCCCTCTACCACTTTTTTCACCTCCACCAGCGGAGAAGCCAAAACCGGAATACCCGCGGCAATGTAGTCGAATAGCTTATTGGGTAAACTATACTGGTAATTCATGCTCACCGGTTTGTCGATCGAAACACCAATATCACAAAGAGCGGTATATTGCATCATTTTACCGTAGGGCATTTTTGGCAGAAAATGCACCACCCGTCCCAGGTGCAACTCCCGCGTTAGTTCTTTAATCTTCTGCCACACATCGCCCCCACCAATAAAATAGATTTCCACATCTTTCAACCCAAATTGTGGTTTCATGGCGTGAATCAGCTCTTCGGCCCCGCGATCCATATTGATGGCTCCCCCCTGCATCAAAACAATCCGCTTGTCAATGGGCAGACCCAGCTGTTGGCGGGTGGTTTGGCCAGGCTTATACCTTTTGGGCAGGTTGCGCACAACATGGGGCCTGACGCCATAGTCTTTTTCATACAAATCGGCGATGGATGCGTTAACCGTTATCACATGTTTTAAGCGGGGAAAAATCATTTTCTCTATCATGGCCCAGAATTTTCGCACCGGCGGCCTTTCCACGATTTCGGCGGAACCCAGGAAGTACTCATGTGAATCGTACACCATAGGCTTACCCCGTAGACGCGACACCAGGTAGTTGGGCAAAAGGGTATCCAAATCATTGGATACCAACAAGCTAAAAGGCCTGAAAAGTAAATAGAAAAACAACTTCACATTGTATTCAGCATAGAAGAAAAAACCTTTCTGAAACAACATCCTGAATCGAAAGGTTTGAAAACCAGGAGTAAGACACGGAAGACTGTTGGGGCGCTTTACCCCTACCATCGTTACCCTGAACCCCAACCGGGTTAAAAAATCACACATCTTCTTAACTCGCTGATCTGTAGCCAGATCATTGGTCACCGACACATATACTCGCTTCACAATTTATTAATTTTTCGACCAAACTGATATTTTTACTCCCTATTGTACGCATATTATACACTGAAGGATTCATCTTTTTGCGCTTCCTCCTTATTTTTATACCTGGAGATCCGGATGTTGAGATAAGCAAAGGCAATGGTCATAAATGGGCTGATTATATTGAAAAAGGCATAAGGGAGAAATGTCAGGGTTGACACTCCCAGCACAGTGGATTGTGTTGCTCCGCAAGTGTTCCACGGTACCAGCACCGATGTTACAGTTCCGCCATCCTCCAAGGTCCGACTCAGGTTTTGGGGTTTCAAGCCCCGTTCCCGGTAGGTGTCAGCAAACATTCGTCCGGGAACCACAATGCTCAGGTACTGATCGCTGGCCGTAACATTGAAAAACATGCAGGTACCAACCGTTGAGGTCACCAGAGAACCAGTGTTATGGGCCAGCTTGATCACCGACTCTGTGATGCGCTTCAACAAACCGCTCGACTCCATAATACCTCCGAAAATCATGGCGCACATAATCAACCATACCGTGTTGAGCATCCCACGCATACCACCGGTGGAAAGCAAACTGTTGACCATCTCATGGCTGGTATCCACGGTAATATCCGTGTACATGGCTTTCATGATGGCAATGTAAGCCGCCACATGAAATTTATCATCTATCTGGCTCACCTGCTCAATAATCTGGGGCTGAAAAAACAGTGCGCTTGCCGCTCCGGCCAGGGTACCGATAAAAAGTGCAGGCAGTGCAGGCACTTTTCGTACAATGAGAAAAATAACCAGTGCAGGCACCAAAAACAGGAAAGGGTTGATGGTAAAAGTGCTGTCGATGGCCGTAATCACAGGGGTAATATCGGCGTATTCAGAACCACTGTAGCTTCTCAGTCCGATTATCAGGAAAATAATGAGGGCAATAGAGATGGATGGAACAGTGGTCCACGCCATATAGCGGATGTGGGTAAACAAATCGGTGCCCGCCATGGCCGGGGCCAGGTTGGTGGTATCGCTCAGGGGCGACATCTTATCGCCAAAATAGGCACCCGAAATGATAGCTCCCCCAATCACCCCTTCGGGCAAACCCAACGCACTGCCTATGCCCAGCAACGCCACTCCCAGGGTGGCAACCGTAGACCATGAACTGCCCGTAGCCAGCGACACCACCGCACTTACAATACAGGCCGCCACCAAAAAGATGGTAGGATTAAGAATCTGCAAACCATAATATATCATGGCCGGGACAATACCACCCAAAAGCCACGTGCCAGCCAGTGACCCAATAAGCAACAGGATCAGGATGGCTGTCATGGCCGACCCGATACTCTTTACAATACCAGCCCGCAATTCAAGCCAACTGTGACCCAGGCTCATGGCTACAATGGCGGCAACCGACGCTGAGAGGATCAACACAATCTGGTTGGAGCCTGACAGTGAATCATCGCCAAAAATAAATACATTGATAGATATTAAAGTGGTAAGAAAGATGACCGGTATCAGGGCCAGTAAAAGAGTAGGGCGTTTTTTGGTTTTAGACATATAAATATTGCGATTAGGTCTTTGTTTGATTGGTTTTCATCCGGCAGCCTTTGTAAACAACTGCCTCCCTTTAAAAGAAAGCGTAAAGTAATAGCATTTTTTGTTAATCCACAAATAAATATGCACGGTAATGCCCACAATTTAAAATCTATCCAAATATTTTTATGCGTATTTTTGCGCCATGATAATTATCGACGACACATTAATATCCGACGAAATATACACCGAAAGCTTTGTTTGTGATTTGCCTGCATGCCATGGCGGCTGCTGTGTGCATGGCGATGCGGGCGCTCCCCTGGAAAAGGAAGAAACCCAAATCCTGGAAAATATTTATCCGCTCATCAAAGGCTACATGCTCCCCCGGGGCATTGATGCCATCGATGAGCAGGGCTGCTTCACCGAAGACTTCGACGGTGAATATACCACCCCCCTTGTAAACAACGGGGAGTGCGCATATGTGTATTTCGATGAAAACAACATTGCCAAATGCGGCATCGAGAAAGCATGGGAAGAGAAAAAGCACGACTTCCGTAAACCCATCTCCTGCCACCTTTACCCGGTGAGGATAACCAAATACCCCAACTACGAAGCCATCAATTACCACCGCTGGCCTATATGTGACCCCGCACGAACCAATGGCCAAAAAATCAATGTAAAGATTTACGAATTTCTCAAAGAGGCACTCATTCGGAAATACGGGCAGGAATGGTACGACCAGCTGCATCACTACATCCAGGTGAGTAACGGGAAAAAGTAATCACCCTCTCCTGCCCCAATCCTTTCAGCAAGGTACAGCAAATTACAGGAAAGCAGCCAGTATAAAGGCTGTAAACAACCTGACCACAAACAATATGATGATGCTGACCACCGTAAACCCCATCTGCCTGTCGCGCGGCACCTCCATCAGAATACCCGTACCCTTGAAGTAAAGATACAACATATACACCATGGCCACCAGGTTGAGCAGCTGTAAAGAGGGATGCAGAGACGCAATGACAGAAGCCAGGAAAACCGGTGCATAGGCAAATGAAACCAGGGCAACGGCCATATCCATGGAACTAATACCCTTAAACCGGGGCGTGAGGGCAGCAATAAGATACCCGCCCAACAGAATAGATCCGGCTGAGCCGGTGAGGGTGATAAGGAAAAGCTGGTTGGGAGAGAGATCGGGAGCCCCTTCAACCTGCGGCTGCAGGATATACACCACGGCCAGGGTACTCAAAAAAACCAATGGTAACATAAAGCGACCAAAAATTTGCTGCCAGGGATAGTGTGCACCCCTGATTAATACCCACCCTTTTTCAGGCTGGGCAAACAATGTCCTGACCAACATGATCACATCCCTGATATCCAAAACAACACAGATTTAAAAACTACATACATTTTTTATCCTCTCCTGCACTCTCTCCTGCCTTCCCTGCGGCTGCAAAAATACGATTTAAATTGGGTTTTGAAGTCTGCACTCCAAAAGAATATTCAGGACCTGCAATCCCTGACCGCTGAGAATTCACCTCCTAAAATGTCCCCTTTTCCTGGCCTTATTGTTCCAGTTGCACAAGATGAACAAAAATATTTTCCCCAACGACGTAAAATGTCGCAAGGCAGTTGTAGATTTGTCAGCAAGCAGATATGGCCCATGCTGGCAACTTTCAGCATGTCATGCCCCTGCAACTTTCAAAAAAATGCTCAATCATCACAAAAGAGAATCACACCCATCACAAAACACTAAAAATACATAGTATGATGAAAACATTTTTATTAGTAATTACACTGGTTATTAGTCTTGTATCAATGGCAGGATTTGCCAATGTCCCTGATGTGGAAAACGCTGTTATCATTAAAACCAGTCATGTCAATAGATTTATAGAAACAGAGGAAGAGTGGAACGGCTGGGAAGAATGTAAGCACTTGGTTATATGGGACACCATTACAAATGAGTTTTCAATGCTGCCCCTGGATGAAAATGGGACAAGAATTGATCTTTTAAAACAGGGTGATCCCAGCATTATAGAGGGAGATGATACTTGGCAGCATGTAATATGGGACACCTCACTTAAAGATCCCAATGGTGAAACCATACGACTCTCCTACATAACTGATATTATAAGCCCGGGAAATCGGGTAGCCACCCTTATTTTCATTGCCAGCTCTGAGGGTGCATTGGTTTTTAAAATACACGAAGATTATCTCGGGTCATCCGAAGGGAAGATTTAATCTGCACATAACACCGGAGATGAAAAAAGTCTCCGGGTTATCCTATGCTGCCTGCATAAAAGCCATCGCATTACATTTTTAACAAACTTTTCACCGAAGCGACATGGATTGACGCAAAGCCAGGGTAGTTTTGGGCTTTGTAAAATAAAACTTCAACTATCAAAAACACGTGGGCACCAGAAAAAACATTTACTCACTAAAACACAGCATTTAAACACACGTGTAACGCATTTATAGAAAATATTTCAAAGACACCCTACTAAACCTTAAAAATTTCTTATTATTGCTAAAGTTTTGAGCAATACCGGGAGAAGGGAAAAAAGCACAGCGCATCCCCCTCCCCAGAGTAAAACATTCAAGAAACAATAAGTAATTGACCCATAACGGAATAAAAAGTAAAACATGAGATTACATTTAACAACATCATCAACCGTAGAAACCCTGTCTTTTAATTATCAGAATCTGCTTACAGGGGTCCTGCATAAATGGATTGGCAAGAACAATCTGCATGACGAAACATCGATGTATTGCTTTTCCTGGCTTAAAGGAGGAGTTGTCAAGTCAAAGGGCATAGAAATACCAGAAAGGGGCTATTTTTTTATTGGGGCTCATAATCCGGAATTGATACAGAAAATCGTTGAAGGGATAAGAAAAAGCCCATCTATTACACATGGGCTTGAGGTAAAGGAGATTGTAATTCAGGAAGACCCTGAATTTGGTAATTCAAGGATTTTCCACCCCGGAAGCCCCATTTTCATTAAAAGAAGGGTTGAAAACCGGGATATCCATTACACCTGGGAAGATGAAAAGGCCAACGCGTTACTTACAGAAACACTGCAAAACAAGCTCCGGAAAGCAGGGCTGGATGAGCAAGGGGTAAAAGTTGAATTCGACCCGGACTACCGAAATCGGAAAATCAAAACCATTTATTATAACAACATAGGAAATAAAGTTAACATGAGCGCCGTAAAAATCACCGGAACACCCGAACAACTGGTCTTCGCATGGAATGTGGGCGTGGGTAATTCAACGGGTATTGGTTTTGGGGCGTTGAAATAGATTTAATAACCTAAACTTATGATTATGGAAACAGAAAGGGGAGTAATTAGGGTGCCAATGAAGTATGTATCTGAAGTAATTCAGAGGTATTCAAGAAAGGCGAGCGAATATATACATCAACTTGGTATTGCAGGAATTGTCATAATATGGGCATTATACACGCTGAGTGTTGACGGAACTGACATGACATATAAAGCATTGCTTGTAATAGCCTTATTATTATTCATTGCAGGAATAACCTGTAGTCTTTGTCATTATTATACCCTGGCATTGAAAGCAGAAAAGTATTACCATGAAAAGGAGAGAGAAATATTGGCAAAAGACATTGACAAATCTATCAGTTCCATAGATGATTTACATAAAAAAAAAGTACCCAAGAATTGGCAAATAGAAAAACAATCCTGGAAATACTTCAAAGCTAAATTCTGGGCAGTAATTAGTGGCTATATGCTAATACTCTTCTACGTTTTAATAAACTTGTTTAACCAATTGATTCAACGAATATGTTCATAGTAAAATACACAGGACCTTTCGGTTTTATTAAACCCTGGACAGCAGTAAGGGACGAAGAAGTATACAGTCAACAGTTTTTGACTCCTTCACTGGTAGCAGGCATTGAAAGAAAGCTCTTTCCTGAGCTTTTAAAAGAGCCATGGGGGATATATAAAATAAAAGGCCACAGGATTACTTATTCACAAGTTTCACAGCAACAGGAACAAACCCAACCCCGTGGTTGGAACGAAAAAGGAAGAGGTGCTAAAAAAGAATATTCACGACCCTATGCTATCTTAAAAAGAGGTATTCTTGTCAATCCCATTCTTTTTCTCGCTTTTGACACCAGAGAAGATGCTGAAAAAGCAAGCCAACAGCATATTTGCCTTGCCAGAAATGAAGATATCCTTTACCCTGAAGAAGAAATCATCGAAACGACTCATGCGGATTTTAATGAAAACGAGGAGCTCTTTTATGGCTTTGAGCTAGTTTTTGAGAAAAACGACAACGCATTTCTGGTTGGATACAACAGATTGAATGAAAATCAACCCATGCACGGATGGCTAAGAGTAGTTGGCAACCCAGTAAAATCAGCAATATGACTATGATAGTTTGTGAACATATCAAAGCAAAAGGGAAACCGGACTATACTCCCTTATTTACGCATATTTCGCATGTGGTGATTGCCATTGAAAAAATTGCTGAGAATACAGGCCTTGACAAGGAAATAGCAAAGATGGGTGCCATTTTGCATGACATAGGAAAAGCAAGCCCAATATTCCAGGAAAGACTAATGCCTGATTACAAAAGGAAAGAGAGTGACAAAACCTACCGGCATGAACTGGCCTCTTTGTTTTTTCTTTCTCTTTTTGATGAAAATATACATCCTCAGCTTATAGAAATGGTTGCAGCACACCATAAATCGGTACAGAATGACCCGGGATTAAAAGGATTATTGGATTTGGAGGAAAACGTAGCCGATGTGTTTGCTATTCATAAAAAAGATTGGGAAAGCTGGTCAGCTGAGGCTCTCAAGATTTTGGATGCATTGGGCATTCAAACTCGCAAAATATCCATTGAAGAAGCAGAAGACAATTATTTTAAAGCAGTGGATTATATTGATTCCAAAATCCAAACGCAAGGTTTCTCTCCATGGAAAGGGCTGTTAATGGCCGCCGACCATTTTGCATCTGCTTTGATTGAAGCAACCGAGCCTCAAACCCAACGAATTTTCAAAAAACCTGACTTAAGTTTCTTTGGAAGAAAACATCCACTATATCCTTTATCGCTCATAGATGCTTACTCCGAGAAGAAACATACTTTGGTGGTTGCATGTACCGGAGCCGGGAAAACGGACTTTTTGTTCAGGCGTTGTAAAAACAGGGTATTCTACACCTTGCCATTTCAGGCATCCATTAATGCCATGTTTAAACGGGTAAGCAATGACCTTAAAGATACCAATCCGGAATTGGATATCCGGGTCTTGCATTCCGCATCAAGCATCGTCAATGTAAATGGAAATGCAGAGGAAAGAATGCTGCAAGGGCTAATTGGTTCGGGTATAAAAGTTTTGACTCCACACCAGATAGCAGGAATTATTTTTGGAACAAGAGCTTTTGAAGCAACGCTCCTTGATTTGAAAGGGAATGATATCATACTTGATGAAATCCATACCTATACAGAAATATCGAGGGCTATCGTCATTAAAATCGTTGAAGTCCTCAATAAACTGAATTGCAGACTCCATATCGGAACTGCTACCATGCCCACCGACCTGTATAATAAAATTCTTGACATTCTCGGAAAAGAAAACGTGTATGAAGTAAGCTTACCACAAGATGAGCTGGACAAGTTCGACCGCCATACTGTGCATAAACTTACTCAATGGGATGATGCCGATGCCATAGTGGATACAGCATTGCTTGAAGAGAAAAAAGTTTTAGTGGTATGCAACCGGGTAAAATCAGCACAACAAAGGTATGAACACTTCATAGAAAAGTATCCTGACACTCCGGTGTTGCTCCTGCACAGCCGTTTTAAAAGAGGAGATCGCAACAAGAAGGAAAGACAATTGATAGGATTGGATGAATCCGGACGACCAACCCAAAAATTCAATACTTCTGACAAAGCGTGCATAGTGGTTTCTACTCAGGTAGTGGAGGTAAGTCTTGATATCAGCTTCGACATGATGATTACCGAAACCGCACCCCTGGATGCATTGATTCAACGCTTCGGAAGAGTCAACCGCAAGCGCACGGCAGCAACCATTGGCAAATACAAACCTGTATATGTTATTCCCCCGCCCGATGATTCAAAAGAAGCCTTGCCCTATGACCTGGATATCCTGAAAGCAACTTTCGATATATTACCCGACGGGGAAATATTGCACGAAAGAGAATTGCAGGAAAAAATTGACGAGGTCTTCCCTGAAGTGGATGTGATGGATATTGAAACCCATTCGATTTTTAAAAAAGACGGAAGCATCGTGCTGGACTTTCTTACCCACAGACCCAAATCCTACCTGCTTGAATTGCTGGAAATAGACAGCGTAAGCTGCATCAC
>SLQX01000281.1 GCA_007131245.1 Bacteroidales bacterium
AAGCGAGCTGGAGATATTGCAAATTTTATGGAAAAAAGAGCAGGCTACGGTTCGTGAAATCCACCAGGAGCTGGAAAAGGTTAAAGATACCGGCTACACAACCACCCTAAAAACCATGCAGATCATGACAGAAAAGGGGTTGCTGGAAAGAGATACCCAAAGCCGTACCCATATTTACAAACCCCTGCTCAGCCAGAAAAAAACCCAGGAAAAATTTCTGAATAAGATGCTCAACGGCCTGTTCAAAGGAGCAGAAAGCCGATTGGTACTGGGAGCTCTCCAGAAAAAGGAGCTGACAACCCAGGAAGTGAAAGAAATACGGGAATACCTAAGGCAATTGGATAAACCCAACTCCTGAATCAGTCGTTACGCTCTACCTTTCAAAACATGAAAACATGAACATCCTGGAATACATACCGCAACCCTTTATCCATGCGCTAAGCTGGAGCATCTTACACTCAGTGTGGCAAATTATGGCCATTACACTACTGTGGCGTATTTCCATGTGGTTTGCACGCAAAGCACCTGCCATAACAAGGCAAAACATAAGCATAATTGCTCTGCTGACCATTCCGGCAATTACCGTAATTACTTTTTTCCGGCAATTTAGTATTTTCAGCCAGGTCCAGCGAATTGCCTATCTTGAATTTGAACAGGCAAGTACTCATAGCCTGGCAGTTACAAACCCATTGTACATCGTACAAAAAGAAAACAATTCGCTTTGGCAGTTTATGGAAGGGTATTCCCCTCTCATTTTTTGGTTATATATCACAGGAATAGTGCTCTTCTCACTGGTTTTTATAACCTCATACAGCAGGCTTTTTCACCTCAAACATAAGCAACGCATACAAATCCCCCCATCCTGGAAAGAAGTTGTAGCATCTGCTCACCAAAAAGCAAAGCCGGGAAAAGGCATAGAGCTTTGGCTTTCGCCTCTTGTAAGCATACCCATTGTAGTAGGTTTTTTCAAGCCTGTTGTATTACTACCTTTAGCTATTTCTGCCTCATTAACACTTAAAGAAGTGGAAGACATTCTGCTACATGAGTTTTACCACATTCGCTGTAAGGATCACTATATAAATGCCCTGCAGTATATCCTTGAAATCCTGTTCTTTTACCATCCCTGCACCTGGTGGATATCCAACTCCATCCGTAACTACAGGGAGAGTAAAGTAGATGAGTGGGTGGTACACCAGACCCTAAACCCAGGTAAATATGCACAAACCCTGTTAACCCTTGAACAAAAACGGAAGGGCACTTACTCAGCTGCATTGTCAGCCAGCTCTTCATCCAATCTTTTGTTGAATCGTATTAAAAACATTATGCACATGAAAACAAGAAATTTTAAACCCGGACAAAGAATCGCTGCACTACTTGTTATTGCAGTAGCAACCATCTCACTGGCGTGGATAAAGCCGCCTGCATTCCAAACATTTTCTGCCAGTGACGGTGCTACAAACAACACAATAGTGCAACCCCAGAGCCATCAGCAGGAAGAGTTTTTCCAGGAGCCAGCAAAAACCACTGATCACACCAATAACGAACCAGACAGACTTGTCCTGGAAGATGGGATGCATATTGAGTGGGATGCACTGTCAGAAGAGGACAGAGAGGAGATAAGGCAGGCTCTTGCTGAAGCCCGTATAGCTGTGCGCGAAGCTATGCAGGAGGTGCAAACAGAACTCAATTCAGAAAAGATGAAGAAAGTACGGGAAGAGATTCGCCAGGCCATGAAAGAGATGCAACAAGAATTTGACAGCGAAGAGTTCAGGCAGGAGATGCGCCAGGCCAGGGAAGAAATCAGGAAAGCGATGAAAGAAGCAAATGCATCCTGGAGTGACGAAGAGTTTCAGGCAGAAATGAAAGAAGTTTCCAGGCAACTCCAGATGGCATTACATGAATTGGACAGTGTTGACTGGCAAGGCATGAGCCAAGAGTTAAGCATTATCATGGAAGAAACCGGGAAAACCATTGAAACCATTGGCCCCCTGCTCAACGATTTTTTTGAAAACCTGAAACTGGATGAGCTGTTCCTGGAGATAGAAAAAGAAATGGAACAGGAATTAAATTAATTTTCCGGGGCTGTTTGTCTGTAACCATCTATTTTGTCATCGAGAGGGGTTTGTAAGCAGGACTATTCTAAAGTGCGAATAACAACCCGCTGATACCAATTAAAAAAGGCTGTCTGCAACTCAGACAGCCTTTTTTAATTTTTAAAAGAGGCGATTATCAGGCACCCAGGGTGGCAACCATTACAGCTTTGATGGTATGCAGGCGGTTTTCAGCCTGGTCAAATACCACTGAATGCTCCGATTCGAATACATCTTCTACCACTTCCATGCCGTCCAGTTTAAACTTTTGGTAAATCTCTTCACCAATGGTTGTTTCACGATTATGGAATGCAGGCAGGCAATGCAGGAATTTTACTTTGGGATTACCTGTTTTTTGGATAACGTCCATGTTCACCTGGTAGGGCTTCAACAGCTTAATACGTTCTTCCCACACATGCTCGGGCTCACCCATGGACACCCATACATCCGTATAAAGGAAGTCACAGTCTTTAACCGCTTCTTCCACATCTTCTGTGATGGTAATCTTTGCACCCGTTTCTTTGGCAATTTCGCGGCACTCTGCCACCAGCTCTTCACTTGGCTGAACTGACTTGGGGGCTGCAGCACGGAAATCCATACCCATTTTTGCCGCACCCACCAACAGGGAGTTACCCATGTTGTTGCGGGCATCACCCAGGTAGCAAAACTTCACCTGGTTCAAAGGCTTGTCGCTGTGCTCAATCATCGTAAGAAAATCTGCCAAAATCTGGGTGGGGTGATATTCGTTGGTAAGACCATTCCATACAGGAACTCCTGAATATTCAGCAAGTTCCTCAACGGTAGCCTGGGCAAAACCACGATATTCAATACCGTCATACATACGACCCAATACGCGTGCCGTATCTTTCATGGACTCCTTTTTGCCAATTTGGCTGCCTGTAGGCCCAAGATAGGTTACCTGTGCGCCCTGATCGAAAGCAGCTACTTCAAAAGCACAGCGTGTACGGGTGCTTGCTTTCTCAAAAATCAATGCGATGTTTTTACCATTAAGCCTTGGCTGCTCATATCCGCCATATTTGGCTTTTTTTAAATCCAGTGAAAGACCGAGCAAAAAATTGATTTCCTGCGGAGTAAAATCCAGCAGCTTGACAAAACTTCTGTTTCTTAGATTGAATGCCATAATTGGTTCTCCTTTAATTTTGTTTTTATACTAATAAATAAAGAAATTATTGTATTGTCATACATGCAGTCATGAATGATGCCGCATAAACGGCCAGTTACTCTGTTTATCCGTGAATAATGGTTCCTGCTTCCTGGTTGTCTAGCTGTTCGGCTTCGGTAATAATGGCTTCTTTACCGCCATTCTCAACAAACTCAACACAAGCTCTAACTTTAGGGGCCATACTTCCTTCGGTAAACTGGCCATCATCCAGGTGAGTTTTTATTTCAGGAACAGAAATACGCTCCAGTTTTTTCTCACCAGGTTTGTGGAAGTTGATATAAACATTGGGAACATCTGTCAAAATGCAAAACTCATCAGCTTTGATTTTATTGGCCAGTAAGGAAGAAGCAAGATCTTTGTCAATAACCGCATCAATTCCTACCATTTTTCCTTTATCATCATAATAGGCAGGGATTCCACCACCACCAACAGTAATAACAATATTTCCTTCACGAGCAAGTTTTTCCACAGCTTTCCAGTTGGGAATTTCAAAAGGTCTGGGTGAAGCAACCACTCTCCTCCAGCCTCTTTTGCGGGGGTCTTCATGAAATACCCAGCCATTATCAGCAGCCAGCTTGTCTGCCTCCTCCTTGGTGTAGAAGGGTCCAACAGGTTTTGCAGGGTTTTGAAAAGCGGGATCTTCTTTATTAACTACAACCTGGGTTACCAGGGTTACAATATTTTTTTCAATGCCATGCTCTGCAAGCACATTTCTGAGTTGTTGTTCTATCATAAAGCCAATGGAGCCCTGGGTTTCAGCTACACAAAAATCGATGGGTTGCTTAGGCAAGCCATAAACTTTGTTTCCAGCCTCATGTTGCAACAACACATTACCCACCTGCGGACCATTACCATGACCTATGACAATATCATATCCACTTTTAATCAAGTTTACCAGGTGCTGACAGGTTTCATATACATTTTGTTCCTGCTCATCAATGGTACCCACCTGATCACCTTTGAGCAATGCATTTCCTCCAAAAGCAATTACAGATAATTTTTTCATTCTTTTTTTAGATTTAAAGGTTTGTTATTGGATTTAAATAAAAATTTACCCGGGCAAGACTTGACTATTTTTGAACAAGATCAGACGAAAAATACAACTTTGGGATATAGCCCGGAAACAGCACGAGTAGCTATGCAAAAGAAGATTTGTCAGGAATATCTGACGGGAATAAAATAAAACACACGGGATAACCTCTTTGAAGGCCCATAAATGAATTACTTTGTAGGGTGAAAATCCCTGCAAAACTAAAAATATTTATTGAATTTCAGGGTTTAAAATGCAATTGTTGAAAAATATTGATGAAATACCATTATGTTACTATTCCTGATAGCTTTAAACCTTGATTTATGTCAACAACCCACTGGCTATCAAACGAATTCACATATTGTTGGAAAAGCCAGGACATCCCCGGCAACCCACTCTAAAGTATCTGTCCTTGTATAACATGCTACTGCACATCATCCAAGGTAATAATCTCGTTGATGATGGCATAAACGGTAAGACCGGCTACCGACTTGATGTTAAGTTTTTGGGTGATTTTTTTTCGATGAGAAATGACAGTATGGGGGGAGATAAATAACTTATCTGATATTTCCTTGTTGCTCAACCCTTTTACCAGGAGTTTCAACACATCCATTTCCCTTGCAGAAAGGGTTTCTTCGGGCTTATTCTCTTTACGTTCTGGTGTTTGATCCAGCAAAGCATATATTTTCTTTTCAATTTTGCGGCGTTTATCTCCTACACTGATAACTTCATCAAACAAAACCAGCAACTCTTCATCGTACAAGGAATAGATGATGGCTGCCATTCGCAAACTACCTGCTGAATTTTCCCTGAGATTTTCAAGCTTTTCCCGACTTATTAGTGCCGGGTTTACAAGCAAGACATCGGGTTGTTGATAACGTTCCATGGCATCATCCAAAGCTTTAGCGCAGGCCACCTCTTTGATGGAGTCAAAAAGGTCAAAACTTTCTATGAGAAAAAACAAGCCTTTCCGTATTATTTCAGAAGATTCTGCAATGATGATACTTTTTGCCATGCTTCTAATTTTTGATGTGTTTTTCCAATTGCTCCACAATAGGTATCAACACCTTATCTTCTATTCGGGCATGATTGATGAGGTCTTCCTCAAAATCAATGAGCTCATTCAAAATGCGCATGCGCAAGTAGCGGTCATTGCTGGGTGGAAAATACTTTATCAGCAGGTTCTTTAAATCTGAAAGCTTCTCTTCGATATTGTCATGGCGTTGCTCAAATACACCAATGTGGTAATCAAATTCCGAAAAATCCAGAGTGTTGCTTTTTATATGGGCTGAGAGGGTGGCAACATAAGGAAAAGCGGTTTCATCTTCATAAGCCAGATGATCTTTCACCTCATAAACATATTGATTAAAAAACTTCTCAAGCTGCAGTATGGCCGGGTGTTCGACCTTCTTCTTAAAGGCTTCGATCAAACCTTCCAGATAAGGTATTTTTTCCTCAAGGTAATAGCTATGGGAGTTTTCCAGATACAATAACAACATATCCACATCAACATCTTTCAACTTTTTATCGGGAAAATAGTTTTTATTAAGGAAAACATTGACCATCAGCAGGAAGAAGTCAAGATGGATTTTCTGTGCCAGGCAAATATCTTCCACGGATTTATCACCAAACCCAAGTTCGATGCCAAAACGAGGTAATAATACCAGCGCACGCTTGTCAGTATTTATGACATCAGCCATCTTCATTTTCCCGGTGATAATAAATTCTTTCATAACATGTGTATTTGTTCGCAAAGGTATATAAACCTCTAAATAACTACAATCTCTAATTGTCAAAAAGAAAGCTTTAAAAAGTTGGATAAAAAAATATTATAATGCATGTGAGTAAGCGGATTGATCTATCCCAAAAGATCATTTTGCATTCACCGAATTACTGGATTATCAGACCTGATCGTAAAAACCCGGAAAACGTTTTCGGAATTCCGGGTTCAATGGTAATAATTTAAGCAGGAGATATTTTTAAAATGAGTTATTGCGATAAAGCTTTTCATCTAAACTATACTTGCCCGATCCATTGATAATCACAAAAAAGGATGCCAGCAACATGGACAAGTCCAAACGAATAGCGTGTGCAAACACCCAAAACCCGTCGTACAACAAAGGTGTTTTTGTCGTAATAATGGCCACAACCATAATGATTGCAAGGGGGATAGCAGCAAAGCGGGAAGCAAGCCCCAGTAGTATGAAAAGCCCACCAATGGTTTCAAAAAAGCCTACTAAGTAAGCTGCAAATACGGGTAGTGGAAAGCCCATATCCAAAAACCTTCCGGGCCCCATGTCCGTGGGGAAAATAAATTTTTGAAACCCTGCCACAAGGAACACAAAACCAAGCATTAACCGTATAAAGAAATATCCCTGGATTGAATTGATACTGAAAAATGTTCTCATAGTTTTTTCCTTTTAGTTAATCGATCTTTTTTGCTCGTAACAATGCTAACAACCAAACCTACATCATGTTTAACAACTGTTTTAATTTTATTAAAAAAAGAGTAATATATAAAAAACATATCGTTGGGCTTGCACCAGCTAAACGGACAGGGAGAAAACATCAATAGTTATATCAGAAGACAGACTGAAAAGCTTTGTTAACAATATCCTTTCATACGGATCACTCCACTCCCAGAAGGAACTCCAGGGGAATATGGACCCTGTCACGCCATGCTTTTTCACTGTGGTCAGTTCCATCAAACTTCAAAGTAAGCCAATGCTGACCATGTGTATAACCTCTGCGTTCAATAGCGGCATCAACTCGTTGCTGGAAAGGTTCATATTCTGCATCCAGGGTCTCGGTTCCATAATCAAAATATAATTTATGATTACCCGGTTTGGGCAAACCTGGTTCTACATGTTGAACAAAAACGCCCCTTAAAGCGGGCCAGTGTGAAGAAATACAAGCAGCACCACCAAAAACATCCGGATACTCCATCAACGCATACAGGGAAATCAGTCCGCCCATGCTTGAACCCATTATAAATGTATGTTCTCTTTCCGGTCGGGTAGCATAATTTTTATCTATGAATGGTTTGAGTTCTTGAACAATAAATTTCAAGTAGTTATCAGAAAAAACACCACTATCCCAACCGTCTTTTTCCAGTTCCTTTTTCAATTTACCTTCTGGTTTACCAGGCATATATTCCTGAATACGCATGGGTGTATTCCAAATGGCAACAACAATGGCCGGGCGTATTTTTCCCTGATTCATCAAACCGATCATTGAACTGTCAACTTCCCAGGCTGTTCCACTGTAAGAGGTTTCCGGGTTGAAAACATTTTGCCCGTCGTGCATATAGAGTACATCATAGCTGCCATCAGCATGATAACCTGGAGGCAGCCACACCTCAACATGACGATTTTCCACATATTCGGATTCAAACATACGGTAAAACCGCACTCCTGGAATAGAGCCTTCCGGCTGACTTTCACACGAATATAATAAAGGTAAAACCAGCATTGCAACGATTAATCCTTTAATCCAAATCATTTCAGATAGCTTTTATTGACTACTTTGACTTTTTTGTTTCTGCTATAGATTATCACAAGCGTCAAGCCTTCTTGCCTCCACCACCCCTAAGGCTTGCGCGGGCAGCAGGCGCTCAAATCGGAATGAGATAAACGAAGTGAGCTCACCAACACCATCTAAAAACGATTGTGTGTAAAATGCTCATTCATGCAAACTCCCCATATGGCCCAATTCGCTATCAGACCAATTACTTAACACAATTATATTCTGATAAAATAAATATTAAAAACACCCACCCATAGCAGGCACATACAGGCAGGTATACGATATAAGACAACTCAGTTGGAGAGCAACTTTTCCAAACAAATTTATATAAAGAATTTGAAATATCAGCTCATTACACCTTTATTTAACACCATGGCAAGCTATCAAATAGCAAAAGAGAGATATACTAGACTGGATATCTAGTCTTCCGATAAACCATCCGGAACCATACATACTTTTTACCACAGCAACCACCTGATATTTAACCATGTATTATACGCAACTATTATACATGCAAAGATCGATTCGCCCGCCTGAAAACATCCTTTTTCACCAACAAGAATCACATATCTACCCTCTTGGGTTACCTTCAATTACTGCTAACAACAAACTATGTATCATGTATACAATACATTAAACCTGATTTTCAAACGATTAACACCTCTCTTTAATGCATAAACAACTGTTTTGCACACACCAAAAAATCCCCCTTTAAAACCAGTAGAAATCACCTGTTTTACAGGCATAGATTTCTACCGGGCAATATACACCTTCTTATTCAGGGGTTTAAACGCTTACATTAATAACTGCCTGGCATTTACTTTACATATTAAAATTAAAAAACTCTGATACGGATCAAAAGCTC
>SLQX01000094.1 GCA_007131245.1 Bacteroidales bacterium
CTGACCCCCGCCAATTTCAGCAAAAGAGCCATAAATAGTATCATCCAGATTGATAAAAAGCGCTTTTTTATGCGTGTCCATCACTTCTCGTTCAACAACATTTTCCTTCATCATAATTTATTACAATTTATATCGTCTGTTTAATTTAATCATATGCCCTCAACTTGGTTTACAACTTAAGCAAACCTCAATATTATTATACATAATGGTTTGCCGGCTTTTAAAAAAGCATACAAATAATATTAACCTATCCAATGCTGCGCAGCAAACCTTGGCTAGTGATTTTAAAACCCTACGCTGACAAAACACTGATAGAGGCATAAAACTTGCTTTGGTCAACGAACCACTACTTTGAAACTGGTGCTGTTAACACATATTTTTATTATTCTGTTCTGTTAATGATTTGTGATTTTGCCAGAACTCTATGTATTATGCCGGAATTTTCAAACTCACAAACAACGTCAACTTCAATGTTGGGCCCCCATTTAGGTCCGTCTCTGACAACACCTTCCAAAATAAAATCAATATCATTTCTTATTTCACTGTTTTTGGCCGTCCAAATCTCATTGTCCTTTATCACATATTGTCTTTTTAAATGAATGGTGCCGGGTATTGGAATGCTGTCAACATCAATCAACTTGTTCACACACATCAATTTGCTTCCACCCTCTTCTGCAATGGGCATAAAGTCACGCCATAAATAAGTTGTTAAAACAAGGTTGTTGTTACCAAATGTTATCATCTGTGGGCTTGACCTTAACTCTTCAGCAAATTTAGCGTCATTTTTAACCTTGCCCTGAATCACATTTTTTTCGCAAGAGCTTATCCCAATTAGCATTGTCATGGCAATGAAAAATACTTGTTTCATGGTTTGATTTTATAATGTGTGCTCAACCTTCTACTAATATAATACATTCCCTGGAGTTAAATTGTTTTTTGTAAAACAAATTCGTAGCTTGAGAAAGTATCTTAAGCCAAAAATTTCCATAAATTTGCACGATTGGATAGCTCATATCCATCACAAAAAAATTAATTATTTGCCAGGCATGAAGAAAAAAATATTGGTTACCGGGGGAGCGGGTTTTTTGGGTTCGCATTTGTGCGAAAAGCTATTGAATGAAGGTAACGAAGTCTTTTGTCTGGATAACTTTTTCACGGGACAGAAACGCAACGTGATACACCTTTTATCCAATCCATACTTTGAGCTTATCCGCCACGATATTACCATGCCATTTTTTATTGAGGCCGATGAAATTTACAACCTTGGCTGTCCGGCATCACCGGTTCATTATCAATACAATGCCATCAAAACCATCAAAACGTCAGTAATGGGTTCGGTGCATATGCTGGGTCTGGCTAAGCGCATCAAAGCCAAAATATTACAGGCATCAACCAGTGAAGTATACGGAGATCCCGAAATACACCCCCAAACGGAAGAATACTGGGGGAATGTAAACCCCATAGGCCCCAGGTCGTGCTACGATGAAGGCAAGCGCTGCGCCGAATCACTTTTTATGAATTACCATACCCAAAACCAGGTTAAGATAAAAATTGCCAGGATTTTCAATACTTACGGCCCAAGGATGCACCCCAACGATGGACGGGTTGTTTCCAACTTTATCGTGCAAGCTCTTAAAAATGAAGATATAACCATTTACGGAGATGGCAGCCAAACCCGCAGCTTTTGTTTCGTGGATGACCTGATTGACGGACTCATCGACATTATGAATACAGCTGATGACATCATTGGTCCGTTAAACATTGGCAACCCTCATGAATTTAGCATCCGTTACCTGGCCGAAAAAGTCATTCAGCTCACGGGTTCACAATCAAAAATCATTTACCGCCCTCTCCCCCAGGACGATCCCATGCAAAGAAAACCAGATATCTCAAAGCTGAACCAAGTCATTGATTGGGCTCCAACAACACAGCTGGAAGAAGGGCTGAGAAAAACCATTGAATACTTTAAAAATATTTAAATACAAACTGTTAAACCCAATGATATGAACATCCTGATAACCGGCAGTGACGGCCAGCTGGGAAGCGAATTCCGAGACATGGAAAGCTCCTGGCCTAACTACAACTTCTTTTATACCGATATTAAGGAGCTCGATATTACCGATGCCGAAAAGGTAAACAAGTATATAAAATCCAATAAAATTGAAGCAATAATAAATTGTGCTGGATACACGGGGGTAGATAAAGCTGAAACAGAAAAATCATTTGCCACCCAGGTAAATGCCACAGCAGTTAAACATTTGGCCACAGCATGTGCCAAAGTTAATGCACTGTTAATTCACATTTCTACAGATTATGTTTTTGACGGAAAAAGTTTCAGACCATATACCGAAACCGATACGGCAAGCCCCAAAAGTTTTTACGGCAAAACCAAGCTCGACGGAGAGATTGAAGTGATTTTCAATGCCAAAAGAGCATTGATTTTCCGTACATCCTGGCTTTATTCATCCCATGGAAAAAACTTTGTTAAAACCATAGCATCTAAAACCAAAACAGAAAAAGAGCTTAAAGTGGTATATGATCAGATTGGCTCACCCACCTGGGCAGCAGATCTTGCAAATACCATCCTTGAGATCATCCCCAATATCCCCAAAAAAATCCGTACTGAAATTTACAATTATTCCAATGAAGGTATTGCCAGTTGGTATGATTTTGCACAGGCCATTGCAGAAATAAAAAAGCACAAATGCCATATTGAGCCTATACTCACCAAAGATTTTCCAACGGATGCACAGCGTCCACATTACAGCGTACTCAACAAAGCCCGAATCAAGAAAGATTTTGGAATTACCATCCCCCATTGGCGTAAAAGCCTGGAAAAGTGCCTGGCCAAGCTCAATGATTAAAACACCTACATCAACAAAAGAACAAAAATTCCATTATCCAAAGAATTTAGAGGGAATGCTCCCAGGCAGCAAGAATGGCAGTTAGTTTATCATTCTCAATTAAAAAGCCGTCGTGCCCGTATATACTTTCGAGCATGACGTGTTCTGCATTGGGCATACCTTCGGATACAGCTCTTACTTCTTCCACAGGAAAGAGGATATCCGTATCAGTGCTGATACAAAGCGTTTGTGTTTGGCATTCGGCCAGTACCTTTGCTACTCCCCCTCTTCCACGCCCCACATCGTGAGAATCAAAAGCCTTGGAAATATAATAATAGGCATGTGGATCGTACCTGTTTACAAGCTTCTTACCTTGATATCGCTGATAGGTGCAAGCACGGAAATCTTCCAGCTGTCCGTTCTCAGGATCGGGCTGGGTAAGTCCGAAGGTCTGGTGGTTACGGTAACTTACCATACCGATGGCCCTGGCAGCCATAAGCCCTTTGGCTCCGGCCTTTGGTTCACTGGTGAAAAGGGTGGGATCGGCCTCTAAAGCCATCCGCTGGGCTTCATTGAAAGCTTTACACCATGGGCTGGTTCTAGCTCCGGCCACCAAAAAAACAAGTCTGTCAATCAAACCGGGTTGCATTATACTCCACTCCAGTCCCTGGAATGCCCCCAGTGATGCACCAATAATTAAATCAATTTTCTTGATTTTAAGATACTTGCGCAGTATTTCATGCGCTTTTACCATATCCCTGACGGTAACAAGAGGGAAATCCTTTAACCACGGCTTCCCGGTAGTTGGATTGATCGAATGTGCACCGGTGCTGCCATAACAGGAACCTAATACATTGGCACATACCACATTGTACCTGTCTATATCCACATATTTGCCATGGCCTACGATTCCCGGCCACCAATCGATTGGATTGGAGTTGCCAGTCAAAGCGTGACATACCCATACAAGAGGTTTGTTTTTTGATAAATCGCCCAACACATCAAAGGCTATATCGATCTGAGGGAAAACCTCTCCTGATTCAGTTTGAAATGGTTCACGGATTTTAAGAATCTCTGTCATATCGCAAAAATTACCCTGCAAATTTAGAGGATTATCTCAATAAGGAAATAAAATTTTATGTGTGCCAGCGGTGAATTTTGAACACAATGCCAGATCACGGCTTTTCACATAATTTACAACTTTTTCTTGCTTAAGCATGAGCCAAATTTTATACAATTCTTGTATTTAATGATTGGGACATTGCTCAAACAACGAATTATATCGATGGGAGTTTGGGATATTTCTATACTCTTCTCATAAACACTTCATACATAAACTGCAAGTTCATGCTGAAAGATCAGAAAAGAAAAAATAAAATTAAACAAAACAAAAAAACAACTGTTACACACTCAAAATACTCCTAAAACAACTACTAAACAACCAACAAAATCGACCAAACGATTAATTGTTTACATACTTAGTAGTTTGCATTTAATTATCAATACTAAACATTAACCCATGAGACGAAACGAAAAAAAGACATCAAACTATTTGAACCCCCTGAAAATGAAAAATATTTTCGGGCTTATTTTACCTGTAATTTTTCTGTTTGCATTTACAGCCTGCGACGAAGACGAAGATCCCGGTGGTCTTTCAGCCATCGCCGGCCTTGACCGTGAAGTTGAGGTAGGTGAAACAGTGCAGCTGGATGGATCAGAATCCCTTGACATTACCGGAGAAGGTTATAATGCACAGTGGTCCTTTGTCTCTATCCCTGAGGGCAGTGCTGCCACCATCAGTAATGCAAACTCAGTGACGGCCTCCTTTATACCTGACGTACCGGGAGACTATGTGGTAGAACTAACCATTTCCAACAATGTTGGACAGAGCAGCGACCAGGTAACAATCACTGCATTGCCAGCCACAGTTACCCTAAGCGGCAGCTACAACGAAGACTTGCACCTTACTAAAATGATTGATGAACCGGGTGTAGCCGATTATGTAGTAACCGGAGGTGTTGATATTTACGCCAAACTTACTATTGATCCCGGTGTCCGCATTGAAGTAATGGACGACCGGCGCATACGTATCCGTACCGATGGAGTCATTGAAGCCAACGGCACAGAAAGTGAGCCTATTATAATAACAGGTCAACAGGAGATACCAGGTTATTGGCGCGGCATTTACTTCCAGTCTACCAACCTGGAAAACACCATGAATAATGTTCATATTTCAGGTGCCGGAAGTGATAATATGGTAGGCACCAGCCCTCGCACGGCCTTTTATATCAGTGATGGGCGCATCAACCTAAACCATTGCCATTTCACAGACAACCAGGGATACGGTCTTGCAGTAAGTGGCAGCAACAGTCAGTTCCCCATGAATCAATGTGCATTTTCAGGAAACTCTTCATCTGCTATACTTGTAGGAACTACAAACATTGGATACATTGACAACCAAAGTGATTTTAACGGACAGGATGTAAGAGTTGGCGGCGGTTCTATGGGTGAGGATGTAACCCAAACATGGCCCAATCTGATGAATGGTTATTACCGTGTGGAGGGTGATATGGATGTTTATGGAGAAGTTACCATCGAAGAAGGTGCAGAATTCCGTTTCGGAAACGATGTGCGCTTCCGCTTGAGAGGTTCTTCTGTTCTCAAAGCCATGGGAACAGCCCAAAATCCTATCATTTTCAAAGGTACTGTAGAAGCTCCGGGTGCCTGGAGAGGCGTTTATGCGCAAAGTACTTCTCTTGAAAATGAAATTAACCATGTACACTTTGCTCATGCAGGTCACAGTAGCTTGCTGGGAACTTTCGGGCGTGCTGCTTTAGGTCTTGATGGAGGGTCACGCTATAGCATAAACAATGCTGCATTCTCGGATATTAATGGCTATGGAATCCGGATAAATAGCTCCGATGCAAATATCAGCCTTGACGGATTGCAATTTGGTAATAATATCAGCCAGGGAGCCATCAGGTTTCTTATTAATCAAGTCTCTGCCGTAGATACACAAAGTGATTTTGGGGGCAACCCCATTGAAGTTAATGGAGGCACCCTTGCTAGCAGTGAAGATGTTACCTGGGTAAACCCCAACAATGGTGTTTACCTGTTTTCATCCAATGCAGAAACCTACGGCAAGATAACGATTGAACCCGGCACCCGCCTGGAGTTTGAAAATGATATACGATTTAGAGTTAGGCAAGACGCTGTATTGATTGCCAATGGTAACGCTGGTGAGATGATTACCTTCACACGCAAAACCGGTAGCGGCGCACACTGGAGAGGTATTTACCTGCAAAGTTCGTCAATGGAAAATTCCATGGATTATGTTGAGATTTCCTATGCCGGTAACAGCAGCCTGCTGGGGAGTTTTGGCCAGGCCAACCTGGGAATAACCAGTGAGGCAAGAATGGAGATTACCAACAGTGATATCAGCAACAGTCTGGGATGGGGTATTATTAACAACGGCACCTTAATCGAGTCAGGCAACAATTTCTCCAACAATGCCAGTGGAGATATAGATCAATAAAAAAATCACATCCTCACGGAATCAAATCCGTGAGGATGCTATTATCAACTCTTAATCGCATCTTTAAAAAAAGTATTATGAAAAATTTATTTCCACTTTTGCTTGTTTTCTTCCTATTTTCACACATTGGATCAACTACAGGCAACACATTATCAGATGATCCGGTAACTACTTTTGACTACTCGGGGACCAGCCTGGTGGGAGGTGGTTTGTCCCTGGGATATTACAATTATGGTTTCTCTGGTAGCCGAAGTGTATCGGTACCTCCTTTAAATGCTTACTACGAATTTGGTTTTCACGAGTTTATAACAGGTGGCCCGTTTGCCGGATACGGAAGGTGGGATTATGGTTATCAAACCAGCAATTACACCTGGTCTTTTACTCACCTGGGGGCAAGGGGCAGTTTTCACGTAACCCGCTTTCTGAATGAAGTTTTTGACAACGACATTGATGAGGAAAAAATTGACTGGTACATAACGATCATGAGTGGTATAGAAGTGCGTAGCTATAACAGTACGGTTTATCCTGATTTGTATGATAACAGGATGCGGATTTTTTTTGGACCCATTGCGGGTATCAGATATTACCTTGGCAATAATTTTGCCATCTATTTTGAAGGTGGCCGCGGAGCATTGGGAGCGTTAAGCTTTGGTATCTCCACAAGATTCTGATCAACGTTGTAAACACCCTAAAAAAAGCCGGGCAAAAACAACCCGGCTTTTTTTTTTATTTACAAATCCATCCTGAGCATAAAACTCATTTAAATATCTTTCCCCAAACCAGCTGTTTTTTGTTTTCGGTCATTTAACCTTTCCTGGTAATCCAGCGTGAGTGGATGGTCGTCTCCCAGTACTTCTATAGCCATATCCACTGCTTTCTCAAGGTATTCAATACATTTTGAGTATCTTTCCTTTCTGCATTCAACTTCTCCCATATGGGCATAAATACGGCTGATTTGTTCATGTGTAGAACCATAATTTTGGCGGTAAATATGCAGAGACTCTTCAAGAAAATTACGCGCTCTTGTATAATCTTCCAGAGATAAAAAAGTCAATGCAATACTGTAATAGCTGCTGCCCACATAGGGGTGGTCTTCTCCAAAATTCTCTAAATCCTTTTCCAAAACCATTTGTTGATATTCCAGGGCCTCCTGAAACCGACCCTGCGAATGGTAAGAGTTTGCTAGATTAAACATGGTCGAAACCGTATAACTATGATGATCCCCAAAAATATCTGAATAACGTTCTATCAAAATCAAATTGATAGAATCAGATGCAGCATAGTTGTTTTTTCGGTAATACTCGCTTGCAATATTGTTTAGGGTAATTAGAGGTTGCGGACTTTTTTCCCCATAAATACGCATTTTCATCTCATAGTTTTCCTCTAAGGTTTGCAGCGCTTTCTCATGCTTTCCCAACCTGCTGTATATTATTCCCAGGTTTCCATATGCCGTAGTAATTGTACTGTTGATTGTATCACCCATTTCATCAATGAGCAGCATTGCCTTGTCCATATTTTCAAGAGCATCATTGTAATGAGACATATCGCGTAAAGCAGAAGCCTTATTAACCAGCAAGCTCACTTTTTGTAATTGCTGATCATAATCTTGTGGACTATCAGATAACAGCCCCAACCCCTCCTCTGCATACTCTATGCTTGCTTCATGTTGCCCTTTCATTCTCATCACATGTGCTTTTACCGTTAAAGCCTCAATATAATCAAACCAGGTTTCCCCTCCCGGATTGTCTTTAAAAACTTCCAGGGCTATATCAATGAGGCTGTCTGCCCTGTTATGTTCCGCATTGTTTCGGGCAGTACTTGCCAAATCGTATACTACCCGGGCCTGATTAATTTGCTGCTGCATATCCCTTGATAACTCCTCATGCAAAGCAAGCGACTTTAGGTATAACTCCTCTCCCCTGCTCCAAAAGCCCAGGCGTGTAAAAATCCGGCCTGAAATATGATACAATTCGGCCTGCAGGTCAGGCTCTTCTGCCAGTTGATCAATACGTGGTACACTTGTTTCGAGCAACTCATATACCGTCAGTGTATCTCCCTGTGTAACCTCCGGGTCCACAGCATCAAACATATCCCAAACAAATGCCAGGATATGTTCAGCCCTTTGCTTTTCGCGTAATGTTTCAAAATACTGAGAAATAAAAAACCCTACTGCAATAAACAAAGCAATATTAAAAAACACCAGCAGCCAGAATTTTGCTTTGTTACGCAGATAGCTTTTTTGCAAAATATAGGGTAAAGTAGAATTGCGCGAATGCAAAGGTTCGTTTTTGAGCATATTCTGCAAATCGTGCAGCAAAGCATTCACTGTAATAAAACGTTCATCGGGATTTTCAGCCAAAGCCCTGGAAAAAACAGCCGCTAAATCAGTAAGGATGTAATCAGGCTCATTTTTGAGCATGGGGTAGGCGGCAAGTTTTTGATAGAAAAACTTTTGCATTCCGGCATTATTGGATTCCTGAGGGATTTCTCTCATATTGAAATCAGCTCCGGTAACCAACTTGAACAATACCAGTGCCAGCTTATAAATATCCGAGGCCACCGATGGTCCTTTTCCACGGAACTGCTCGGGTGAGGCATATTTAATGGTACCGGTAAAAGAGGTATTGCGACTCATCTCCTTTTCCTGGTTGAAGAGCACATGTGATATTCCAAAGTCCAGGAGCTTAACCACCCCATCGTTGTTAACCAAGATGTTGGCCGGTTTAATATCATGATGAACAATGAGACTGTTGTGGGCATATTGCAAAGCCTTGCCCACCTGTATAAACAAATGCAACTTTTCTTTCAGGCTAAGATTGTTTCGCTTACAGTATTCATCAACGGGCAATCCCTCAACATACTCCATGATAATGTATGGATATCCACTTTCGGTAATTCCTCCATCAAACAATTGGGCAATGTTTGGGTAATTGATTCCCGCAAGAATTTGCTGTTCCTGCCTGAATTTTTCTTTCAGAAACTCAATATTGCCTTCGAGTTTCATAATTTTCAGCGCTACCTTTTGCTCAAACTGCCCATCATCCCGCTCGCACAAAAAAACCCTGGCCATACCGCCATAACCAATTTCTTTTATGATACGGAATTTGTCAAAAGTATCACCGGGCTGGTAAGATGGATTGCTCTCATCAAAAGGATTGAGATCTTTTTCTATATTATGCTCAAGGCCCTGAAAAAAATCATCAGCCCGGGGGGCATTTTCCAGCAGTTTTAAGACATAGGTATCTATTCCTCGCCGTTTTTCTTCGGGGTTGCATTGTGTATCTATCCATTCTGATAACTCCCTGGGAGGCAATGACTCTCCTTTTTCATACAGTTCAGAAATTCTTTTCCAGTCTTCCTGAGAAAAATTACTCATATCCCGTTAAGTTTGTCTATTGTTCACTTAATTCGGTGTACAACCATGCTTTGGCCAGGCTCCAGGAACGTTTTACAGTTGCAGGACTCACCTCCAAAACAATGGCTGTTTCTTCGATGGACATGCCGCCAAAAAATCGGCACTCTACTATCTGGGCCTGCCTTTCATCCTGAATCTCTAATTTTTTAAGAGCGTCATTCAATAACAGGAGCTCCTCAGTTGTTTTATCACTCAGCTCCAATTGATTGTCAACCTCATCCAGATTCATTTTGCGGGGATTTTCACCTCTCTTCAGGGTTTTCTTTCTTATGGATGCATTCACAAGAATCTGGCGCATGGCCCGGGCAGCAATATAAAAGAAATGAGCCCGATTTTTAATATCGGTACTGCCTGACTGAATTAACTTCAGGTAGGTTTCATGAACAATGGCAGTGGTATTGAAGGTATCAAGGTTAAAAAACTGTTTACGTAGACGATGAGCTCCATGCTGCAATTGATCATAAATCACAGGAAATAATTTATCCAATGCATTTTTATCTCCATGGCTGAATTCCTGTAAATAGGTAGTTACTTCAGACAAGGGAATTTGAGGGTTATCAGTCATTTTGCTTTTATTGGTCAGTGGTCATGGCATAAAAAATCAAGGTTGTCGGGTGTTAGTGTCCAAGCCGAAACCTAATCTTATTCAAAAATACAAATTTTTTTAGTCTTTACTTAATTTGAAGTTTTCAGGCAATTATATAAAGGACAGAATTCCACAGCAGTTTAAACTTGAAACTAGCAGATAAATCCATCCCCCCCCCCTGGGCGCACTATCAAATAGTTGTTTTGGTCAGTTGCATAGCCTTTAACCATTAAAATTTATTTTGATTTTGGATCTTCCAGGTTAGTTCCTCTTTTAAGTTTCGGGAAACCTTTCATGCATCCAATCAAATTATTAAAAATCACAAAAAGTCGCCATCCATTGACAAAAATGAGCCAAAAAAGAACCAAAACATGTATTAATAAGATAAAACCTAGCTATGCATAAACCCATTTATTCCTATGAAAAATTTTCAAGCACTTTTTTTCTGCCACTTTTTTTATCAACAGCAATCTCTTTTCAGAGCTTAGGGCAAGAAGTTATCTCCACCGGTGGAGGATCTTTTGAATGTCCTGCAAAAGGGTAAAACAGTAAAAATATTCAAAATCGTAAAACAGTAACAACGCTTAAATTTTATCATTAACATTAAAAAATAAACTTTATGCTAACATCCAACCAATTATTGACCTACATCCTGTTTTTTTTACTTCTGCCCTTGCCTGGTTTAGCCAGTGCACCCGGTAGTTTCAACTACCAAGCCGTATTGCGCGATTCGGCAGGAGAGATAAGAACCAATGAAGAAGTAAACATAGGGATTGAACTTTTACAGGGGGATGCCACGGGCCCGGTTGTCTTCAATGAAGAGCATAATACCCAAGCCAACGAGTTCGGACTTGTAAACCTGCAGATTGGGATGGAAAACCCTGCTGCATTTGATGACATTAACTGGGCAAACGGCCCCTATTTCATCCGTATTAGCTTAGATGGTCAGGAAATGGGTACCAGTCCTTTATTAAGTGTCCCTTATGCTTTATATGCAGAGTCGGGCGGTGAGCCTGGGCCTGAAGGGCCTGAGGGACCACAAGGACCACAAGGACCTCAAGGGCCTCAAGGGCCTCAAGGACCAGAAGGGCCTGAAGGGCCTGAAGGGCCTGAAGGTGCCTCTCCTTTCGTATTGGATAATGAAAGCAACGCCCTGTTCGACGACGGGAGCCTCTTACTCAACACATCTTCCCCATGGGCACGGCTTCACGTTCAGGATTTGGAGAATATAGCTATAAGAGCCAGTTCCAGAGATAACGAGCCATTACAGCTTCAAAGATTTAATGATGGCGGGGATTATACGCAGACTATGATTGAAACCTGGGCAAGTGCCACAAACGAGCCACAACAAGGGATGGGCAGTCGCATAATGTTCCGGTTGGAATCCAGCAATGGAGGTCATTCTGCGGCCACTGCCATAGACGCTGTATGGCAGAACCCACAAACGACTAACAGCCAGGCCGACATGCTTTTTTGGACGAACGGAGTAAACGGTTTGAACGAACGCATGCGTATAACCCATGATGGAAAGGTTGGGGTAGAAGAAGACACCCCCCTAGCTCAATTGCATGTGGGTGGAGGCAACGGACTGCTTGTGAGTGGTGAATTTCTTTCAGGAAACAACATTGAAGTCAGTGGCGAAGGGACAAGAATGTTTTTCTTTCCGAGTCGTGCTGCTTTCAGAGCAGGTTCAGTTGAAGAAGACCAGTGGGACCAGGAAAACCTTGGTTTAAATAGCATGGCATGGGGATTAAATACAACGGCATCCGGAAACCAATCCACAGCCTGGGGTAGCAGTTCGATTGCAAGTGGACATTTTTCGACAGCGTGGGGAAGCGCCGAAGCTACGGGAAGCCGCGCTACTGCCTGGGGGTGGGAAACTGTGGCCACCGGCACCCGGGCAACCGCATGGGGGAACAACTCTCTAGCATCAGGAAATACTTCAACCGCATGGGGCACTAACTCAGAAGCCTCAGGAAGTAGAGCCACTGCATGGGGAAGGGGAACAGAGGCATTCTCTCTAGCAGAAACAGCACTGGGAAGCTATAACACCACGTATACTCCGGAAAGCCATGCATTATGGAGGGAAAATGATCGTATTTTGGTGGTAGGTAACGGCAGTTCTTCAACCTCCCGAAGTGATGCGCTTGTTATCCTCAAAAATGGGAACACGGGCATCGGAATATCTGAACCTGAACACAAGCTCTCAGTGCCGGTAACCACTAAACCTACCAGTGAAGGAGCCGACGGAAATGGAATAGCCCTGGTAAATACCGGCTCGGGAAATTTCTGGAATATTCATATGTCAGCATCATGGCTACGTTTTAGCACTAACGACCAGGATGGAGGATCATACATCAACCAGGATGGTGATTATATGTTAGCCTCTGACAGGCGAATGAAGGAAAATATCCAACCTGCCAGTTCCATTCTTGAGAAAGTTAACCAGCTGCAGGTAGTCAACTATCAATACAAAAATCGTACATCAACCAACCCAAAAACCGGGCTAATTGCACAGGATGCTGTTAAATTATTCCCGGGGTTGGTTGATTATGACGAGGTAGGAGGCGTATATGCCATCAACTATTCAGGTTTCAGCATAGTAGCCATCAAAGCTTTACAGGAGCAGCAAACCATCATTGAAGATCAAAACCAAACCATCACCCGGCAACAGCAAGCCATTGATGATTTAATAAAAAGAGTTGAGAAGCTGGAAAAATAATTTTCCTGTTGCCATCTTTTGTGTCTGCTGAATTAAATGACCGGGGATACCGGATTACAGATAAAAAGGCGGATGTATTATTTGAAATGATACATCCGCCCTTTTTGTCATACAACTAGTTGGTGTAAGTGGATTTAACCTTGCAAAAGAGTCTCCTAATCAAAACCCGGTTGCTCGTTATTTACTTCCACATCATTAAGCCTTTTCTCAAGGGCATCAATAAGTTTTTGCTGTGTGTTAATGGTATTTTGCAAACTTTCAAATATATCTTTTTGAGCCTCATTGATTACAATCAACTGCCTGCACGTACTGCACTGACCAATACGGTCGTTCAATATTTTTTCATCTTGGGAGCAAAATGTTTGGCAGGAATGCTCTTTTTCCACAAAAAAATAGTCAGCAGAAACTTTAAAGGTACGGATGATACTGGCCAGTAATTCTACAGAGGGTTTGATCTTATGAATCTCAATCTGAGACAATACAGACCTACTGATCCCGACCTTTTCGGCAAACATTTGCTGATTATAATGTAACTCTTGTCTTAACTTCTTTATTTGTTGAGCAACACTCATAATTAATTTAAATTAAAAATATCCTATATTTGCAAAACAATGTTGCATCAGTTTGCAATAATAAATTGCTGGCATCTAAAATATTAACAACTAAAGTAAAAAGAATACCATCTTTAGAAACTAGATTCTTGTAAATCAGAAGGTATTGCCTGAAAAACAAAAGCGATTAAAAACAATGATTAATCTCTCAACCTCCCAACCCAATAAATTGTTATAGGGCCGCTTTCAGTTTCATGCATTGCAATACTGTGAATTTTTCCAGGGTTTATCCTGGTTGATTTTAGTTTGTTTGTGATTTTGGGTAACCTGCTAACTGTATTTTATGAATTACAGAATTGCAAAAATAAAAGAAATTTTTAAGCAAAACAGAATGTTACGACATTAATTGTCGATAGCAAAGTCGAATTTTGCAATTCAGTATTACAATAGAATTGTTGTTTTTATACCAATTAATTTTCTTCAAATATGTCAGAAGAGTTACCCCATAAAGTCCCCGGTAATATATTGGATATGCTCTATTTCCCTGCATTACTCATTAACCACAAACTGGAAATAATTTCCATTAACCAGGAGTGCAGAGAGTATTTCTGGTGTGCAGAGGAAAACTGCTCATGCAACCAGAGCACCAACAAAAGCCATCGAAGAGCAAGCCAGGGTTTATGCCATAACTTTTACCTGGAAATGATTGAGTTGTTTTTGAATTTTCCGGGTGCCAAAAAATCTACTTTCAACCAAAATGGTAAAGTTTGGGAACTGAATTGCAAAGTATTTGACAAAGATTTATTGCTTTTCTATGCCATTAATAAAAACTTCCATGAGGTAATCAGTGATACCATTGATTCACTTTTGAAGGAGAAAAAAATCAGCACTTACTTGCAAACAAAGGAAGGCACCCTTGAGATTCCTTTGCATCAATATGAAGAGAGCCTTAACAAACCTTTTTTTATCATTCAAAACCAGGAAATAAAGTACTTTAATACTGCATTGATAAAGGAATTACATTTAAAAGACGAGAACCTGGACACCCTGGAAATATTAAAAGTGCTCAATAAACCCCTGGATTATTTTCTGCAGCTATGCCAGTCAGGAAACGAGGCACAGTGTGAAACGCTGAGTATTGTCACTGAAGATGAGCTAAAACAATACCGGGTTGTGGTGAAAGATGTCAACTTCAATGGAGCAATAGCATGTTCGGTTATTCTCAATTGTTTATTCAGCGGTAAAGTAAAGGAATCAACAAATCATGATATGCAACCCCAACTAAATAAGGCAAAGCAGGACAGTGAAGTACATCCAAAGTTAAAGGTCTTGCTTGTGGAAGATCAGCAAATGAACCAAAAAGTTTTAAAGACCTTAATCGAGGCCATTGGCTGTGAGGTCGAAATTGCCGATAATGGCCAAACGGCTGTTGAAAAGGTAAGAGAAACGTCTTACGATATTATCCTGATGGATATTCAAATGCCCATTATGGATGGCCTAACAGCCAGCAAAATCATAAAGAATACCGATAATCCACCGCCCATTATTGCCGTAACCATAAAAAGTGACCTGGAGGATGAGATAGATCTACAGGATTATGGCATCAATGATTTTATTGCCAAACCACCTGATATGGATGATCTCGTGGACAAGATTCTCTATTGGGTTCAGCAGGAAAACTAAACCCAATAGAAAATCTGACACATCATTAAAAACCAAACCGTAAACCCTGGGCAAGAGGTAGGTCGGTGCTGTAATTGATAGTATTGGTTTGACGGCGCATATAATACTTCCATGAGTCAGACCCCGATTCCCGGCCTCCTCCCGTATCTTTCTCACCACCAAAAGCACCTCCAATTTCAGCCCCTGATGTCCCGATATTTACATTGGCAATACCACAGTCAGAACCAGTTTCAGACAGGTATAGTTCAGATTCAAGCATGTTTTGGGTAAAAATGGCTGAAGACAGTCCCTGGGGTACATCATTGTTTAATGCAATTGCTTCTTCAATGGTTTTGTATTTGATGATGTATAAAATAGGGGCAAAAGTTTCTTCCTGCACAATTTCATAATGATTCTCAGCCTCTACCAGTGCGGGAACCACATAGTGGCAGAAAGATCGGTTTTCGCAATCATAGGGGGTACCGCCATACAGTACTTCCCCCCCTTGCTTTTGCACCTGCTTAATAGCATGAAGAAAGTCTTCCACAGCATTTTCACTTACAAGTGGCCCTACAAGTGTATCTTTATGAAGTGGGTTCCCAATTTTTTGAGACACACTTTCATAGGCTATTTTAAGCTTTTCAACCACCTGATCGTAGATACTTTCATGCACAATAAGGCGACGTGTAGATGTGCACCGCTGTCCTGCTGTTCCAACAGCACCAAACACGACTGATTTAATGGCCATTTCAAGATTGGCACTGGGTGTAACAATAACAGCATTGTTGCCTCCCAGCTCAAGAATGGACTTACCAAGACGAGCCCCAATAATAGCCGATAATCGCTTACCAACTGCCGTAGAACCGGTAATGGAGAACAACGGTATCCGTTTGTCACCCACAAAATTGTCACCCAAAACAGAGGATTGAGCAGCCACCAGGTTGAATACACCCTCAGGAACATCATTCTTGTGCAATACATCAGAAATGATATTCTGCACGGCAATGGCAGCCAAAGGTGTTTTAGAGCTTGGTTTCCAAATAACCACATTGCCACAAACCGCTGCTATCATACTGTTCCATGCCCATACGGCCACCGGAAAATTGAATGATGTAATTAACCCTACAATTCCCAGCGGATGATATTGATCATACATCCTGTGCTTTTTGCGCTCCGAATGCATTGTAAACCCGTTAAGCAGGCGGCTCTGACCAACGGCATAATCACAAATATCAATCATTTCCTGTACCTCACCAAGACCTTCCTGGTAAATTTTACCCATCTCCCAACTCACCAGGTAACCCAGGTCCTGCTTGTTGTTTCGCAAAGCTTCTCCTATCTGGCGTACCACTTCGCCGCGCTGGGGAGCAGGAACTTCACGCCATATTTTGAAAGCCTCGCCTGCCTTTTGAGCTACCGACTCATAATCCTTAAGGGTAGCTGTTCGAACCACTGCAATTTCTTCGTTATCAATGGGTGAAACAGAAACATTCTCCTTACCATTTGCAGGCAACCACCGTGTACCTGTGCAAACACCCGAATTCACCTTGTCGATGTTTAATCGCTTTAATACTTCATTCATAACTTAACTGTTTTATAATTTGTCATGCAAATTTATTTATATATTTAGATATATGCTAGTCGACAAAAGACCTTTTTGGGAGAAATTCTATGATTGGAGCCAACAAAAAAACCGGAAACAAAGCCCCGGTTTTCTTGATTTATCTTTTTAGAAAATCTCTTAGCACATAATGGAGTATTCCCCCATGCTCGTAGTATTTCACTTCAATTAGGGAGTCAATTCTTGCGGTGAGCTTAAACTCGATCTTTCTACCACCCTCTGACTTAGCAGTGACCTGTAAGACTTTCAAAGGAGTCAAACCTTCTGCAATTCCTTTGATGGAAAACTTTTCCTTACCACTCAGCCCCAAAGTTTGCGCGCTTTCGCCTGGCATATACTGCAAGGGTAACACGCCCATACCTATAAGATTACTCCGGTGAATCCGCTCATAACTTTCGGCAATGACCGCTTTGATGCCCAGCAAACTTGTACCTTTGGCAGCCCAGTCGCGACTTGAACCGCTGCCATACTCTTTACCAGCCAATACCACAAGGGGTGTACTTTCAGTTTTGTATTTTTGAGCTGCTTCATACACACTCATGGGTTCATTTGTTGGCAAATGAGTAGTGTAACCTCCTTCTCTCTGGGCCAGTTTATTTCTTATTCGCACATTGGCAAAAGTTCCCCGTACCATAACTTCATCATTCCCCCTTCTTGAGCCATAAGAGTTGAAATGCTTCGGTTCAACCCCTTTACCTTTTAAGTAGAGGCCAGCGGGAGATGTGGCACCGAATGCGCCTGCCGGAGAGATATGATCGGTAGTGATACTGTCACCCAACACCAATAGCGCCTGTGCACCTTCAATATCAGCTGCGGGTTTGGGTTCATTGGAGATTCCCTTAAAAAAGGGAGCTTCTTTAATGTAGGTTGACTGGTCATCCCATTGGTACACCTTCTCTTGGGGCACTTCCATTTGCCTCCAAATTTCATTGCCATCAAAAATTTCGTTGTAATTTTTTTCAAAATCCTTGGTTGTTAAAACATTGGCCATGGTTTGTTGTATTTCCTCATGGGATGGCCATATGTCTTTTAAGTAAACTGGTTGCAAGTTGGGATCGTAGGCAAGGGGCTCGTTGATCAAATCAACATCCACTCTACCTGCCAATGCATAAGCCACTACCAGTATTGGAGACATCAGGAAGTTCATTTTTACCTGGGGATGCACCCTTGCCTCAAAGTTTCGGTTTCCGGACAATACGGAGGCAACCACCAACTCATTATCATCAACCGCCTTTGCAATATGAGACGGTAGGGGACCTGAGTTTCCAATGCAACTTGTACATCCATACCCCACTACATGGAATTTAAGAGCCTCCAAATCTCCCAACAATCCCGACTTGGTAAGATAATCTGTAACAACTTTTGATCCCGGGGCCATAGAGGTTTTCACCCAGGGCTTTACATCCAGCCCCAACATACGGGCCTTTTTGGCCAAAATTCCTGCACCTATCATCACAGATGGGTTGGACGTATTCGTGCAGGAGGTGATGGCCGCAATAACCACAGATCCATCACTTATTTTAAACTGCTCATTGTTTACAGTCAGTTCAACCGTTCTCATTCCGTTGCCTGGTTTTTTGTGCATTTCAACTTCTACATCACTTGCTGCCCCGGGAGTTTGAGCGGTTTTTTCACCCGTGCTGCCTCCTTCCTCCATCCAACGGCCCACAGCCCTTTCTCCGGGTTCAATGTATTCTCTTTCAAAATCAGATGAAAGTAGTGATTTGAAGGTATCTTTAGCCTGTCGTAGCAAAATTTTATCCTGTGGCCTTTTAGGCCCTGCTATGGTAGGCTCAACACTGTCGAGGTTTAGCTCAAGTGTTTGCGAATAAGTGATTTTTTCTTTGCCGGTTCGCCATAACATATTGGCTTTACAGTATTCTTCCACGAGGTCAACCTGTTGCTCGTCACGATTGCTGCTACGCATATAATCCAGGGTGCGGTCATCAACGGGAAAATAAGTGACAGTGCATCCAAACTCGGGGGACATATTGGAAATGGTGGCCCGATCAGGAACGGCAAGGTTGTCCAACCCGTCCCCGAAAACTTCCACAAACTTGCCCACCACACCATGTTCACGCAATATCTGAGTAATAGTGAGTACAAGGTCGGTGGCGGTTGTTCCCAGGGGAAGTTTTCCGGTAAGTTTCAAACCAATTACCTGGGGCATGATAAAATATATAGGCTGGCCAAGCAAGGCAGCTTCAGCTTCTATGCCTCCCACACCCCATCCAACTACGCCAATACCATTTACCATAGGAGTGTGGCTATCGGTACCTACAAGGGTATCCGGAAAAACCATACCATTGCGCCTGGTTACTCCCATGGCAAGATACTCCAGGTTTACCTGGTGGCATATTCCCATACCTGGAGGTACCACAGAAAAGTTATCAAAAGCTTTTTGTGCCCACTTCAAAAACTGATAGCGTTCTCCATTACGCTGATACTCCATTTCAACATTGCGCATGTATGAATACTGGGTGCCAAAATAGTCCACCTGTACCGAATGGTCAATGACCAGATCAACAGGAACCAGAGGATTTATCTCATCAGGATTTTTACCTTTCCTGGCAAGTTCTGCCCGCAAAGAGGCGATATCCACAACAGCAGGGACACCGGTAAAATCTTGCATTAGAACGCGGGCGGGCTTATAAGGAATATCCTTGTCGGATGGCCCGGGCTGCCAATTTAATAAAGTTTGAATGTTTTCATCGGTGATGGAAAATCCATCATAGTTTCTTAGGGCATTTTCCAGCAAAATTCTTATGGAAAATGGCAAATGAGACACCTTATGTCCTTGCTCTTCCAGTTTGGCAAGGCTAATAAAGTCAAAGGTTCCCTGGGAAGTTTTCAGGCTATCTTTTATATTAAAATCAAAAGGAGAAGCATTCATAGGATATAATTTATGACGAGGTACAACAAACTATTTCAAATAAAGATAAAATAAATAAGAAAAAAGACTTTAAAGATCGAGCTTTATTTTTCCTTCGGCCACATCCCTGTACCATTGCATGGGGTATGAGGTGGGCCTTTCTAGAGGTAATCCAAAAACCCTGTCGAAAAGCAATGATGTCATTGTTCCCAATGCACGGGATACGCCGAACAAAACAGTATAAAATTGATGTTCATGAATACCATAATATCTTAGCAAAGCACCACTGTAAGCATCCACATTGGGCCAGGGATTTCTCACCTTACCCGTGGCTTCAAGCAATGGGGGGACTACCTTATAAAGCTTATTGACAATATTAACCAGGTTGTCATTTTTAATAAACTTTTCAGCAAATTCCTGCTGGGCTATATACCTTGGATCGGTAATACGCAATACAGCATGCCCGAAACCAGGGATTACCCCCCCCTTATCCAGGAATTTTTTACAGTACTTTTCTATTCGTTCTTCCGAAGGATCCTCATCATTCAACTCACGCATCATATCAAAAATCCAGTTGAGTACATTTTGGTTGGCAAAGCCATGGAGGGGGCCTGCCAATCCCAGCATTCCAGCTGCATAGGAATAATAAGGATTACTAAGGGTAGAACCTACAAGGTGGGTGGTATGCGCAGATACATTACCCCCTTCGTGGTCGGCATGGATGCTCATATACAGGCGCATTAAACGCATATGTTGGGGCGCATTGAACCCCATCATATGAGCAAGATTACCTGCCCAATCCAGGCGGGGATCAGGGTCAATATGCTCCCCTTTATGGAATGTACGGCGGTAAATGTAGGCTGCTATACGAGGTATACGGGCAATAAGGTTCATGGCATCCTCATAGGTTGTATCCCAGTAGTATTTCTTTTCCACTCCGGCATTGAGGGCATTCATAAAATAAGAATTGGAAGCCATACTGGTGATGGCTGCCACAAATTGTGCCATTGGACGGGCTGATTTGGGCATGGCATCTATTACATCAAACACATGAGGGGGCACAATGGCACGGCTTGCCCAATCCTTACTCAGGTTACTGATATCATCCAATTCGGGCTCCTCCCCAATTAGCATCAAATAAAACAACCCTTCCGGCAAGGGTTCACCATGCTCACATAATCGGGGAATGGTTTTTCTAAGCTCCGAAAGAGCCACACCCCTAAACCTTATACCTTCATTGGCATCAAGTTTAGATGTTTCGGTCAGTAAACTAGGAACCCCTTTCATCCCTGAAAGCACATCTCCAATGGTTACTTTACCTACAACTACATCCGAATGTTCTCTTTTTAGCTTTAGAAATTCATCATATTTTTTTTGTGCGGCCTGATAAAATCTGTTTTTGATATATTCCATGGGTTTTGGGTTTTGGGCTTGTTAAGTTTACTCCATATCTAATTTGTATTCAATTTCTGTTGCAGGTTTTCATCAATTGCTGCAAGAAACTCTTCTGTAGTCAGGTAGTGCTCCTGTGTCATATCTTGTCCATGAATCAGTAAAGCCAGGTCTTTGGTCATTTTACCACTTTCCACCGTTTGTACGCATACCTCTTCCAGTGTTTGTGCAAAGTGAATCAACGGCTTATTGTTATCCAGTTTACCTCTAAATGCAAGACCACGGGTCCATGCAAAAATACTGGCGATGGGATTGGTAGAAGTAGGGTTTCCCTGCTGATGTTGCCTGTAATGGCGTGTTACCGTTCCATGAGCGGCCTCTGCTTCCATGGTTTTACCATCGGGTGTTACCAGGGTAGACGTCATTAATCCCAGTGATCCAAATCCCTGGGCCACTGTATCACTTTGCACATCACCGTCATAATTTTTACATGCCCATACAAAGCCACCTTCCCACTTGAGCGCTACCGCTACCATATCATCAATGAGCCTGTGCTCATAGGTAATACCAGCCTTTTTAAAATCTTGCCTGAACTCAGCATCAAAAACCTCTTGAAAAATATCTTTAAAGCGGCCATCGTATTTTTTTAGGATGGTGTTTTTTGTGGAAAGGTACAAAGGCCACTTTTTCATCAGTGCCTGGTTCATACATGCTCTCGCAAACCCGGCAATAGACTTATCTGTATTATACATGGCAAGGGCTACACCATCATCTTTAAAATCATATACCTGGTGAGATATAGGCTCTGAGCCATCGTCAGGGGTAAAAGAGATGGTCAGTTTACCAGGACCACGGGTGCGAAAATCAGTTGCACGATATTGATCGCCAAAAGCATGCCGGCCTATGCAAATAGGCTTTTTCCAACCCGGGACTAGCCGCGGAACATTTGATATAATGATAGGTTCCCGAAAAACTGTACCGCCCAATATATTTCGTATGGTCCCATTGGGGGATTTCCACATTTCTTTAAGACCGAATTCCTTTACCCTGACCTCATCCGGGGTAATGGTTGCACATTTAACGCCCACTCCATATTTTTTTATGGCATGAGCTGCATCAATGGTAATCTGATCATTGGTCTGATCGCGGTGTTCAATCCCCAGATCAAAGTATTTGACATTCAGTTCAAGATAGGGAAAGATCAACTTCTCCTTAATAAATGACCAGATCACTCGGGTCATCTCATCACCATCCAGTTCCACTACCGGATTATCAACAAGAATCTTTTGCATTGGTAAATTTGGTATTTGGTAAACAATTCATTTTCCTTTAATTTATTGGCATATCTGCTGTTTGGTACCTCTGGAACTCTACATTATATTTAATCAGTGCTTGCTAAGTTACGCCCATGTGCATTATTTTGTAGTCAGACAGAAGGAGTGAAATACACAGAGGTTCAAAAGATTTAAACCAGAAAGATTGTCAATTGTTTTAAACAAACCCCATATAACTGCTAAGATAGCTTTTGCACAAGACTATACGACCACTTTTGCATAGGATATCCTGGGCAATATTTTACATTATAGACACCCGAATTCATCATAAGGTTTGACTCAGATTCCTTACAGGCATAACTTTACAATTCAGGCAAATATCTATGGTACAATCAAAAAGTCCAGCCCAGGTTGATATAGGCGAGTAAGTTGTCTGTTTGGGGGCTGTAAGAAAAGGTAACCTCCAGAGGCCCTACAGCAGATAAATAACCAATACTCAAACCCGTACCCAAAACGAAGTTATCCAGGCTAAGATCATCCAGGGCATCCAATTCAAAATCAAAAACGGCGGCATTCACCAGAGGGTTTAAGTAGAATTCATCCCAGGCATTATATTGCCAACCCAGGGTACCTGCCACAGCAGCTTTTGAAATCACCTCATACTCATTCAGACCAGCAAAAGTCATTTGGTTCTTAAGAAAAGAGTAGGTGCCCCCCAGGTTAAACATATTGATAAAACTTTGCTCATAAAATAGGTTATACCCAACCTGCAACCGGTTAAAAGAGGTTAGCCTGGGACTCAACCTGATGTAAGACTCCCAGTTAAATGCAAACTGCAGATAGTCATTGATTTCAATACCCACTTCTGACAATTCGCGACTTACTGTACCATCAGGATTATTAAAGGTCAAAGAGGGTCTTTGGTTGAAATAATAGGTAGAACGAAATTCAAACTTAATGCCCTGTTGGGGAAAAGCATGTCTGTTTAAAGAATTGTTCTTCCAAAGAAAAAACAACTCATTGGACTGGGTATATCCATCGACCGAAAAGTCGGTACGCATATTGGGTGTTAAGCTTTGATAGTAGTATGCACCACCCAAAGAAATATAACTGTTAGCTCCGGTAAGTTGAAGAAAGGAGGCCTCACTGCGGAAATAGGTTTGTTTGTATTCCGCAATATTTTCATAGTTATCGTAAACGGGGAAAATGATATATTTTGCCAGGGCTTCAATATTAAACCAGCGGTTTTGCCTGTCGCTGGTAAAAATATCCAGGCCTGCTTTGACAGCAGGCTTTTCACCAATCAGCGCTTTCAAGTAGGCTCCAGTATTGTAAAAGAAGAGTTTGTTGGTGGACAAGTTGCCAATTAGGCCTACCCCTGTAAAAGAGCTGTAATGAATGGCTGCAGAAAGCCTTCCGAATGGCTTCTCATCAAAGATAAACACCAGCACACCTCTATCTTCCTGATCTTTCCGGGGGATAAAATGATAAGTAATTCTATTAAAATAATCTGTTGCATACAACCGATTAATACCCCTGTTCAGGCTCTCAAGTGTCAAAGTATCCTTTTTGTCAATCCTGAGGGCATTTCGCACAAACCAGGGTCGTATATTTTCCAGTCCCTCAAATTGGATGGTATCTGCAATAATTTCTACCTTTTCCCTGGCTTTTAAATCTTTTACCGGATACTTCTCGTCCTGCTGCTCCTTGATTGCTTCCAGCTCATTTATCATCAACCTTGCGGCTTGCTTCCCTTTTTCAATAATCTGTTCCACACTCTGAAAGCTGGCTGCGGTAAACTCCATGAGATCTGGTTCTATATAGAGGTCGGTAAGGTCCCTGTTATTTACGAAGTTGCGGGCATCAAGGTAGAAACCCATCTGATAAAGAATATCCACAGGCGTACGCAACTCGTGGGCTTGTCTCAGGCCCTGGGAAACATTCACCCCGATAACATAATCGGCGCCTCTCTCTTTGGTGAAAGCTACCGGGAAATTCTCAACCACTCCCCCATCTATCAATTGTTTTCCACCACGATTGACCGTGGTGAAAACCGAGGGTATAGCCATACTTGCGCGCACAGCAGTAACCAAATCTCCCGAATCCATTATCACGGGTTCACCAGTTTCTACATCTGTAGCAACACAAAAGAAAGGGATAGGCAGTTCGTTAAAATCAGAGACATGCTGAACATGGAAAAACAGTTCGCTAAGCACGTTCCACATTTGTTGTCCCTCAATTGCTCCTGAAGGGATAACAAACTGCCAATCCTCAATGGGAATTTCCAGAATATACCTTCCATAACTTTCTTTGCGACGGGGATGTGTATACGACAGTTCTGTTCGCCTGGAAAACAGAGATTGCCAGTCCAGCTCAAGGGCAAAACGTTCTATTTCTGAAGCACTGTAACCAGCAGCATACATAGCTCCTACGATACTTCCCATGCTGGTACCACCTATGTATTCAATCTGAACCCCCACGCTATCCAGTACATGCAAAACCCCCACATGAGCCAACCCTTTGGCCCCACCTCCACTTAGTGTAAGACCAACACTTTTAGAAGATTTAAACTCTGCTGTTGCGTTTTTCTCTTTTTCAATAGCAGCAGATGTACCATGGGTTTCCTGCAATAAAAAGAAAGATAGCAGTGTAAAAAAAACCAAAGTTAAAGTAATTTGCTTCATAAGTAATTACGGGATAGCAGTTTAACATCGATTACACCAACATATTCCCCAACTTTATGTCCTGGGTAGAATGATAAAAATAAAGAATTCCACTGACATACCAACGTGCAGTAAGCAAACTTTATTGGCGGAAAAACACCCTGTCCTTTAAAAAGAATCCAAACTATTGCTCTTTTTTATCTTACACTGTTATATCTTTGTATAACAAATAAGATGAAAACAAAAAAGACAACCCTGGGTCCTGTTTGTTAGTGCCGGAAAATTATCATTAATCCGGTTTAGAGTCAATAGCAGCACTGAGTCAAAATCCGTTTATTTATTAACCTAAAATTCTTAAAATGAAGAGATTTTTTTACCTTTTTTTAGTGTTAGTGTTTGCCACTTTTACAGCAATCGCTGAAAACACAAACACCTATGAGATCCCATCAGATGATTTCCCCGATTTGTTATCTGCCGTTGAATTTATAAATACCCATGCCCCGGCTGGTGACACCCTCTTTTTTGCCATACAGGGCGATACTGAACTCACCGAACCCCAGCTTACCATTACCGCAAGCGGCACCAGTGAAGCCCCGGTTTACATCACCTGGGACGGACAAGGTGCCAAACCTATTGTAAATTTCAGTGGAACTTCAGCCGATGAAGAAGCTGGCATACATCTTAACGGGGCTTCATATATTACCATCGACGGTCTGGATATACGCAACCCCGATGGAGAGTTGGAATACGGCATTTATCTCACCAATTCTGATGGTGTGACAGGAGCCCAACATAATACCGTAAAAAACACACATATCACCCTCAACAAGGAAAACACCAATATTACCAACGGAATAAGGATATTTGCCTTACATGAACGTACTGATAACAGTGGCTCAAATAGTAATAACCGTTTCATCAACAACCATATTTCCAATGTGCTTTTCGCTTATCTTTTCGATTCCGATTCGGGAGAAGTGGAGTACATGGATAGCGGAAATCAGGTTGCTTCCAAAGGTGAAGGAACACATATTATTGAGGATATAGTTATGTGCGGAGTCTATCTCCTTGATCAAAACGGGGCTACCGTCAGTGGTGTAAACATTCTCAACCTTAACAGGCCCGATGACGGCACGCCTACAGCACCGGCAGCTATTTCAACCACCGGATCCTTTCCCTCGGGTCCCCTCACCCACCCCTTTGAAATATCGGGAAACAAGATTGAAGCCCATTATGCAGAATCCACTACGATTTTTGGAATGTTTCTCAATCAAAGAAACGTTCATTACAACATTCACAGTAATACCCTAAATGATATTACTACGGGAGGCTCAGGAAATATTTACGCATCGGGCATATTTTTATTTGCCTCAGGTTCAACAGCCTACATCTACAACAACATGCTATCAGGTATTGCTGCCTCCCATTCGTCTCTTACAACAGCAGCAGCTACCCGCGGGCTGGATGTAA
>SLQX01000070.1 GCA_007131245.1 Bacteroidales bacterium
ATATGGAAAAACCCAAAGTTCTTTTCGTTCAGCAGGAAATCACCCCATACCTCAAAGAAACCCACAAAGGCCTGATAGGAAGACAGCTTCCACAAGGAATTCAGGAAAGGGGAAAAGAAATCAGAACCTTCATGCCACGCTTTGGCAACATCAATGAAAGAAGAAACCAACTGCATGAAGTAATCAGGCTCTCAGGAATGAACCTGGTTATCAACGACACCGACCACCCCCTGATCATCAAAGTAGCCTCCATCCAATCGGCACGCATGCAAATTTATTTTATCGACAATGATGACTTTTTCAAACGTAAGTTTACCGTTGTTGATAAAACTGGTAAAATGTTTTCCGACAACGATGAAAGGGCTATATTCTTTACCCGCGGTGTTATAGAAACCGTTAAAAAACTCAGCTGGGCTCCCAACGTCGTACATTGCAACGGATGGTTTACGGCCCTTATGCCTGTTTATGTTAAAGTTGCCCTTAAAGATTCGGGGATGTTTTCCGACACCAAAGTGGTTTACTCCATCTATGATGATGACTTTGAAGGCACACTCAACGAAAACCTACCCCAAAAGTTTAAAAACCAGGGAGTGGGTGAAGAGTATCTTGACAAATACAAGGAGTTCGATTTTGTAAACCTCAGCAAAGCAGCCATGGACTATTCCGATGGTATTATTTTTGGAAGCGAAAAAATCAACCCCACCCTTGAAGCGTATGCCAAAGAATCAGGCAAGCCTGTTTTGGAATACCAACAACCGGAAAAATACATGGATGCCTACAATGAGTTTTATGATGAAATAATTGTACAGGAATCTGTTCTTACGCAATAATTTTTACCATACCTTTGCGTTTCTCAACGTACAGTTATGCTAAAAACAATAAACATCAAAATCTACAACATTTTGAAAAAATTCAACAACCCCCGGCATGCCCGGGGTTTTTTCCGTTTTAACTCACACATCTTATTTCTTTCTTTATTCATGGTGAGTTCTCTCTTGTTTTGGTCATGTAGTGAGGAGTTCGATGAAATGGGTCTTGACCTGATCGATGGCAACATTCAGCTTGGCGACACCGTTATTCCCCTTATGGCTCACACACAAGCCGAAGACTCGGTGCCTACTTATTTAGCCAACCGCCACCTGCTGGGTTTTTACAGCGATGATGTTTTCGGAAAAACACAAGCCGGCATATACACCGAGGTGCTTCCCATGTCAATGCCTGTATTTTTTTCAGACATTCATCCCGATTCTCTGGTTATCGACTCCGTTGTACTAAGCCTGGCCTACGACGGATATTTTGGGGACAAATCGGTTGACCATTCCATTCAGGTTCACGAGGTTTCAGAGGTCTTTCCCACTGATACCGTATATTCATCCCGGTCTCTTTCCCATCAACAACAACTACAGGTAATGAACCCCGAGTTTGTTCCCTACCCCGAAGACTCACTTTATGTGGGGCCAGACAGTATTCACATGCCGCCTCACCTGAGAATTCGTATCAGCAACAGTTTGGGCGAACGATTTTTCGAAGACCAGGACGTCCTCTCCAACATTTCTACAAACGACGATTTCAGGGACTACTTTAAAGGCTTTTACATTGTAGCCGAAGAAATGGAGAGTACCGGAGCCATGCTTTACTTCAACCTGGGTTCCTCCTACTCAAGGCTGCAGGTTTTTTATAGCAAAATGGGCGATGAAAACTATAACACTTTGGAATTTGCCATTAGCGACCCCCTTGTCAGGAACTACACCTACTTTAACAATTTTGGGTATAACAATGTTGCACCAGAGATTTCCCAACAGCTGGAGGGTGATACACTTCTTGGCGACAGCCTGATATTTGTGCAGTCAATGGCCAATTTCAGGGCAAAAATCACTTTACCAGATCTGGACGATCTGCTGGATGACCAGGGGGACCTGGCCATCAACTCCGCGAGGCTTATCCTCCCGGTCGATAATGATATGATACAAGACCCCTTTGGAATTGCTTCTTCTATGATTTTACTCAGGGAAAACCCCAACAACCCGGAAGGTGAGTTTTTAAGCCTTACCGACCAATTTATTGGCCAGGAGTATTTTGGAGGTAGGCTTAATGAGGATAAAGGGGAATATATGTTTAACATCACAGACCATGTTCAACGTCTTATTAACCAACAGTTGGAAAACAAACCCTTGTACCTGAGGGTAAGTGGTTCAGTAGAAAATGCGGGAAGAGCTGTTTTAAAAGGACCTGGCAGACAAGAAGAGGAAAACCGGATGAGGCTGATTATCCGTTACAGCAAACCTGAAACAAATTAAAACTGATTGATAAATGTGTGGGATAGTAGGATATATAGGCAATGAACAAGCCTACCCGATTCTTATCAAAGGATTAAAACGACTGGAGTACAGGGGCTATGACAGTGCCGGAGTTGCGTTGCTAAATGATAATTTAAAAGTTTATAAAAGCCACGGAAAAGTTTCCGAACTAGAGAAACTTATCACAGGAAAAGACCTCTCGGGAACCATCGGAATTGCGCACACAAGGTGGGCAACACATGGCGAGCCCAATGACATTAACGCCCACCCCCACTCCAGCGAAAGCAAAAACCTGGCTATCATTCACAATGGTATCATTGAAAACTACGGTTCGCTAAAAGAGGAGCTCATGAACCGTGACCACTCCTTTACCAGTCAAACCGACACAGAGGTTTTGGTACACCTGATTGAAGACATCCAGCTAAATGAAAAAGTTGATCTCCTGGAAGCGGTTAGAATCTCCCTCAACCATGTGATCGGAGCGTATGCCATTGTTGTTATTGACAAAAACCAACCCGATAAACTCATTGCTGCCAAGAAAGGGAGCCCGCTTGTTATAGGTATCGGCGAGGAGAATGAGTTTTTTATCGCTTCGGACGCCACGCCCATCGTTGAGTATACCAAAAACGTGGTTTACCTTGATGATGAAGAGGTAGCCATGGTCAACCGTCAGGGAGAGCTTAGGATAAAAACCATCCGCAACAAGGAAAAAACCCCTTATGTACAAAAGTTGGAGCTGCAACTTTCTGCCATAGAAAAAAGCGGATTTCCCCACTTTATGCTTAAGGAGATATATGAGCAACCCCGCTCCATTAAAGACTCTATGCGAGGCCGCTTGAATGCAGCCAAAGGTATTGTAACCCTGGGCGGTATTATCGACTATGAACAAAAATTTATCAATGCCCGCCGAATTATCATTGTTGCCTGCGGAACCTCCTGGCATGCTGGACTTGTGGGCGAATATATGCTGGAAGATCTTACCCGCATACCCGTGGAGGTAGAGTATGCCTCCGAGTTCAGGTACAGAAACCCGGTGATTTATGAAGATGATATTGTAATTGCCATCAGTCAGTCGGGTGAAACAGCTGATACACTGGCCGCCGTGGAGTTGGCCAAATCCAAAGGTGCCACCATCATAGGGATATGCAATGTAGTAGGTTCATCCATTGCCCGTACCACCCATGCCGGGTCTTACACACATGCCGGCCCGGAAATTGGGGTAGCATCTACCAAAGCCTTCACGGCGCAGGTAACCATCCTCTCTCTTTTGGCACTATCCATAGCAGATAAAAAAGGCTCTATTCCCAAAAACAGATTTTACCAACTATTGGCTGAAATGGAAGCTCTTCCCCAAAAAGTAGAAACAGCCTTGGAGGTAAATAATCAAATTTTGGATATATCCAAAATTTTCAAGTTTGCCCAAAATTTTCTCTACCTGGGAAGAGGGTACAACTTCCCCCTGGCCCTGGAAGGAGCCCTCAAGCTGAAAGAAATATCTTATATCCATGCCGAAGGATACCCCGCCGCCGAAATGAAGCATGGACCCATTGCTCTTATTGACGCCAACATGCCTGTGGTTGTAATTGCTACCCGCAGGGGGTCATACGACAAGGTAATTAGCAACATCCAGGAGGTAAAAGCCAGGAAAGGTTCGGTAATTGCCATTGTATCGCAAGGTGATACAGCAGTGGCCCAAATGGCCGATTATGTAGTGGAAATACCAGACACCGATGAGGCCCTGGTGCCCATTGTGGCCAGTATCCCATTGCAATTGCTTTCTTATCATATTGCCGTTCTGAGAGGTTGCAATGTGGATCAACCCCGCAATCTTGCAAAATCAGTCACTGTTGAATAGTAAAACCCCGCCCCCTTTTGTTGCGGTTTTTTTATTTTATACTCCAAAAACATGGTAACCTGATAACTGACAAGTTGTTTAAAATAATAACTTTGCACTTTTTAATCAACTAAAAAATAATTTACACAGCCCTATGAGTTTACTTGTTGTTGGAACGGTTGCTTTCGATAAAATTGAAACCCCTTATGGAAAAACCGATAAGATACTGGGCGGAGCCGGCACATACATTGGTTTGGCGGCCAGCCACCTCACAGATGATGTAAAAATTGTTTCTGTGGTGGGAGGTGATTTCCCACAAAAATACCTTGATTTGCTCAAAAGCCACAATGTGGATATCCAGGGTATCAAGGTTATCCCTGATGGAAAGACTTTTTTCTGGGCAGGGAAATATCATGAAAACATCAACAATCGCGACACCCTTGCCACCGAATTGAATGTACTGGCCGATTTTAACCCGGTATTACCCGAATCATACAAAAATGCCAGGTATGTGATGCTGGGAAACCTTACCCCTGCCATACAGCAAAGCGTAATTGAACAAATGAACACCCGGCCTGAGCTCATTTGCATGGATACCATGAACTTTTGGATGGACTCAGCGTGGGACGACCTGCTTAAGGTAATAACCATGGTGGATGTGCTTACCATCAATGATGAAGAAGCCCGGCAGTTATCAGGAGAATATTCATTGGTGAAAGCTGCACGAAAAATTCTTACTATGGGCCCCAGGTACCTTATTGTAAAAAAAGGGGAGCATGGAGCCCTGCTTTTTTACAAAGATGAAATTTTTTATGCCCCGGCCATGCCCCTGGAGCATGTGTGTGACCCAACGGGTGCAGGCGATACTTTTGCAGGTGGATTTATGGGTTACCTGGCCAAAACCCAGGATAAGAGTTTTGCCAATATGAAGAAAGCACTCGTTTATGCATCAGCCATGGCGAGCTTTACGGTAGAAAAATTTGGAACCCAGAAGCTGACCGAACTTAATTCAATCCTCATAAAACAGAGACTCAATGATTTTGAAAAACTTGTCAGCTTTAAAATTTAATCCTTTTTTTTTTCAGCTGATAGTTTTTTCATATCTTTAGCCACTTTTTCCAAAAGGGTCTTTTACAGGCATTAGGGCAATCTACAGCTACTTTGTTGATGTACCAGTTTTCAAGCCTAAACTTATATAATATCAAACACAATAATTACAATTACTGAGTTGTACAAAAGCAATTCATAAAATCTTACAAACGATGAAAGTATATCAAACCAACGAAATTAAAAACATTGCACTGGTAGGTGGTACCAAATCAGGTAAAACCACACTTGCCGAAGCTATGCTTTTTGAAGGTGGAGTAATCAACCGCAGAGGATCTGTGGATGACAAGAACTCCGTATCAGACTACCGGGAGATTGAACTCGAAAGGGAAGCTTCGGTTTTTTCCACAGTTATGTATTCCGAATATGCCGGAAAAAAAATAAATATTATTGACACCCCCGGATTTGATGATTTTATCGGGGAAGTAGTCGCTTCGCTTAAGGTGGCAGATACGGCTGTAATGGTCATAAATGCACAGAACGGTGTTGAAGTGGGCACAGAAATCAGCTGGAGAAACATTACGAAACTTGAGAAACCCACCGTTTTGATGATCAACCAGCTGGATCATGAAAAAGCCAACTTTGAGGAAAGCCTCCGCCAGCTCAGGCAACAGTTTGGCAACAAGGTTATTCCTGCCCAGTATCCCACCAATGCGGGCTTGGGTTTTGACACCATTGTAGATGTGCTTGAAATGAAAATGTACAAGTTCCCCAAGGATGGTGGAAAACCAGAGGTTACTGATATTCCTGAAGAGGAAAAAGCCAAGGCGGAAGAGTTGCAAAATGAAATCATCGAAGCAGCTGCCGAAAGTGATGAGTCGCTCATGGAAACTTTCTTTGAAAATGGCAGCCTGACACCCGAAGAGCTTTCAAAAGGAATTAAACTGGGTATTGCTACTCGCACCATGTTCCCGGTTTTCTGCGCCTCTGCCAAACATAACCAGGGCACAACAACCTTTTTGGAGTTTATTGCCAATAGCCTGCCAGCGCCAAATGAGGTTAAAAAAGAAAAAACCGATGAGGGCAAAGAGCTGGAAATGAATCCTGATAACCCGGCCATGGCCTTTATTTTCAAAACAGCCATTGAGCCACACCTTGGAGAAATTTCTTTCTTTAAGGTATATGACGGAACCCTTACCGAGGCCATTGACCTTGTGAACAGCTCTTCCGACACCAAGGAAAGGCTTTCGCAGCTTTATGCAGTAGCCGGTAAAAACCGTAGCAAGCTAGAAAAGGTAGTACCGGGCGATATCGCAGCTACCATTAAGCTCAAAGAGTCACGGACCAACACCACCCTTACCACCGCTAAAAACCAAAGTGCAAAAGTTGCACCCATCAAGTTCCCCGAGCCCAAAATTCGTCTGGCCGTGAAAGCCAAAAATACCGCTGACGAAGAAAAACTAGCCGGTGTACTCAAAGAGATGAACAATATCGACCCCACACTCTTCTTTGAGCAGTCTAAAGAGCTCAAGCAGGTTATCCTTTCCGGGCAGGGAGAACTCCACCTAAACGTAGCCAAGTGGATGATTGAAAACATCAGTAAGGTAGAAATTGAGTTTTTGACACCCAAGATTCCTTACAGGGAAACCATTACCAAAAACGCCAAAGCCACTTACCGCCATAAAAAACAATCGGGTGGTGCCGGACAATTTGGTGAAGTGTTTATTATGATTGAGCCCCACTACGAAGGAAAGCCTAACCAAACCGATTACCCGGTTCGTGGACAGGACATTCACGAGCTTGAATGGGGAGGGAAACTCGTTTTCAACAACTGTATTGTAGGTGGTTCTATTGATGCACGATTTATGCCCGCTATCCTTAAGGGGGTGATGGAAAAAATGGAGGAAGGCCCTCTTACCGGTTCCTATGCACGTGATATCGTGGTAAACGTTTATGATGGTAAAATGCACCCGGTTGACTCCAACGAAGTCTCATTTAAACTGGCTGGACGTCATGCATTCCGCGAAGCATTTAAAAATGCCGGACCCAAAATCCTTGAACCCATCTACGATGTAGAAGTAATGGTGCCCGAAGAAAAAATGGGGGATGTTATGACTGACTTGCAGGGCCGCCGTGCTATCATCATGGGTATGGACTCTGAAGGAAACTTCCAGAAAATCAAAGCTAAAGTTCCGTTGGCAGAAATGAATAAATTTTCAACCACACTGAGCTCACTCACCAGCGGTCGCGGTATGTATGGAATGAAATACGCCGAATACCAACAGGTGCCTGCCGATGTTCAGGACAAACTGCTCAAAGCCTACGAAGCAGAACAGGAAGAGGAAGAGTAGCCTTTTCTTGTATAGCATATATACCAAAGCCTGTATGTTTGTAGCATACGGGCTTTTTTTCTGTCCACTCCCGAAATTTTGTGTAGTCCTCATCGCACACAAAACAGGAACAGAGTTATAGCCCCAATTATAATCATATACCAACGCATCTATGCCGAAAGGCTTTTGACTGTCTGCTCCTGTGATAATAACAAAACAATTGGCTCACACGAATTAAAGCACTGTGGCACAGCATGAAGTTTTTGCGCAAACCATCGTTTTTTTTTATAATTTTGCGCCTTAATTATATGGAGAGTGTTTCGCCAAAAGCACATCCTGGGATGTCGCTTATCTTCTTATAATCAAAGTTTTATAAGCGTATCATCAGAACATCATTTTACGAAAAAATCTTAGAAACCAATTCCGATGGAAAAAAAGTATGCCGAATACAAAAAGCTGAACTTATCCCAACTGGGAAAAGAAGTATTAAACGAGTGGCAGGACAACCAGGTTTTTGAAAAAAGCCTTGAACTCAGGCAGGATTCAAAACCATGGGTGTTTTACGAAGGCCCTCCCTCAGCCAATGGCATGCCAGGTATTCACCACGTTATGGCCCGGGCCATCAAAGATATCTTTTGCAGATACCGTACCCAAAAAGGATATCTGGTAAAAAGAAAAGCGGGCTGGGATACTCATGGGCTGCCTGTTGAAATAGGTGTTGAAAAATTATTGGGAATTACCAAGGAAGATATCGGCACAAAAATTTCCATCAGTGAATATAACCAGGCTTGCCGCAAAGATGTGATGAAATACAAAGACACCTGGGATGATCTTACCCGCAAAATGGGTTACTGGGTTGATTTGAGCGATCCTTACATCACTTTTGACAACAAATACATTGAAACGGTTTGGTACCTTTTGAGCAAGCTTTACGAAAAAGGGCTGCTCTACAAAGGCTACTCCATACAACCCTTTTCTCCAGCTGCCGGAACCGGGCTTAGCACCCACGAGCTCAACCAGCCCGGCTGCTATCGCATAGTGAAAGACCATTCGGTGACGGCGCAGTTTAGGGTTGTACGCAATCAGACTTCGGAGTTTCTTTTTCATGGTGGCGAAACAGATGTTCACCTTTTGGCATGGACCACCACCCCATGGACCCTGCCCAGCAACACAGGTTTGGCAGTAGGTAAAAAAATTGACTATGTAAAGATCAAAACATATAACGCCTATACCAACAAACCCATTCATGTATTAATTGCCAAAGAGCTTGTTAGCAGTTACTTCGATGCCAAAAATGCAAAGCTCAACCTGGAAGATTACAAAGAAGGGGATAAAAAGATTCCCTGGGAAATAACCGGTGAATACAAAGGCAGCGAGCTTGAAAACATCCGTTACGAGCAACTACTCCCTTCGGCAAAGCCTGAAACGGGAGACCCATTCCGGGTAGTGCTGGGAGATTTTGTGACCACCCAAGATGGTACGGGTATCGTACATATCGCTCCAAGCTTTGGTGCTGACGACTTTAAGATTGGTAAAGATTACAACCTGGGTGCCCTTACCATGGTAGACAGGCAGGGACGCTTTGTGGAGCAAATGCCTGAGTTTGCAGGCCGCTTTGTAAAACCAGATTATGACCCCGATTTTGATCCCCAAAAAGACAGACCTGTTGATGTGGATATCATCATTAAGCTAAAAACAGAAAACAAGGCTTTTAAGGCAGAAAAATACGAACACTCCTACCCCCACTGCTGGCGCACCGACAAACCCATCCTCTATTATCCGCTGGATTCATGGTTTATCAAAACCACAGCCATGAAAGACAGGATGATTGAACTGAATCAAACCATCAACTGGAAGCCCGAATCAACGGGTACAGGAAGGTTTGGAAACTGGCTGGAGAACCTGCAGGACTGGAACCTGAGCCGTTCACGCTATTGGGGCATCCCACTGCCGGTATGGGTAAGTGAAGACCGAAACGAAAAAATATGCATTGGCTCCCTGGCCCAATTAAAAGAAGAGGTCGCTAAATCAGTTGAGGCAGGCATTATGAAAGAAAATCCCCTGGCAGCTTTTAAAGAGGGCGACATGAGCGAAGAAAACTACAACGTTTTTGACATGCACCGCCCGGCAGTGGATGAAATCATCCTGGTATCCCCCACCGGCCAAAAAATGAAGCGGGAGATGGACCTCATAGATGTTTGGTTTGACTCGGGCTCCATGCCTTATGCGCAATATCACTACCCCTTTGAAAACAAAAAGGAGTTTGAGAAAAACTTCCCCGCCGACTTTATTGCCGAAGGGGTTGATCAAACCCGCGGCTGGTTCTTTACCTTGCATGCCATTGCCTCCATGGTGTTCGACTCGGTGTCTTTCAAAACAGTTGTTTCCAACGGACTGGTGCTGGACAAAAAGGGCAACAAAATGTCCAAAAGGCTTGGCAACGCCATTGACCCCTTTAAAACCATCGAAAAATATGGCCCTGATGCAACCCGATGGTATATGATTACCAATGCCCAGCCCTGGGATAACCTTAAGTTTGACCTGGAGGGTGTGGCCGAAGTGCAACGTAAGTTTTTTGGAACCCTCTTTAACACCTATGCTTTTTTTGCCCTTTACGCCAATATTGACGGGTTTACCTATAAAGAGGAGGAGGTAGCCATTGAAGAAAGGCCCGAAATCGATCGTTGGATTTTATCGGAACTCAACACCTTGGTATTGCGGGTTGATGAATGCTACCAGGATTTTGAACCCACACGGGCTGGCAGGTATATCCAGGATTTTGTGAATGAGCACCTGAGCAACTGGTATGTTCGCCTTTGCCGCCGCAGATTCTGGAAAGGTGATTATACCCGAGACAAGATATCAGCCTACCAAACCCTGTATCGTTGCCTTGAAGTGATCAGTCAGCTTTCAGCACCCATCGCACCCTTTTTCAGTGATCGCCTTTTTAACGACCTTAACAAGGTCAGTGGACGTTATCCCCATGATTCGGTGCACCTGACCCAATTCCCGGTGGCCGACAAAACATTTATTGACACCGACCTGGAAGAGCGGATGCAGCTGGCTCAAAAATTATCATCCCTGGTACTTGGACTTCGCAAAAAAGTAAATATCAGAGTTCGTCAGCCCCTGCAAAAAGTAATGGTGCCCGTTTTGGATGAAAAGTTCCAACAACAACTGCAGGATGTGGAGCAGCTAATCCTTTCAGAAGTGAATGTAAAGGAGCTGGAGTACCTGACCGATACAACCGGTGTGTTGGTGAAGAAAATCAAGCCCAACTTCAAAACCCTGGGGCCAAAATACGGAAAACTCATGAAGCAAATCGCTGCCAAAGTAAATGCTTTTTCACAGGAAGAAATTGCAATATTAGAACAAAAAGGCAGTTATACCATTACCCTGGACAATGAAAGCATTGAACTGGGCAGGGATGATGTTGAAATCCTTTCTGAAGACATTCCCGGCTGGCTGGTAGCCACCGAAAACAGTGTAACTGTTGCACTGGATATTACCATTACCCCGGAATTAAAGCAGGAAGGGATAGCCCGGGAACTCATCAACCGCATCCAGAACCTGAGGAAAGAAAAAGGGTTGGAAGTAACCGATAAAATCGAGATATGGGTGCAAAAACACGACGAAATATCTGATGCAATAGTCAATAATAATGAGTATATTTGTTCTGAAACATTAGCAGACAATCTGCATTATACCGATGATATAAGAAACAATAACATAGCTGAGGTTAATATTGAGGAAGGTATAAAAACGTATGTTTCGATACAAAAAAGATAAACACAACAATAAAACTATATAAATATGGAAAACAAGCAAGAAAAAACCCGGTATTCGGATGAGGAGCTGAAAGAATTTAGAGGCATCATCATGAAAAAGCTTGAGGAAGCCAGGGCGGGTCTTAAGATTCTCACCGAAGCTTATACTACCCAAAATGCCAATGATACCAATGATACTTCTCCCTCCTTCAAAATACTGGAAGAAGGCTCCCAGGTTCTTTCCAAGGAAGAGAATAGCCAGTTGGCCGCCCGCCAGCAAAAATTTATCCGAGACCTGGAAAATGCACTTATCCGTATTGAAAACAAATCCTATGGCATCTGCCGGGTAACCGGAAAACTGATCTCAAAAGAAAGACTGAGAAGTGTTCCTCATGCCACACTGAGCATAGAGGCCAAACTCAACCAAAATCAAAAAAAATAATTGAGCCGGGTGAAGTTGCCAAAAAAATACATCCCCTGGTTTACCATTTTTGTGGTTCTGCTGATTGACCAGGTTTCGAAAATTGTAGTAAAAACCAATATGACACTGGGCCAGGAAATCCCGGTATTCGGAGACTGGTTCAAAATTTACTTCATTGAAAATGAAGGAATGGCATTTGGGATGCAGTTTTACGGTGAATACGGTAAATTGCTGCTTAGCCTTTTCCGCATTGTGGCTGTTATTGTTATCGGCTGGTATATCTACAACCTTTACCGCAAAAATGCACATGCAGGCCTTATTACCTGCGTTTCTCTGATCATGGCCGGTGCACTGGGAAATATTATGGACAGTACCTTTTACGGGGTTTTATTCTCTGAAAGCACCTTTTCGCAAACCGCTGAGTTTTTACCACCCGAGGGTGGATATGCCCCATTTTTATATGGGAAAGTTGTAGATATGCTCTGGTTGCCTCTGGTATATGGCCAATTTCCACAGTGGCTTCCGTTTTGGGGTGGCCAGGAGTTTATCTTTTTCAGGCCGGTATTTAATATCGCTGATGCAGCTATCACAACAGGTGTACTCGTCTTGATTGTTTTCCAGAAAAAGTTTTTTGCTTTTGAGAAAAAACCGGCCGATGTAATAGAAGAAGTTTAGTTTTACTTTTCAGAATCCCCAAAAATATCTTCACCTTCCAATATTTTGCACCCAAAATTAATTCAACCCTGTTATGAGTGGTTTTTTGTTTGAACAAATTATTTTTGGCCCCATCAAAAGCCGTAGACTGGGCATTTCACTTGGTATAAACCTGCTAACCACCTCCAAAAAACATTGTACTTTTAACTGTATCTATTGCGAATGTGGATGGACCCAGGTGCATGAGGCCAGTAATGCTTTTCCCACCCGTCCCCAAATTAAAGAAGCATTGAAAGAAAAGCTGGCAACCATGCAAAGCAAAAATGCCATGCTCGATTCCATCACTTTTGCAGGCAACGGCGAACCCAGTATACACCCCCACTTTCCGGGTATTGTGGAAGACGTGGTGGAGCTTAGGAACACCTATTATCCCGACGCCCTGGTTTCTGTACTCACCAACGGCAGTAAAGCCTCCGAACCTTTTGTTGCTGATGCCCTGCTCCTTACCGATCAGCCCATCCTTAAGCTGGATGCAGGCACCGAAGAAACTTTCCGCGAGCTCAACAACCCCAGAATCAACATCACCCTAAAAGAAATTGTTGAAACGCTCACCGTATTCAAAGGCAAGGCCATCATCCAGTCACTGTTCGTAAAAGGGACTTACAAAGGGAAACCCATTGACAACACCTCCGACAAAGAGATAGATGCCTGGCTCAAACACATCCAAAGAATTCAACCCCGTATGGTGATGATATACCCCATAGCACGCAGCACTCCCGTAGAAACACTGGAGAAAATCCCATGGGAGGAACTCAACCACATTGCTCAAAAAGTAGAAGCTCTGGGTATAGAAACTGAAGTGTTTGCCTAAAACCTTTCTTATCCTCATACCCTCAACGAGTCAGTACTTCAGGCAAACTTCATAGAGCTTTTCCACGGCATCTGAGTCCTTTGCAAAACGGCAGGGGGTCTCGCGCTTATGTTCATAATACTTTCCGCTAATTCCTTTCAATGATGAGTCCAGGGCACAAAACAGCGGGTTGGCGGCACCCTGCTCCGGAGATTCCCAACCACCATGGCCCAGGTTATTGCTAAGCTTCGAGCGCACATCGCCAGGATGTGCAGCCAAAACAGCTATTCCACTATCTGATAACCTTTTTGCAAAAGCAGCAGTGAGCATACGGTTGGCCTGTTTACTTTGACGGTATGCTGTATCATTGTCGTAAGGACGGCTTTCAAACTCCAAGTCATTCAAATCCAAATCCCCGGCCCAATAGCTTGCCACATTTACAATCCGAGCATCATCCACCTTTTCCATAAAGGGATAAAAATACTGCATCATCCAAAAATAGCCCAACACATTGGTGGCAAACTGCTGTTCTATTCCCCGGGATGTTGTTTCGCGACTGCGGGGCGTGGTGGCTGCATTGTTGATAAGCACATGCAATGGGCCTTCCCAGCTTTGTGCAAAACGCTCGACTTCATTTTTGGCTGACAAATCCACCGCACGGTAAAACACATCTTTGTTACCGGTTTGTTTGGACAGAGTCTCAGCCATTTTCTCCAGCTTTTTACGGTCGCGACCCACCAGGGTGAGACGATACCCCTGTTTAGCCATTTCAGCTGCTATGACACCTCCTATGGCACCATATGCACCTGTTACAATTGCGCTCTTTTTTTCCATAAGCTTTGTTTTTTGTTTGACAATCGGGTTTCGTAGAACGAAAATATCATTTATTGTATTCTCACTCTCTGATAAATAATATTTAAAGATAAACATTCTCGGGGTTTGATAAATCCACAAATAGTTACCTTACGACCACCAAAAATCATTGCATGATCTGCTTTTATGTATAAGGACAGGCATTTCTTAGTTAAAAAAAACGGCCACCCCACAGGGGGATGGCCGTTTTTATCAGATTAAAGCAAGCGGTATATTACTCCACTCGACTCACTTTGATTACCCTGGTTTCTTCATCATGGGTAATTCTCAACAAATAATTACCCACAGGCAAAAACGCTAAATCCAGGTTTTGCGAACCACTCACATCTGCTCTGTGATAAACCACATTACCCAGAACATCTACAATTTGAAGCTCTCCACTGACTTGAGCGGGTAAATCAAGGTAAAGCATGTTGTTGAAAGGATTGGGGTATGCATTGATGCCACCTTCAGCAACATCCTGTACATCTGTACCATCTGCTTCCAGTACCACGCTAATAGTCTCATCTCCATCAACCAGGTCAAATTCCCCCTCATAATCAAAATAAAACTCTCGGCTAACGGTAAAGTTGTAAGTGCCAGGCAACAAGGATTCAAACGCATAATGCCCCTCCTCATAGTTTTGCTCCTCCAGAGTTATAACGGCGTCTGTTACAACGGCTCCGTAGTTATCTGAAACTTCGAAATGGGCGTCGAAAAGCTTGGTAAGAACAAGCTCAACAACCATGTCGGGTGTTTCTTCTTCGTCACCATTGTCACCGTTGTCACCATCATCACCGTTGTCACCGTTGTCGTCGTTATTATCTTTATCGCCTGTATCATCACCATTATCGTCACCGTTATCATTATCAGTGCCTGGCTCAACAATTACCTCATAATTTTCAAGGTCAGCATGACCAGGTGCCATGGCAGAAACAAGGTAAGAGCCGGGCTGAATAGACAAACCTGCTTTACCTTCTTCATCAACCTGCATGTGGTAGCTTCCCAGCATAATATCTGCTTCGGGCTGTATTTCATCCAGCTGGTTTACAACATGAAACGCAACCAGTTGATCTTCTTCAGCAACCTGGGCTTCAAATGTGAAAAACACATTGGGTCTGACAGCACTTGTACCGCTAAAGTCAGGAACTGCGTTCCAATCGTTATATCCGTAAGCGGTGCGTTCGGCGTTTACATGGGTGCTGGCTACAACATAGTGATTACTTGTCCATTGATCCAGCAATCCCCAGGCGATTTCTATCAACAGGTGTCCTTCACCACCATACTCAAAGGGATCTATTTCCCAAAAATGCCATCCTTCCTCTCCGGGCATCTGGTAGGCATCCGCACTGAAAACCACCTGGGCTTCATCGGTATTCACAAATTGGTCATCAAAAACCTCTTCCTCAATATGCATCATGCGAATCTTAAAGTTGGGAAGGTTATTATGCTCGCTGGATGCCTGGATAATGTCAAAGCCAATTTCTGTGATTGTTTTTTCACCAGCACCCAACTCATCCGAAGTATAAATCATTTGAGAACGATTGGCTTTATAGAAGTTGTAAAAAGGATACTGACCTGATTCTGCGCCCCCGTCACCAATCTGGTCTTCGGGCAATTGGCCAATAACCAACAATTGGTCAGACTCAACATGGTGCGCATCCTCCACAGAAAACAGCAAGTCCACAATAGTTCCTTCAATGGTGCTCTCGTGGGCGTGCACCGTGTATGCCACCTGTACGTATTCACCGGGCTGAATAGCGCCAGGTTCAACAACGGGGTTTTCAATACTTAGGTAGGGATTCGCTGCATGAACTCCGGTTTTGGGAGCATTGGCAGGAGCCCCACCCACATTGTGGTACTTCACCAAAATATCGGCTGTTTCACCTGGATCGAGCCGTCCATTACCCTCTCCATATTCAGAATCATCCACAACAAACTCATCAATACTAAACATGGGAGAATAAATCCTGAGGGAGAAGTTGGACTCCCATTCATCCATTTCTTCTTCTTCATCATACCCTGTAATCTGGAGATTGAAAATAACCGAGTGGTTATCGGGAATTACCTCATTCACTTCAAAAGCAAAGGCTGCTTCCATCATGGCAGACTCATCTTCTTCGAGATCACCCCATAGTTGCTCACCATCGATAATGGAAATATAATCACTCTCGGTAGTGAGCACAGCTTCCACATTCTCTGCCTTATCAATACCTACATTCTTCAGGGCAACATCCAGCAAAATGGTTTCGCCATAATCAGCCTGGTTGTTATTGTTTCCGGCCGAATCATCAATGATATATTCATCAAAAACCAAATAGGGGCCATCGGGAGGGATTACCTGAATATCATCATTGATATAGGTAACTTTGTTAAACCCGGTGATTGTCAGGGTAAGTGTGGCTGGTTCCGACAGTGCTTCTTCAAATTCAACATTCGCCATTCCACCTTCCACAAAACCTTTTCCCAGCAGTTCTACCTCTCCTTCTGCTTCATCATAATAAGAAAGGGCAACGGTAGCTCCTTCAGCATTCTCTACAGTAATCTCAAAGGCGGGTGTACCAATAAGCATAACCGGGTTATACATAGCCTCAACAGGTGTGGGTGCCGCGGTTCTTACTTTCAGAGAAGGGTCTCCAAAAAGAACCCAGGTTTGATGCGTATTGATTCCGTCGGTACCATGCGCCGGAATCATCGACATGCTTCCGTTAATTGACAACCCGCCAAAAGTTCTCTGGAGGGTTTCATGATCCATCGTACTTTGCTCAGTCAACAGGGTCACCATCTCATCCTGTCCGGTCATGGGTGGCTGCCAAAGCTGGTTGATGGTTGCAGCCATCATCCCGATAGCCCCGGAGGGTTCACCCTCATGGGTGGCTCGCAGCCAGGCTTCGGCAAAGCAAAAATTGTTAACAAAAGCCCCGTTTACACATGCCACAGACCAGATAAAGGGGAGTTTACCCACATTGGTTAGATCATTTACATGGCTGATGCTATATCCACCCACTGACCAACCGGTGGTAGAACCGTGATTGCAGTAATTGGCAATACTCGCCCCTTCATTAAAGGAGGCAGACATTGCTGCGGGATTGGTATTGGGCACATTGGGCACATTATGATCGTAATGTTTGTGTACAACATCATAGGTATAGTTGCGCAGGGTGTCTTTAATATAATCCATGTGTTCATAATCAGCCTCACCACCGTTATGTCCACCGCCTGCACCTTCATTACGGGCAATTCCCATACCTGTGCTTAGCCACGTATCTTCTTCGGTTATATCTCTTTCATACTCGATCATACGCTGAACATGCGTTTCAACGTGCTCAACGGTTTCTGCAGAGAAACGCCCCACAAAAATATCATTGTAGGAGTCATCTCCCTGGATAAAACCATAGGCAACATCCGACTGTCCCCCACTGGCATTAACCACGGGTATTTGAGGACCATCACCTACCAGAAGCAGGTGTGCAAAATCTTCATTCTCCTCATAGTAGTTGGCAACATATTCCTGAATTTCTGATGCACTGAAACCCACTTCAGACTTGGGTACTATCTCTGTAACCCTTCCGGAGGTCCGTTTCCAGTTCACAAAGGGTTGCATGGCATCCACAAAATCGTCATAAGCAATAATCAGCATACTCCCTTCTTCACCTTCAAGAAGCTGGTAGCTTTTATCAGCAGCATCCATATTCAAAAAGAAACGATCGTATATTTGTCCAAACTCATGCTCTACCCTTACCTGATCGCTTTTACGTGAAAGAATATTTTTTCCCTGCTCACCCGTTGCACTTATCTCCACTGTTATGTCTGTATAAACGCGCAGTGTTTGAGTTACAGGATTGTACTGCAAGGGGAAAATAGTAACCGTTTGACCACGAAAATCTCTCATGATAAAAGGATCCTCGAGACGGGCAATCTCTGCCGGCCAAAAAGCGTCTTCATTGTAGGCATCGCCATACTCAAAAGGAACATCCCCAGGGTTGATGTCACGGGTGAAGTGTCCTTTAGAAGGTGCAACCCCTACATTCTCTATTTCCTGGTATTTGTAAGAAACAACCTTTACCTGCATCTGTTCTGTATCAGGTATGATAATAGAGGTGTAAAGTTTTCCCAGGTCAGGCATTCCTTTTTTCGCAATACCAATCCCGTTATCCAGGGTTAAAATCTTTTCGGTCCCCCTGGGAGTCCTTACAGGTTTCTCAAAATATCCATCCACAGAAAATTGGATTTGTGTTTGCTGAACATTGCTCTCCAAAAGCTTAATTTCAGCATCTGAGGGTGTATTGTTGTGCATTCCCACCCAATTGCTTTGGGCCATGGACATACTTATCGTAGCCACAACCATTAGTACAAAAAATGTTTTGATTTTTTTCATAGGCTTATTAAATAATTGATTGTTGAAGTATAAATAATCAAACCCCGCCTGTGCCCGGAAGCACAGGCGGGGTTGGTGCAGTTTTTTATTGGATAATTACTTTCTTAATCCATGTGTCCTCACCTTTGCTTACCCTGAGGTAATATACTCCGGGAGAATAATCGGGTTTGAGCCTGATTTGTTGCTGGCCTCCAAAAGCCTCCACAACCCTGCTCTGAAGTATCTGTCCCTGGTAATTGGCGATACTCACTTCCAGCTCACCCTCAAAGCCGTTGAGCCTGATGTTGATATCTCCGCGGGTAGGATTGGGGAACAGGGTAACCCTGGGGCTGCTTTCCATATCGGCCACATAGGTGTCATCGGGGCTAAGGGTTACATGGATTTCCAGGTTTTGATCAATCAGTTCAAAGGAACCCTCACTATCAAAGTATTGCTCATGACTCACCACATAGTTATGGGTTCCCGGCTCAACTTCTTCAAAATGATATTCCCCGGGCTCTTGGGGCTCTTCATTCAAGGTAACCACAGCATCGTGTACTTCATCGCCATGTGTATCATCAACGATAAAAAGCACCTCCATCATAATATCGTCAAAAACAAGCTCCAGCTCCAGGGGTCCTTCACCCACGACAAATTCATGCTCTTCAATAGCCTGGTAACCATCAGCTGTGGCATTCAGTGTATAGGTTCCCGGGAACAGATTTAACGCTGCCTGGCCTGATTCATCCGTTTGCAGGGTGGTTGTTGCAATGTGTAGGGTAGCCTCTTCAATAGTTTCGTCATGCTGGTTTTTGGCAATAAATGTAACCTGCTGTTCTTCCATTTCACCCTGCTCCTGGAATGCAAGGAAAAGGTTTGGACGGACATTTGAAGAACCACTGTAAGAAGGAATTTCTTCATTGTCATCATACCCATAACTTACCATATCATGGTCCATCCCTGTGGAATTAACCTTGTAGTGGTTCCATGTCCATCCATCCAACTGGCCCCAGACAATTTCCACTACAATATTGCTCTCACCGTCATAGGCATAGTCCTCAATTTCCCACATATGCCAGCCCTCTTCTTCAGGCATCTGGTATGTATCTGCAGAAAAAACTTCTGTGGCTTCACTCATATCCACATAAGCGTTGGGCATGGTTTCCACATCCGTATGTTTGATAAATATTTTAAAATTGGGCAGGTTTTGATGATCATCAGCAACTTCTTTGATGTCAAACCCAACTTCTTTGATGATTTTTTCACCAGATCCCAGTTCACTGTTAAGATAAAGCATTTGGGTGCGGTTGGCTTTGTAATAATTATAGAAAGGATATTGGCCTGATTCTGCATCACCCTCTCCCAGCTGCATTTCAGGAACCTGGCCAATCACTATTTCGGTGCTGGCTTCTGCCCAGTGTCCATCTTCAATATGCATAGTTAAATCCACGAAGGTCCCTTCTGCTGCAGATTCATGTGCATGTACCCAAACCTCTACATCTGTTGTATCCCCGGCAGCAATGGGCTCAAGGTTGTACTGAAAATCATCCAGACTTAAGTAGGGGGAATTGCCCATAATCTCAAAAACCGGATTGACAGCTGTAGTGTGTCCCTGGTTGGTAACCTGGAAAGTGAGCAAAGCGGACTCGCCGGGGTCCAGCCGGTTGTTTCCGTCTCCATATTCACTGTCGTCCAAAACATAATCCGGATCAATACTGAAAACCGGGGCGTAGGCATTCAGTCTAAGGTTTGAAACCCATTCTTCCCCGCCATCAGTAATTGTAAGCTCGAAACTTGCCTGGTGATTATCGGGCACATCCTGGCTAATATCCATGGCAAAGGCTTCAGCCACAAAAGATGTATTGTCTTGTTCTCCTGCTTCCATACCCTCAAAAGTAATCTCATCACCGGCATTCAGCAGTGTAATATAAGGATCATCTCCTTCCAATACAGCTGTTACATTGCCCACGGCATCTGAACCTACGTTTTTCAGGGTAACATCCAGGGTAATGCTTTGATTATAGGCAGGCTCCCCGTTGATGTCAAAATCATCAAGAACCACAAATGGACCATCAAGTGCTGCAGCGGGAACCGTTTCAATATAAGGTATAAGCTTGGGGCCGGTAACAACTATGTTAACATCACCACCCTCCAATACAGGATCAATGGGTACCTCTACCTCTCCCATTTCATCCACAATGGCTGCACCATGCAAAACACCATCCTTGCTGATGGCCACATAGGAGCCGGGAAGTGCTTCAACGGTATAAGTATCCAGGCCTATTGGCAGAATATCCATATGGGAAACCTGGTTTTCTGTTCCCTGAGTTTTATAAATATAGGTTGAGGGGTCACCAAATGTTTGGTATCCTTCCCAATAATATTGGGCATTGGAAACGTGTGTTTGGTACCCTTGTATATGTGCTTCGGTGATGGCAAGATTCCCTACAAATTTTACAGAAGCTACTGCCTGGTAATCCGACACAAAAGATGCATCATAAGCACCCATGGTTGTTTCTTCCACAGACGGAACGTAGCCATTATTATCACCCTGGATGGGGAAGGCGCCCAGTGCCCAGTAAAAATCTTCAAACCAGTGTGTGTTGGGTGCAGAACCAATATAGGCGACCGCACCTTTGTCCTGTGCACGCACCCATGCTTCACCCACAGATTCGCTATGGCTGAAAAGTGCACTCTGGCAGCAGTTGCCCACAGCAAGAGGGTACTTGCCTTCGTTGGTCATATTGTGAATATCACTTACGGTTAAATAGGGACCGGCCCAGGAGGTAGGGGAGCAGTGTGCCGTGAAATTGATAAGACTAACTGCAATACGCTCTTCATCATAGCACCCGGAATAACTGGACAGGTAGGCATTTACATTATTGAAACCATGTGCCTCGTTGAAATAATTTTCAGTGGCATAGTGTATGGTAGGTTGGCCAACATTGGGATTCCAATATCCATCCTGTCCTGCAATAAGCGTTACATCATCAAGGTATGAAGGGTCATCAAATTCGTATTTTTGATAATACAAGATTTTGTCCAACTGATTTTGTAATTCCTGAACATTGCGAGCAGACAGCCTTCCCAGGTACATGTCGGGAAAATAATCACCATCGGCCGAAGCATAATACAAGTCGGTTACCAATCCTGATTCATCCCCAATGGCTGAAGCGGGCACCTTATCAACGTCACCCACTATTACTACAAAAGTAGGTGCAGGGTCCTCGGGTGTGCCGGCATTGTATTGTTCATGTATCCAATCCTGAACCTCGGTGGCTGAAGAACCAATTTCATCGGTGTACGCAACATTCATATGATATCCGGTCTTGGTTTTCCAGGCAATAAAAGGCTCCAGGGTTTGTTCAAACTCCCTGTCTGAAACCACAAGCATTTTAACCGGTGTTTTGGTTAAATCCGGGTAATCATCAAAAATGTCGCCTGAGAGGGGCTCGTTAAGGGTACTGGAATAAAGCATGTCGAAATAGGGGGAATAAGTAGATGCTTTTACATGCTGAGTAAGTGCTTTATCAGCTCCTTTAAAATGGATTTCCAGTTCCACATCATTATAAACTTTCAGGGTTTGTTCTGCGGGGTTGTATCGTACAGGAGCCACCGTAATATGGGCCAGCCTGACTCCTCTCATAACACCCAACACCTCCACTTCTGCGAGCTCCATTTCTGCAAAAGCATTTTTTGTGTAAGCATCATGATTAAATTGAAAAGGCACATCCTCCACATTTTGATCTTTTCTCAATGATGGCTGGTTGGGCATAATGGGGTTTTTTACATCATAGTCAGCCAAATCATATTCTTTGGTGGTATAACTTTTCACCACTACTTCTACTTCTGCCCCAAAAGGTATTTCAATCAGATCTTTGGCTGCAGGAAGTTTGGGATCACCCGGTTTGCCAACAGGGTATCCTTGGGGCAGAATTAGTTCGTGAAATGTGCCTTGCCGGGTTTTTACCTCAAGGGTATGCAAGGCATCGAATGTGTAATTGATTTGTAATGATTGAAAATCATTTTTTACAACTTGTGTTTTGGATTTCGAGGCATCAAGCTCGATAACATTTTGTGCTGACAGGGTAAGGCTAAAGACTATCATTGCTGCAATAAGCATAGAAAGCCTGGCCAAAGACCCTGCATTCAGTCTTTGGGATAACTGTACTTTTCTCTTCATTTGTAACATAAATTTTTGATAGTTTTGATTATTAGGGATAATTAGTAAGAGTGAGTATCATAGAATACTGATCTCCAGCGGAGGGCCATTGTCCACTTTTTATTAATGGTATGGAAAACAAATTTCTATATTCAGTTCTTTAATTCCTTTTGCAAGTGGCAGGCCGCAGGTACCGGGTACCTGTGTAACAGCTTTCCGGCAAATACGGGAGCTCGTAATAGTCCTGGTACTATTCGTTTAAATATTTGCGCTTTTTATGGTGTAAATTTTAACATTCTGCCTTATAGTTGTGCTAAATTAAACAAATCCATTTACTTTCCAAACTTGCGTCAGTGCCTTCATTTTAAAAAAAACCGGTATCCAAACACATATTTTCAAACAAATGAACTAATATAACAAACCAACTAGTTGAATAATGACACAAGGAACAAAGCACACAAACCATCTGTATGTATTAAAAAACTGAATTGTTTAGAAAGTTTTTGATTTTTTGTACAGGTACCAGGGAGGCCAAAAGTCCGATAACTGAAACGGTAAGGAAGGCCAGCACCAAATCGGCAATCTTGATGTGTACAGGGTAAGCGTCAATAATAAATGCTCCTTCTCCCTGTAACGAAATAATCCCATACTTTATCTGTATCCAGGAGATGAGAGCCCCGGTTGTTACCCCAATCAAGGCACCCCCAAGGCTTATCAACAAGCCTTCATACAGGAATATTTGCTTCAGGGTACGCAATGGTGCCCCCATGCTCCAGAGTATACCAAGATCTTTGCGTTTTTCAAGAACAAGCATGGTCAGGCTACCGGTGATGTTAAAAGCAGCAATCACCAAAATAAAAGTTAGAATAAAAAATATGGCCCACTTTTCAGAGCGCATTACCTTATACAAAAACTCCTCTTGCTCAAAGCGGTTACGCACCTGAAAATCCTCACCGGTAATTCGGTCAATTTCCCGTTGAAGTTGACGAATATTGCTGCCTGGCTCCACAGAAACCATTACAGAGGTAACTTCATTTTCGTATTCGGTGAGATACCTGAGCAGTGATATGGGTGCAATTACATAATCCATATCAAACTCTGCCTGAACATGGAAAACACCCCTGGCATAGTGTGAGCTGGCATTAAAAGCCTGGGCCGGATGCATGGTAGTAACATGGCCTCTTTTGGGTATATAGATTGTTATGGGGTTGAGAAAATCATGTATATTAGCATTAAGCATATAGGCTACACCCTGCCCCAGGATAAGATACTCCTGGTCGCCAGACCGTAAATCATACTCTCCCTCTAAAACCATTGTATCCAACCCGGTGATATGGTCATAGGTTTCATCTACACCCCGGAGTTTAACAATGTGTTGCCTTTCCTTGTAAGTAAGCAGAGCCGTCTCTTCAAACACCTCCCCAAGGTGAAGCACCCCGGGCAGGTTTTTGATCTCATCTGCCGGAAACTCATCCATCCCAAAAGTCTTTCCCTCCACAAGGCTGATTTCCATATCTGGGTTAAAAGCGTTGAACAGGGAGAGGATAAGTTTTTCAAACCCGTTGAAGACAGATAAAACAACAACCAGGGCCATGGTGCCCACCCCTACGCCCACTACGGCAACAAGCGTGAGTACATTGATGGCTGTTTGCGACTTTTTGGCAAACAAATACCTGCGTGCTATGTAAAATGGAAAATTCAACTATTTTTCGGGTTTTTTTTGATTTTGGTTGCTGATACCAGTAGCCCTGTTCCGGTTTTATGGGGCATTTTTACATCCGCATAGTTAAGCAACAGGCAAAAGGGGAAAACGACCAGGTAATAAAAAGGGAGCAAAAGAAAAAACCATTTACTCACACCCAACATTTGTATGGGATACTTCATGGAGAACAACCATGAAATTTTACCAGGAGTGCCATAGGTATACTTCACATCCACCTTCTCAAATCCACCTTTGTTGAGCTTTTCTTCAATTTCCTTTTTCCCGTATCCATCGCGTACATGCTCTTCTATAAAAGAATGATCATGCGCATGATCAACCCCCGACCCCCCCTGGTCAGAGGGTGTGCTTATCAATAACCTGCCACCTGGTTTAAGAGAAGCATAAAAGTTTTCAAATACAGTTACATCTTCCTGGATGTGTTCCATAACATCAATGGAAAGAATGAGATGAAAGTGAGATGGCTTACGGAATTTTGTTAAATCGGCCAGTTCAAAGGAAGCGTTAGCAACTCCTGCCCTTTCAAAAAACTGGTTACAGTCCTCCACCTGTTCGGGCTTTATCTCTATACCGCTAACTTTCCATAAAGGACGCTTTTTGGCAAGGTACCAGCTGTATTGGCCAAAGCCGCTACCAGCATCCAGGACTACCAGGTTATTCTCTTTTTTGTGCTCAGATAAAAAACGACCCAGTTCAGCATGTACATGCCAGGCGCGCAATAAGAGCAAGTCCAACATCCGGTAAAAAGCTCTCCTTAAAAAGATGGTGCGGTTGAAAAAGTTACCCAGAGAGGACTTGATGGGATCATATTTCATGATAGCGGGGATTATTCTTTCAAAAGATTTTCAATGTTTTCAATATAATCCAGGCTGTCGTCCACATAATACTGCAACTGGGGCACCAGCTTCAGTTGGTTTTTAATCCGGTTGCCCAACTGCCTTCTTATTTCACTACTCCGGCTCTTCACAAGGGCAATAATTTCGCTGGCGTCGGCACCAAAAATACTCAAATACACTTTGGCCAGGGAAAGATCGGCTGTAACCTTTACCTTGGTGACGGTTATCATGGCATTGCGAAACAAGTTGGGAGATTCCCTCTGGAAAATTTCACCCAAATCTTTCTGCAGCAATTTATTGATTTTTTTTTGTCGATTGGTTTCCATAGAGTATGATTATTTTATGCAAAGATACGGTTATTCAGCGAATCTTGTATGGGCTCTTTAACCCCCAAAGTAAATTGATACAACCTCCCTTTGTTCGCCCTATACTAGATTCAAAAGAGTTACCACTTTGTGCAAAACATACAAAAGGAAGTCCATTTATTAAAACAATTTCAATCCAGGATTGTATATATCAGCAATAACCATTGTCGGTAAGAAAGTTATCCAAATTTATTTTGAGATTTTGTCTTAAGAACTATTTCTACGTACATTTAATACCACAACTTTAAAAACACACAACGTTATGACCACACGAACAGAGAAAGATTCGCTGGGCCCGGTTGAGGTGCCTGCAGAAAAATACTGGGGCGCACAAACCCAGCGATCGTTGCAAAATTTTAAAATAGGCAGGGAAAAGATGCCGGAAGAAGTCATTGAAGCTTTTGCCATTCTGAAAAAAGCCTCGGCTATCGTTAACCAAAAGCTTGGGGTGTTGCCATCAGAGCTGGCAAAGCCGATCGTACAAGCCTGCGATGAGATTTTACAGGGCAAGCTGGATGGTAACTTCCCATTGGTAGTCTGGCAAACAGGGTCGGGCACACAGTCAAACATGAATCTGAATGAGGTAATAGCCAACCGGGCACATGTGCTACAAGGGGGAAGTCTGGATGACAAAACAAAAAAAATTCATCCCAACGATCATGTAAACAAATCACAATCTTCCAATGATACTTTTCCAACAGCCATGCATATTGCATCCTATAAGCTCATTGTGGAGCAAACCCTCCCTTCACTCAAAGGGCTTAAAGATGCACTGCAGGAAAAAACCCGGGCATTCAAAGAAATTGTGAAAACCGGTCGGACACATCTTATGGATGCCACCCCCCTTACCCTGGGGCAGGAGTTTTCAGCCTATGTTTGGCAATTGGAGTATGGTATACGGTCCCTTGAGTCTACGCTATCGCACTTGCAGGAGCTGGCACTTGGTGGCACTGCAGTTGGCACAGGCATCAATTCGCCCAGGGGTTTTGATGTGGAGGTGGCAGCAGAAATAGCTTCCATTAC